>NZ_JBFAIP010000185.1:0-6109 GCF_040654775.1 Streptomyces sp. NPDC050636
CGTCCTGGACTGGTGCTCGTACTGAGGGTGGTACGTCTTGGCTACCGCTTCGTAGCGTATCGGCGGGACTGCTGTGCGGCACTGCGTCGTTGACCTGGACGTCATGATCAGATGAGGTCGAACCGGTCGAGGTTCATGACCTTGTCCCACGCCGCGACGAACGCGTCGACGAACTTCTCCTTCGCATCATCGCTCGCGTAGACCTCCGCGAGCGCGCGCAGCTCGGAGTTGGACCCGAAGACGAGGTCGGCACGGCTGCCGGTCCACCGGACCTTGCCCGTGGCTGCGTCGCGGCCCTCGAACGTGTTCGCGTCCTCGGACGTCGCCTGCCACGTCGTGCCCAGGTCGAGCAGGTTGACGAAGAAGTCGTTGGTCAGAGACCCGGGGGTTTCCGTGAAGACGCCGAGCGCCGACTGCTGCTGGTTCGCGCCCAGGACGCGGAGGCCACCGACCAGGACCGTCAGCTCGGGAGCGCTCAGGGTCAGCAGGTTCGCCCGGTCGAGCAGCAGGTACTCGGCCGGCAGCCGGTTGCCCTTCCCGAGGTAGTTGCGGAACCCGTCGGCGGTCGGTTCGAGCGCGGCGAACGACTCCACGTCGGTCTGGTTCTGCGAAGCATCCACGCGGCCCGGCGTGAAGGGGACCTCGACATCGAAGCCGGCCTTCTTGGCGGCCTGCTCGACGCCCGCGGCACCGGCGAGCACGATCAGGTCGGCGAGCGACACCCGCTTGCCGCCGGTCTGGGCGGCGTTGAAGGACTCCTGGATCCCCTCCAGGGTGCGCAGCACCGTCGCCAGCTGGTCGGGGTCGTTGACCTCCCAGTTGCGCTGCGGCTCCAGGCGGATGCGCGCACCGTTGGCACCGCCGCGCTTGTCGCTGCCGCGGAAGGACGAGGCCGACGCCCACGCGGCGGACACCAGCTGGGACACCGACAGGTCCGATACGAGGACCTGGCTCTTGAGGGCGGCGATGTCGGCCGCGTCGATGAGCTCGTGTGTGACCGCGGGCAGCGGGTCCTGCCACACCAGCTGCTCCGCCGGGACCTCCGGGCCGAGGTAGCGCACGATCGGGCCCATGTCGCGGTGGGTCAGCTTGAACCAGGCGCGAGCGAAGGCGTCGGCGAACTCCTCGGGGTTGTCCTTGAAGCGCCGCGAGATCTGCTCGTAGGCCGGGTCGAACCGGAGCGAGAGGTCGGTCGTGAGCATCGTCGGCGCGTGGGTCTTCGACGCGTCGAAGGCGTCGGGGACGGTGCCGGCCCCCGCGCCGTCCTTCGGACGGTACTGGTACGCGCCGGCGGGGCTCTTGAACAGCTCCCACTCGTAACCGAAGAGGATCTCGAAGAAGCTGTTGTCCCAGGTGACCGGGGTGTTCGTCCAGATGCCCTCGAGACCGCTGGTGATCGCGTCGGCGCCCACACCGGTGCCGTTCGTGCTCTTCCAGCCGATGCCCTGCTGCTCCATCGGGGCGGCCTCGGGGTCGGGACCGACGTTGTCCGCCGAGCCCGCCCCGTGGGTCTTGCCGAAGGTGTGGCCGCCCGCGATCAGGGCGACCGTCTCCTCGTCGTTCATCGCCATCCGGCGGAACGTCTCACGGACGTCGCGGGCCGCGGCGATCGGGTCCGGGTTGCCGTTGGGGCCCTCGGGGTTGACGTAGATGAGGCCCATCTGGACGGCGCCGAGGGGGTCCTCCAGCTCCCGGTCGCCGGTGTAGCGCTCGTCGTCGAGCCAGGTGGTCTCGGGACCCCAGTAGACGTCCTCGTCGGGCTCCCAGACGTCGGGGCGGCCGCCGCCGAAGCCGAAGGTCTTGAAGCCCATCCCCTCCAGGGCCACGTTGCCGGTGAGGATCATGAGGTCGGCCCAGGAGAGGCTCTGGCCGTACTTCTTCTTGACCGGCCACAGCAGACGGCGGGCCTTGTCGAGGCTCGCGTTGTCCGGCCAGCTGTTGAGGGGGGCGAAGCGCTGCTGGCCGGCCCCGGCGCCGCCGCGGCCGTCGCTGATGCGGTAGGTGCCCGCGCTGTGCCAGGCCATCCGGATCATCAACGGGCCGTAGTTGCCGAAGTCGGCGGGCCACCAGTCCTGCGAGGTGGTGAGCACCTCGGCGATGTCGCGTTTCACCGCGGGCAGGTCGAGGGTCTTGAACGCCTCGGCGTAGTCGAACTCCTCGCCGAGGGGGTTGGCCACGGCGGGGTTCTTGGCGAGGATCCTCAGGTTGAGCCGCTCCGGCCACCACTGGCGGTTTCCGCCTCCCTGAGTCGGGTGCGGGGCACGACCGTGCACGACCGGGCAGCCGCCTCCGCCCTCCGTCTTCGCGTCTACGACGTTTGTGTCTTGGTTCTCAGACATGGGAATCCTTCCGAAATGGGCGGATCACGGTGCTCAGGAACTGTGGGTGGTGGAACAGCCGGGGCGCAGGCCCCAGTAGATGAGCTTGGCCTCGTCGATCGAGAAGCCGTTATCGTCGGCGTGGTCAGGGGACGTGGTCACGCAGTGTGCCTCGCCGACCGCGCAATCGGCGGCGGCGACACCACTCGACCGACACACACGGTCCGAAGGGAAGACATGTCCTACGCAATCGCGTACCCCGGAGGCGATCGCCTCGACGCCGAGGTGGTCACCGTCCAGGCGCCGGCGACGCGTGCGTGGACGACGCGCTCGGGCCGCCGACGCTCGCCTGCTCGCTGCCGTGGTTGTCCGCGACCGGGGGAACCGGATTCTGTGGTGAGCGGACCCGTCTGGTGAACCGTCACGCGCTTTCCCTGCGGTTGTCTTGTCCCTTGGCTGTCGCCGGAACCGATCCTACGATGGACGAAATCTAAGTCAATACAACAGCCAAACCCATACGAATTCATCCATCGGACAACGCGCTGTTAGGTTGGTGGCCATGAGTGACCTACTGGAACGGCTTCGCGGGCGTGGTTGGCGGATGACCGCCCAGCGCCGGGTCGTCGCCGAGGTACTCGATGGCGAGCACGTCCACCTCACCGCGGACGAGGTGCTCGCACGCGCCACCGCCCGGTTGCCGGAGATCTCCCGCGCGACCGTCTACAACACCCTTGGTGAGCTCGTCTCGCTCGGCGAGGTGATCGAGGTGGCCACCGACGGCCGCGCCAAGCGCTACGACCCGAACGCCCACCACCCCCACCACCACTTGGTGTGCTCGCGCTGCGGCGCCATCCGTGACGTCCACCCCAGCGGCGACCCACTGGCCGATCTGCCCGCCTCCGAGCGGTTCGGCTTCTCCGTCTCCGACGTCGAGGTGACCTACCGGGGTCTGTGCCCCGACTGCACCCGCGCCTGAGCCGACCCGCGCGCACCCGTAGCGTCCCGAAGCTTGCCCGAATAGACGGCGCGGCCGTCGCCGACGACAGCATTGGCTCCGGCGACCAGCGGTCCACGTACGGCGGCCGGCAGGTCTCTCTCCAGGGGATGGCGCCCGGACAGGGCCCGCACTCTGCGAAGCGACAGTGCTCCGAGCTGCCATCAGCAGCGCGTGGCAGAGGCAATGCGCTCGGGGATCGGATGAACTCTCCCGCCATACCTACTGCGCGACGCCCGCAAACTCTCCAGCCCCACCCCACGATGACGAACGGTAGCGGTTCCGTTGACGCATCGGCGGGCTATGCCTGGCGCCATTGACCAGCCCGGCGGAAAGCACTGGACCGTACTGCTCGACCCCTCGGGCCAGCCCTTCTGCATCCGCAGCACCCGCTGACCACACACAGCAGGCCCGGCGTCCCTGACAACTGCGCTCACACCCCACCGCCTGCCGCCGTGCAGCACCCGAAGTCACTGCACGACGCCATCGCCGCCCGATGTCCATTCCGCCGTGGGCTGGTGAGACAGGCCCGCCGAGTAGGCGAGGATCGCCGCCTGGACCCGGTTTCTCAAGCGGAGCTGCCGCAGGATCCGGCTTACCTGGGTCTTGACCTGAGACTCGGTCAGGCCCTGGCGCGCGCCGATCTCAGTATTGGACAAGCCGTGGGCGATCAGGGCGAGGATCGTGCGCTGCTCCTCCGGGAGGGCGCGCAAGCGGTCCTGCGCGTTGGAGACCGGAGAGGCAGCGGGAGGGGCGAACCGCTGGATCAGCGCGCGGGTCATCGGCGGGGAGATGATCGCGTCGCCGGCCACGACGACTTTCACGGCGCTCAGCAGGTCGTGCGGATAGACGTCCTTGACCAGGAAGCCGTCGGCCCCGCCTTTGAGGGCCGCGAAAAGGTACTCGTCCAGGGCATAGGACGTGAGCATGATGACGCGTGGCGGCCGCGGAAGGAGCACCATTTCCCGGGCCGCAGCGAGTCCGTCCATGCCGGGCATGCGGATGTCCACGAGGGCGACGTCCGGTTGATGCCGGCGAGCGATGTCGACGGCCTGCGAGCCGTCGGTGGCCTCGGCGACCACGGTGATCGCGTCATCCGATTCGAGCACGAGGCGTATGCCCTGCCGCACCAGTGCCTCGTCGTCCACCAGCAGAACCCGGATCATCGGGCTCCCCCGGAGGACAGGGACCGAGGAATTCCGCCGCTGCCCATGGCCTCCCAGCCGCATCGGCATCGGCATCGACATCGGCATCGGCATCGGCATCGGCATCGACGGCGGCCTCGGCAGGTATGCGGGCGACCAGGCTGAACCCGCCCTGCGGCGTCGCAAACGCCCGCACGGTTCCGCCCAACATGGACACCCGCTCGCGAATCCCGATGAGGCCGTGGCCACCCCCTGGTGTCGGCCCGGCCACCGGCCCGGGTGGCCGGCCGTTGCGGATGCTGACGTCCAGGCTCTGGGCGGACACTGTGACCGACACGCAGACCTCGGCTCCGGGCGCGTGCCGGACCGCGTTCGCGATCCCCTCTTGGATCACACGGTAGGCGGCCCGCTGTGCCGCCGCGCCGGCTCTCTCGGGCTCTCCGCTGACTTGCCACGTTGCTAGTACGCCCGCGCGCCGTACTTCGTTCACCAAAGCCTGAACGTCTTTCCGCCACGACTCAGCTCCGAGGGCCTGCGAACCGGCCGATGCCTCGCCCGCTCCTATGCCCTGCCCATCCATGCCGTCGTACCGCAACGCGTCCAGGAGATCCCGGAGTTCACCCATGGCACGTCGCCCCAGGTCGCCAAGAAGGCGGGCGCTCTTGTACGCCGCGGACCCCCGGGCCTCGCTGATTTCCAGAGCTCCGGATTGGATGACGATGAGCCCCACATAGTGGGCGACCACGTCATGGATGTCCCGGGCCATTCGCGCGCGCTCCTCCAGCCGGGCGTTGCGCGTGGCCAGTTCCTGCTCCCGCTGGAGTTGTTCCGCCGTGTGCCGCAGGCTGCGGATGAGCGCCCGGTGCGTACGAACCGTCGTGGCCACCAAGGCCGGAGCGATGACCGTCGGGATCACATAACCCATCGCGGCGTCCCGGACGAACAGTGGCACGGGAGGTCGTTCGCCGGTGATCATCAGGAAGTCCAGGACCGGCACCGTCGCCCCGGCCAGGCCGACCGCCACCGCCCAGCGGGTCCGCCCACGCACGACCAGGGTGTAGATCGCAAGGGGAAAGGTGATTCCGGCACCTCCCACCCACAGATCGGTGAGGGAGGTCGCGGCCAGGGCCAACGGCAGCCGACGGCGGAGCAGGACGGAGAGCGCGGCCAGAATCTCCGCGGCAGTGAGGGCGATGAGGAGGACACCGGAGGGTGCCCCGTCATCGGGCCCCGGGTAGGCCGTACGCCAGAGCGGCAGGAACACCAGCGATTGCAGAAGGCTGTACGCGGTGGCGGCTGCTGCGAGCGCGGCATCGATCGCGATGGCCCGACTGATCTTCAGCGTCCCCTGGCTTCGCTGTGGCCGGTGCTTGGGTCGCCTCGCGGGGGGTCCCTCTCTCACGAGCAGCCGTTTGACCCACGCCGCGGGCATCCGTATCCCCCTGATGCCGACTGCCATCGCCGTCCTCCCTGCCAACTTCCGCTAAAGGGCGGAACCTTAGCGCTCGGCCCCTCCCTATATACGCGGCTCGGCCCCTCCCGATGTACGGCCCACTCGCCTCATGTGACAGCGGCGTGCTCCGACCGGCTCGCGTCGGGACCCTCCGGTGCCGGGCAGGTGCGGGGGCCGGGGTACCGTCGATCGGATCGAC
>NZ_JBFAIP010000186.1:0-6104 GCF_040654775.1 Streptomyces sp. NPDC050636
GCCGTACTCCCGAAGTGTGCGGGCCAGGTGTTCCATCTCGGGAAGCGTTCCTGAGTAGTCACCGTCCAACACACTGCGCAGCACAGCCTTGGCCTTCATCAGGTCAATGCCGAGCTCAGCCCGCAGCACGCGCATGATGGCGACGCTCTTCGCCGGCGGACTGCTCACCCGCAGCCTCGCGGGTCCATGCTCGGAGAGCATCTGATCCCGCCGTTCGGCCGGCACGTCGCCACCGCACACGGCTACCGCACATCCACAGGCGGAACAGGTTGACTCAACGTCCCATCGCAACCGGCCGTCCACCAGGGCCTGAACTCCCCAGCACTCCAGCTCCCCACGGCAGTCCTGGCACACAGCGGAGTACCTGACGGATTCGAAAACCGCCTGCTCCATCCCCACCCCCAACCCTGCTCCATCCCCACCCCCAACGGGGACGAGGTTAAACGACAGGTTTACCGTGTCCGGAGTTCGACCCGTAGGCATCGGTCGTTTTGTGTCGGATCTCCTGAGTCCTGGGTGCTGGCCAGGTCTGGATGAGGTGTTCGCTGGTGGATGCCCCTCTGTGTGCGCACCTGGGCGCGCGGCAGCCTCATCGCTGCTGTATACGTGCTGCGATGGGGGAAGTCCTGCAGCCGGCTGGTGTGGAGTGGTCATCCACGCGAAAGCGGCCCGCCCGCAGAACGCGGACGAGCCACTCATCGCACGGCCAGGAGGGAAGACGCCGACACGCGGTGCATTTGTGGGCGGGCGACGCCTCAGCCTCGGAGCTGTCTCCGATGTTGCCCCGACACAAACCACTCCTTCGCGGAAGTAGCCATCTCCCGCCGCGCCCCGTGCTCGAAGCGCTCGTGTTCGAAGAGGTAGCTGATCTGGCCGGGCGCCGGCTTCGGGGTGAAGGAGGTGCTCTTTCTGGGGAGCGCCACTCCGGACTCGGCGCACCGCCAGATCTGCGTGAGCGTCGGGCGGGGCAGGACCACGCCCAGCCGGCCCTGTGACGTGGGGCTGGGCAGGGCGTGGGTGTAGGAGAAGGGGCGCTCCACCGACTGGGCCGCGCACAGCTCCGGGATGAGCACATGGGTGGCGATTGCCGCGTCGAGGTCGTGCCACTGCCGGGGCAGCTCCCGCAGTCGACTTTCGGCCAGGGACCGGCAGATCTGTGAGACCTCCCACGCCTGTCCCTCCCCGCACAGGACCAGATGTCCGGGCCGCGGGGGCTCGAACCGGGTCGGGAGCCGGCGGACGCGGGCGAAGCGCGACGCCGTGCGGACGGCCTGTTCGATGTCGACGTCCGGCACCGTCCGGTGGATCGCCGAGAGCGTGGGCGGAAAGCGCGAGGAGTCCACGGCCACGGCGAGGATGCGGCTTGCTGGGCCCAAGCCGCCGTCGCCCCGGCTCCGGTGGAAGCGCAGTGCCGCCTCCAGGCGGTGGTGTCCGTCGGCCACGAGCAGCTGTGGATCGGCGAGCCGCAGTGCCTCTGCGATCATCGCCAGGTTCCGGCAGGCCCATATCCGTTGCTCGGTGCCGTCCGCGGCGGCGATCACCGAGTCCGGCGGGGTCGCCGCTAGGTGGTCGAGGAGTCGCTGACGGCGCCCAGGCTCTGCGCCATCAGCAGGATGGGCTCGTCGTTCCCGCCTCGACGGCACAACAGCCGTTCCTGCACGGCGACTTGGGCGTCGATGACGCCTTCGTGCTTGTACAGCCGTCGCGAGGCCACGGCCGCCAGGTCCACCGCGCCCACCAGGCCGCGCTGGAGCACGGCATCGCTGCGGCGCTGTTCGAGCATGTAGCAGTCGGGGGCGGGCGCCACCGCGAGGGTGGGGTGCCCGGTCCCGTGGGCGAGGTCCTCCGGGTCCGCGGTGGGTGCCCAGGTGCCCTCGGCGGCGTGCCCCTCCTTGGCGAGGACACCCCTGATGGGGTGGAAGAGGGGACGGCCGCCGGCCCGGGACCCGGGCGCCGTCAGCCGCATTGTCCTTGAGCCCGCAGCCTACGCAGCACGGTGACCACCGCTGGCGCGCACCGGCCGGTGTCGTGGGAGTCGACCCAGGCCATTTCCTGGATCTCCCGGGCGGGCCTGGGCTCGCCGTGTCCGGGACCTGTGTAGCAGTGCATGTGCAGTTCGGTGTCGTCGAGGCCGTGGGCGGGGGCGCTGACCAGCATCGCGGGGGTCAGGTGGCTCGAGGCGAGCTCGACGGTGAGCTCTTCCCTGACCTCTCGGACCAGGGCCTGTTTGTGGCTCTCCCCCGGCTCGATCTTGCCGCCGGGCAGATAGAAGGCGTCGCGGCCGACGGAGCGTACGACGAGCAGCCGTCCGTCGCGTACGCACAGCCAGCCGACGGACTCAAGGGTGTGGGTTGCGTTCATGTCCACTTCGCTTGCGGTGGGGTCCAAGACGACAGCTGATCGAGGAGGTCGTCGGTGTCCTTGGCGACGATGAGTCCGTCGAGGTGGCGCTGGGCCAGGAAGCCGTTCCTGACCATGTCCTGCAACATCGCCACCAGGCTCCCCCAGCTGCCGTCGATGTCGAGCAGCGAGACCGGTTTGGTGTGCAGGCCGAGTTGGCCCCAGGTCCATGCCTCGAAGAACTCCTCGAGCGTGCCGGAGCCGCCAGGGAGCGCCACGAAGGCCTCCGCCAAGTCCGCCATGCGCGCCTTGCGTTCGTGCATGGTGGCCACGACGTGGAGGTCGTCGAGCTCGGTGTGGGCGAGCTCGCTGTTCACGAGGGATTCGGGCATGACCCCGACGACCCTGCCGCCCGCGGCGAGCGCGGAGTCGGCGAGGGCGCCCATGAGTCCGACACGCCCGCCGCCGGAGACCGCGGTGATGCCCTGCTCGGCGAGGGCCGCGCCGAAGGCGCGGACCTGTTCGACGACGGCGGGTGAAGCCCCGACGGCGGAGCCGGTGAAGACGGCGATGCTGCGCGGGAGCGGGCGCGTGGCGGCGGGTGCTCCGGCGGCGTCGTTTGAGTGGGGATCGTGTGTCACGGACTGCCCCTAGATCAGGTCGGCGGCGGTGAAGACGGAGCGGACGGGCAGGCCCGCCTCGGCGATGGCGCGGCTGCCTCCGCGGTCGACGAGCAGGACCACTCCGGCAACCTCGGCACCTTCCGCGCGCGCGGCCTCGACCGCGGTCAGCAGGGAGCCGCCGGTAGTGGAGGTGTCTTCGACCAGGAGCACCCGCCGCCCAGCCAGTTCGACGCCCTCGGTACGGCGGCCCAGGCCGTGCTTCTTGGCCTCCTTGCGGATGGCGACGGCTGGAAGGGACCTGCCGTTCTTGTGGGCGGTGGCCATGACGGCCACGGCGATGGGCACCGCGCCGAGGACCAGGCCGGCCACGCAGTCGTACTCCCAGTCCCGGGTGTGTGCCAGGACTGCGTCGCCGATCAGCTCGTGGCCGCGCGGGTCGAGAGCGATCTTGAAAGCCACACTGGAGGTGCTCGCGGAGCAGGGGTACCAGCGCCTGGCCATGGAGCAGGTCGCGGCGCGCGCCGGCGTCCACAAAGCCACGCTCTACCGCTGGTGGCCGTCGAAGGGGAACCTCGTCGGCTGGGCGCTGGGAGCCACCCTGTCCACGGGCCCGGTGCCCGACACCGGCAACACCCGCGACGACCTCATCGCCTGGCTCGAGGGGACGATCGCCAACTACACCTCGACGCCGGCCGGAACGGCACTGCCGGCCCTGTTGAGCGATCTCGCCCACGAGCCTGGCACCCTCGCGGGGTTCCGCCGCCACTTCCTGGACGGGCGGCGCGCAAACTGCGAGGTCCTCATCAACCGCGGTGTGGAGCGCGGAGACATCCCTGCCGATGTCGATGTCGAGATCTTCATGGACATCCTCGCGGGGCCGGTCTTCTACCGGCAGGTGGTCACGGGCGTGAACTTCGTCGAGGATCTTCCCGAGAAGATCGTGGACTTGCTGCTGTCGGGCCAAGTCCCCCGGCGTACGGATTGAGTTGGCCCGAGGCCGAGTTGGCGGTGAGCCATATCTGCCCGACCGTCAACGAGTTCACCGCCTCAGCCTTCCTCGCTCTGCCGAAGACCAGCCGCTCCGTGTGCTCGCACAGCCGCTGCGCCTCCTCGACGGAGAAGTCAGGCACCTGCGTGACAAGCGGATCGCTCCGCACCAAGGCGCTCAGCGGTGCGGCGGCGGGTCGTCAAGGACCTCAAGGAGCAAGGACAGGAAGAGGCCGTATGGTCAGGGCACAACCGGCTCCATGGCACAGGCAGGCGGTGCTCGCGGCTTCGATGCTGGCCACCTTCACTTTCAACACCGCAGAGAACCTGCCGATCGGCCTGTTGGAACTGATCTCTCAGCCCTTCACGGAAAAGTGAGCCAGAACCCGTTCTCGTGGACAGAGTCATTCAGGCACGTTCGTCACATCTGACTCGCCCAGGCGCTCGGACCGAGCCGGGCGGGCCGATCAACAAACGCCCGGCCCTGGTCTCGGAGCCAGCCGTCTTGTGATCCAGGCCAGGCTCCACCGAAGCGAAGGGTGATCGCGATGCGCACATGGACGACACGTCCGACCCTGACGGGCACCTTCGGCATGGTGTCGACAACTCACTGGCTGGCCTCGCAGTCGGCGATGGCGGTGCTGGAGGACGGCGGCAACGCCTACGATGCGGCGGTGGCCGCCGGGTTCGTACTGAACGTCGTCCAGCCACACCTCAACGGCCCGGCCGGGGAGGTCCCGATCATTCTGGCTCCCGTGGGCGGGCAGGTCCGGGTGCTGTGCGGACAGGGGCCTGCTCCCGGCGGGGCGACGATCGGGCACTACCGCAGCCTCGGACTCGATCTGGTTCCCGGCACCGGTCCGTTGGCCGCCGCCGTGCCAGGCGCGTTCGACGCATGGATGGTTCTGCTGCGAGACCACGGCACGAAGCCCCTGGCCGCGGTGCTGAAGTACGCCATCGGCTACGCAGAACACGGGCATCCTGTCTCGGCAGGTCTTGGCAGGACCATAGAGACCGTGCGAGAGCTCTTCGAAACGGAATGGACCACATCCGCCGAGCTGTACCTGCCCGCACCGCGTCCCGGGTCCCTGTTCAGGAACCCTGCCCTGGCTCAGACGTGGCGCACCCTGCTGCGCGAGAGCGCCGGCGCCTCCCGGGAGGCCGGCATCGAGGCCGCCCGCAGGATCTGGCGCGAAGGCTTCATCGGCGAGGCCATCGCCGGATTCGCCGCCACACCCGCCATGGACACCACCGGCCGACGCCACGCCTCAGCTCTCACTGGTGACGACCTGGCCGGCTACGAGGCACACTACGAGTCCCCGGTCAGCTACGACTGGAACGGCTGGACCCTGTGCAAGGCCGGGCCCTGGAGCCAGGGACCGGTCTTCCTCCAGCAACTCGCGCTCCTGCCCGACGGGTTCGACCACGACACACCGGACTATCTGCACAGCCTGGTGGAAGGAACCAAGCTCGCCATGGCCGACCGGGAGGCCTGGTACGGCGACGCCGCCGACGTCCCGCTCGCCGACCTGCTGTCCCGGTCCTACAACGACAGCCGGCGCGCCCTGATCGACGGCAAGGCGTCGCATGAGTTGCGCCCCGGCAGCCCGGAAGGCCGTACGCCGCGCCTGCCGCATCAACCCACGCACGAGACGAAGACCGCCGACGCATCCAGGCACACCCTTGGTACGGGCGAACCGACCGTCGGCTCCGACGGGCTGACCCGGGGCGACACCTGCCACCTCGACATCGTCGACCGCTGGGGCAACATGGTCACGGCGACACCCAGCGGCGGTTGGTTCCAGTCCAATCCGGTGATCCCCGCCCTCGGCTTCCCCCTCGGTACCCGCTTGCAGATGGCCTGGCTCCAGCCGGGCCTGCCCAACTCACTGACCCCCGGACGTCGCCCACGCACCACGCTCTCGCCCTCGCTCGCGCTGCGCGACGGCACCGCGGTGATGGCGTTCGGAACCCCAGGCGGAGACCAGCAGGACCAGTGGTCCTTGCACTTCTTCCTCGCAGTCGCTCTCGGGGGGCTCGGCCTCCAGGCCGCCATCGATGCCCCCAACTGGCACAGGCCGCCAAGGGCTACCCGTATCTGCGGCCCGGTCTGGAGCACGACGAGATCGGTACCTGCCTCACCCTCACCGATCC
>NZ_JBFAIP010000187.1:0-6087 GCF_040654775.1 Streptomyces sp. NPDC050636
GAGGAGGCGCTGCGAGCCCCGGGCTGGGACGGGCCGCCGGTGTGGCTGCATGCCGATCTCATGCCGGGCAACTTGCTGGTGGACGGTGGCAGGCTGGCCTCGGTAATCGACTTCGGGTGCCTGGGGGTGGGTGATCCGGCGTGCGACCTGTTCCCGGCGTGGAATCTGCTGCCGACCGATGCGAGGGAAGTCTTCCGCCAGGCGCTGGGAGTGGACGACGCGACCTGGATCCGCGGCCGGGGGCGGACGCTCTCGCAGGCGCTGATCGCGCTGCCGTACTACCGGAGGACGAACCCGGCGATGGCGCACAATGCCCGGCACGTGATCCGAACGGTGCTCGACGAAGGCTGAGGCATCCCACTTGGCGTTGGGGACCGAGCTGGTCATATGGCGCGGTTCATTGTTTATGATCGGGTCCTGGGGTGTTGAGCTGGGCTGATCAGTTGGCTGGTTGGGCCTGGCGGTGTGCTGTGTGTTGGCGAGGGGCTTGACCCTGCTTGCGGGCTGGAGCTGGATGGGTGTGAGCTGCGGTTTTATCGGTTCGGGGTGGCGGGATGGCTGTTGGTCGGTTTGTTTGGCTGACCGGTCAGGTTCGCTGGACGGCTGTTATAGCGGTGTAGGGGCGTGGGGCCGTGGATGCCGAGGGTGGCCAGCAGGTGTTGCTGGTGGGGGCCGGCCCAACGTCGAACAGCTCCCGCCAGTCCCTACGCCCCCCCGGTGAGTTCACGGCCTGTTGGGGTGTAGCCGCGGAAGTGCGGGGAGTGGACGTTCTCCACCGCCTGCCGCTGGTGTTCCGGTAGAGCGAAGAAGCGTCTGGCCAGGTCCAGGAGTTCCGCCGACCGCTGCCGGGTGGTGCCGTGCCCGGTCAGGTAGCAGAAGCCGGAACGGTGAGGGATGTCCCGCAACCGGTCCGCGAACGCCGGTCGTGACGCGGAGTCGCGCCATGCCCGCAGGTCCATTTCGGGCAGCTGAGGCGGACGGCCGTGCCAGGTGGCCACCCGGTCCTCCCGAAGTAGAGGTTGCGGGTGCAGGAGTTGAGCCGCCCACCGGGAGCGGAGTTGTACGACAGGGCGGCGCTGATGCGCGGGGTGGGGCCGGATACGGGGGTGACCCGGTGGAGGGAGACCCGGCCCGAGTGCAGGACACGAGTGCCGGGTGTGGTGCCCAAATCACGGTCAGCGAGCGCCGTTCTCCGGCAGCAAAGGCGCGCAGGGCGTCGCGGTCCTGTTCCACCGCAGCCCGCGTACGCGGCAAGTACTCCAGGGCCCCGCCCTGCTCGGGCGCGAGGAGGTGCAGGACGATCGTCTACTCCGACACATCGAAGTGCCAGTCCTGTTCGTCGCGCTCGTGGTGGACATGGATCGTCATGGCCCAGAGCGGGTCGGCCGAGCGGAACAGCCGCCGGCCGACGACCGCGGAGAGGAACTCGAGCAACGGCTCCCCGTGGTAAAGGGCTTTGAGCGGGGAGCCAGCATCGATACGGTCGTAGGCCAGCGTGCTCTTGGTGTGCGTCCGGCCTAGGTGCGCGGAATCGGATGCCCCGCCCGCATCGATGGCCGCCCCGCCGGCCCGCGCGCTTCAGCTCAGGGCGGCGACCCTATCGTGGGAACTCAGCGAGTGCCTGTTCGTTTGTTTATCGGCATTCGGCATTCGGCATTCGGCAATCTAATCGCACTCTTTCGGGGGCATGTTCACGTGCCGATATCCGCCTGCGCTTGCACGAGCGGCGCATGCGATTCCCATATGGGAATCGCATGCACACAGCCTTTGTGGGAACGGCGCTGGGAGGGGTGTCGGGTGTCCGCACGTCGCAGGCGCTCCCCGCCGGTCGCGCCTCAGCGCCCTCGGCCACCGCATCCTGCTCTATGAAGCGGGCCTACCAGTAGCCGTCAGCGGTTCAGTTGAGGCCAACCGTTCCGTATCGCGCGGTTCCCGGATGCTCGACAGCTCTTGACGAATACTCCGCCCCGTCGCTTCGCCGAGATTGGAATTGAACGACATCTCCGGCGAGGCCACCGCCTGGGCCTCTACGGTGGGCTCTCGTGAGAAATGCCTGGTTGAGGGGACAGCGTGAACGCGGTGGAAGCCGGACACGGCACAACGCACCAAGGTCAAGCTGGCTCAGCTGCTGAGCATTGGGAGCCGCGGTGGCGCGGACTGCATCCGAGTTGGCCCGTTTTACCCGTCCGTCACCGGGTCGCCCGTTGCAAGCCCCACCAGCCTATGTGCGAAGGTACGCGGTCGCCCCCGCCCCCGCAGCCGCCGGTGTGCTCGACGAATGCTTCATCTCCTGGGAGTTTCTGCCCTTTCGTTGACGCAGATCGTCTGCGGGCAGCGTCGGCTTCCGTCGGTGCCATGGCTACGCACCCCGAGCCGCCGATCACGAGTTTGCTGTCTGTCTGGCGGAAGGCTGCTCACTCGTGGGGTTGGGAGATACCAGCGAGCAATGCCGACACGCTCTCCCTCTACTCGAGGCTGGCCTCGATTGTGTCTGTCCCGACCACTCAGTGGAAAGTGCTGGCCAGGTAGGTGTTGCGGATTCTGATGAGGTGGGGCATGTATCGGCTCAGGAGGATTCTGTCGACGATGCATCCGACGGGCCCCAGTGGTGAAGCGAAGTCGATGACGTCTCGCATTATGGTGCCACCGTTGCCGTCCGGCTCGAAGTGGTGGGCGTGACGCCATCGTTTGAAGGGCCCGGACTCCTGCTCGTCCACGAAACGTCGGGGTCGGTCGTATGTGGTGATGCGGGCCTTGAGTCGCCAGGTCAGGCCGAAATGCCGAGCCTGGAAGGTCACCGTGTCCCCGAGCGACAGCTCTCCCCGGGTCCTGCCATCAACGGCGCGCTCTGACGAATCGGCCATCGAGCGGGTATGCGCCTCCACGTCCAGGCATACCGCGAACACCTGGTCCGGGGGTGCGGCGACGGCTGTCACGACCTCGAAATGCTGCACAAGCTCATCCTAGGCGCTGGGGATTCCGGGCCAATTCCGGGCCCCGACCCGGGGCAGAATGCAGGTCTGATCTCAGGCTCGGCGCCTCTCCTGGGTCTGCGCGAGACGGAATGGGTCGATTCCAGTCTCGACGATGTGCGCGTTGACGGTGAATCGGTCCACGATCGCCGCGCATAGCAGGGGCCGGCAAGGACGGCTTCCGCCAGGCGCGTAGCGAACCCGGCGAGCGAGAGGAAGTCGAAACACAATGTCGCTGTACGCGGCGGTCTCGGTGAGAATGTTCTTCTGGACACTGCCGCCGTCGCGGTCGTAGAGCACGTCCAGCCCGTAGAAGAACTTCGGATCGGGCCATGCGCACACACTTGGCACCGGGCGCCCTCTGCCTTTCTCCGGGTCTCACCCCACTTCCGCCGCCACCTGCACACCACCCCCGCCCACCGAGATGACCAACCGCCACACCAACTGGAGGCAGATCACGGGCGCTACTCCCACGGCAGTATCCGTCTGCCCCAGGTGCCCACAGCACCACCGGCTACTTTAACTCGCCTATCCCAACAGCAACTTGACAAGCCCAACAGCAGAGCCAATCTGGACCACCCGGCACGGAACTCCGCTCCGCGCTTCTCACTTTTCTATGCCATTGGCCTTCTTCATGGCGAATATCTCCACGCCACAAACCGAGGAAGCCGTATGCCGTTCGGTTTGCGGGCCTGAGGCTTCGTCCCTAGGTGCGCGACCCATCTCGGCGGCCTTCGATGAGCGTGCCCAGCTGGCGTACGCGGAAGGATTTCCGCCGCGCGGTGTCGTGCAACGACTCGACGGCGTCGCACCAGACGTCGAGGTCGGGGGCCGCGCTCAGCTCGTTGGAGCGGGCCTTGGCCCGGCGGGAGGCGCGGGCCCAGATCGTGGGGTCCCGCAAGGACATCAGGGCGTGGATCCAGGCGTTCGTGTCGTCGCGATAGGCGAAGATCCCGGCCTCGCCCATGGATTCGACCAGCCCCGGGGCGGGGTGGGCGATCACCGGGATGCCAGAGGCGAACGCCTCCACCGCCACCCGGCCCCAGGACTCGTACAGGCTGGGCATGAGCATCACGCGCGAGCGGCTGTAGACGTGCTCGCGCATGTGCTTTCCGGGCACGGCGTCGGCGACTTCGCAGTTGGGTAACCTCGGCGGCGGCATGATCTGCTGCCTGTATGCGCCGCGGAACTTCCACTCGGCGTGGATGCCGTGGGCACGCTCCTGCGGCGTCGAGCCCATCTTCTGCGTCGCCGGGTACAGGCTTGGGTGGATACGCAGGTGACCGCATTAGGGCGAGACTAGATGCACGATTGTCCCCTGATCGTCTCCGTTCCCGCTTGAGAGCCAGTCCAGCTCCATGAGCGTCGCGTCACCAGCACGAACCGCCACCAGAAACGACGTCTGAGCGGATGTGTCCAGGTGATCAAGCTGCGTAGAGAACAGTCATGGTCACCCACGGCCGCGGGCTTCCTGTGTCCAGGACCGGACTCACCCTGCTTTCACTATCTGTGGCGGTGTGACAGGTCGACTACAGCCAGACCCACTCAAGGTCCAAGACTCGCCATAGGGGCCCTCCACGCGGCCGGAGTGAAGAACCATCACGGCCGGCCTACGCCGCAACGTCTGCAACCCCCGTCTCCCCCTCGCGCTCCTCGGCCTCGGATGAGCGCGGACCGGACATCACGCGACTACGTCGAAGCCCTGGCTCCCGGACCAGCGATGACAGGGACCACGGCTGCGGTGTCAGTCTGCTGAAGTATCCTTCCCGCCACCGCACACCGACTGGGAGGACCAAGAGAATTGACTGGCCTGTCTGCTTTCCCGCTGCCCTTTCATGCTTCCCGTTCCATATCGTTTGCGACACCGCGAACGCTGCGGGAACTTCAGATGATGCAGTGCAGCTCACACATTCGGGCGAAGCCGGGGTGGTTCGACAAGATGAACGATGCCGACATCGTCGCCAGGTGGACGCAAGAAGCGGTCGCCCAGGGCCTCACCGAAGCGCAGGTTCGTTACGTGCTTGCCGAACTCCTGCATTACGCAGCGCTGCGGGACGGACGAACCGGCGTCGAGGTGTCCGCAGTCGACGGGGTGTGGCAGTCGGACACACTGGTCGACGACCAGCTCAGATCCCGGCTGCGCGAGGCGGTTCGGGTTCTGGAACAGGTCCCCGAAGCAGAACAGGACTGGCATCCCGGATCCGACGGCCAGGTACTGGATCTGGTTCATCCCTCACTGTTCTGCCTGGTGAGAGAGGTGAGCGGTGCGCCCGAGCGGGCTTGGCGGAACCCGACGGACCGTTACTCGAAGTACGAATTCTCGGAGAAATTCCAGTGGCTACCCACGGACGTCGACGTCAGTGACGACGGCGATGTCGCCTTCCGTTCGTACGTCAACAACGTCCACCCCGAGACTCATCGCGAACTAGCCTCCGTCCTGCCAGAGTTGTTCGCGCGCGTGCGCCCGCTGCTGGAGAACGTGCTCACCGATCTGCGCCATCCGCGGCCCCTGCGGATCGAGGTCGATCCTTTCGGGTGGTACGACTCGGAGCCGGAGTATCCGGACAAATCCTCCTACAGTGATGATGGGACCTACGCAGAAGCCCGCCGTGCATGGGAAGAGGCCCAAGACGACTGGTGGGAAAACCGCCGTCCGGCCATCCCGGACGCCCCGGCCTTCACCCCGCCCGAGTTGCCCGATGAATCCGCCCGAGTCGACCTGCGCGGCCGCCGTCTCCAGGTCATCGTCAAGCTCGCCACTATTCATCTCACCCCGGACAAGCCCGAGTACCCCGGCGGTTCCTGGCATGTTGAGGGGATGATGAACGAGCGGATTGTTTCGACCGGCATTTACTACTGGGACAGCGAGAACATCACCGAAAGCCGACTGAGTTTCCGGGCGGCACTCGACGACCCGCACTACGAACAGAACGACGACAACGGCCTGCGTGAGGTCTACGGGCTGGAGGACGAAGACGCACTGAACCAGATGCTGGGATCGGCATCGACCCCAGCGGGCCGCTGCCAGGCCATCCAGAACAACCTGCAACACCGCGTCGGCTCATTCCGCCTCACGGACCCCGCCCGCCCGGGATATCGCAAAATTCTCGCGTTC
>NZ_JBFAIP010000188.1:0-5784 GCF_040654775.1 Streptomyces sp. NPDC050636
GGGGTGCCCATTGCACCCCGGCCGCCGCTCTCCTGGCTGCGTGTCAGCAGCTGCGATCGATGAGGTCGAACGACTCGTAGTGGTCAGCGGTGTAGTAGTCCTCGTCCGTCTTCTTGCCGGTCACGATGCGGCGGGCGCCACGGTCGGGCGAACCCGGCGTCTTCACGGTGAACTCGTGGTAGTAGCCGGAGCTCTGGTCCGGGAGGATGCCCTCCCGGTTGTCGAAGACCGTGCCGTCCTGCGGATAGGGGTAGGGCCCACCCTGCTCGATCAGGTCCAGGGTGTCGTGGGCCTGGGAGGGCAGCTTGGAGTAACAGATGTCGCCGACGGCGTTCACCTGCACGGTCGCGGCGCGAACAGCAGTGGGGTGAACGGCCGTGGTGTGCGCCGTCGCGGCGTACGCGGTGGCCGGGTGCGCCGTGGCGACGGCGGGCGGGGCGGCGACCGCGGTCCCGCCGATGAGAAGGGCCGATGCGAGGGCGCCCGCGGCGCCGATCCTGGTGATCCGTGGGGGGATTCTCATGCCTCCCAGGATGACGCGCGTAGACATGCCCCTGTCAATCCCAACGGGCGCAAGTTTCCCAGGAGTTCACAAGGTCCACCCCGGGCGAGGGATTTGCCTTAGAGGCAAAAGTTTTGCCCGTGAGGCGAGAGGTCGTTATACCGGGGATATGACCGAGCTCCCCGACGAGCCCTTCGGCGACCCGCCCGAGGAGCTGTCCACCGTCGCGCCCCAGCTGCGTGACCTGCGGCGACGCAGCGGGTTGACGTTGGAGGGCGCGGCGCGGCGGGTCGGGCTCTCGCCCGCGCATCTGTCCCGGCTGGAGACCAACCGCCGCCAGCCGTCGCTGCCGATGCTGCTGGCGCTGGCCCGTACGTACGGCACCACGGTATCCGACCTGCTCGGCGAGACCGCGCCCGAGCGGGACCCGATCGTACGGGCCGGCCGCACGGAGCCGTCGGAGGCCGGCGGCTGGACGTACTGGACGGTGGGCGGTGCCGGGCGGGCGATGCAGGCGCTGCGGCTGCATGTGCCGCAGCGCGCGCAGGGCGACCTGGTCCGGGTCCATCCGGGCGAGGAGTGGCTGTACGTCCTCAAGGGGCGGCTGCGGCTGACGCTCGGCGAGGCCGTCCATGTGCTGGACCCGGGCGACGCGGCGCACTTCGACTCGCTGACCCCGCACCGTATCGCCGCCGCCTCCCGGGGCGGCACGGACCTGCTGTTCGTCCACACGCTGCTGCAGAGCGGCGCCGCCGAGCTGTGCCTGGGCGACGACGCACCACGCCGTGGGCTGTGAGCCCGGGGCGCCGCATTGAGGGAAGGACCGTACGCCATGCCCGATCAGCCCACTCCCGCATCCCCGGAGCCCGTCCCCCACGCGACACCCACCCGGCCGTACGTCGAGAACAAGCCACCCCGCGGGGTGTATGTGCGGGTGTTCATCTACGTCGTCGCCACACATGTCCTCCTCGCGTTCATGAGCCTGCTGGTGTTCATAGCCCAGTCGCGCTGAGGGCGGGGGCGGGTGCCGGGGCGCCCGTTTCGGCCGCCTCGGCAACGTCCATCCATCCAGTGGGAAAGTCCATTGCCCCGGCCCGGCAAGCGGGTGAAGCCTGTTCGCGCACCCCACCCCCGTGCCCTGCACGCGCACTCCCGCCCGCTGCACCGAGGAGGACCGAAGGATGCACCGTACGCGCTCCGCGGCCGCCACCGCGCTCGCCGTAGCCCTCGCCGTGATCCCCCTGACGGGCATGGTGGGGCCACCGGGCGCGGCTCCGGTCGCGGGCCACGACGGCGCCCGGGACAGACCCGGAGCCGCCCGTTCCCTCTCACCCGCCCCGCAGTCCGTCAAGGCCCGGCACGACCGGGTCACCATCACCCCGTCGGTGACCCTCGTCGCCGGCCCGAAGACCGACGCACCGGCGCTGGACCTCGTCGAGAAGTCCCTCAAGGGCGCCGGCGCCGACCGGATCGTCCGGGCCGAACAGGCCGAACAGGCCGAACAGGCCGAGGCCGACAACCGGCTGACCGTGTACGTGGACGGGGCGGGCGCGGCGCGGGCCCTGGAGAGCCTGGGCGCGCGGGGCACCGACGGGCTGCCCGAGGAGGGCTACTCGCTGGCCGTCGGCGATGGCCGGATCGCGCTGTCCGGCAAGGACGCCACCGGCACGTACTACGCCGCCCAGACACTGCGTCAGTTGCTGCCGCACCGCGACCGGCCCGGCGCCCGTGTCCAGGGCACCGCCGTACGGGACTGGCCGGCCACCCCGCTCCGCGGCGTCATCGAGGGCTTCTACGGAACGCCCTGGTCGCACGCCGCCCGCCTCGACCAGCTCGACTTCTACGCCGAGCACAAGATGAACATCTACGTCTACTCCCCCAAGGACGACGCCTACCTACGGGAGAAGTGGCGCGACCCGTACCCCGCGGACCGGCTCGCGCAGATCAAGGAGCTGGTGGACCGGGCGCGCGCCCGGCATGTGGAGTTCACCTACGCGCTCTCCCCCGGCCTGTCGGTCTGTTACAGCTCCGACGCCGACTTCAAGGCGCTGACCGCAAAGTTCCAGACGCTGTGGGACATCGGCGTACGGACCTTCGCGGTGCCGCTGGACGACATCAGCTACACGGACTGGAACTGCGCCGCGGACAAGGACAGGTTCGGGACCGGCGGCGGGGCGGCCGGCGCCGCGCAGGCGCATCTGCTCAACCGCGTCGACCAGGAGTTCATCGCCGGGCATCCGGGCGCCGAGCCGCTGCAGATGGTGCCGACCGAGTACTACGACGTGAAGCCGTCGCCGTACAAGAAGGCGCTGGCCACGCGGCTGGACAAGGATGTGCTGGTGGAGTGGACGGGCGTGGGCGTGATCGCGCCGACGATGACCGTCGCGCAGGCCGAACGGGCCCGGGAGGTCTTCGGGCACCCGATCCTGACCTGGGACAACTATCCGGTCAACGACTATGTGACCAACCGGCTGCTGCTCGGGCCGTTCAACGGCCGGGAGAAGGGGCTGCCCGAGCGGCTGGCCGGGATCACCGCCAATCCGATGATCGAGCCCGCGGCGTCCAAGATCGCGCTGCATACGGTCGCCGACTACGCCTGGAACGACAAGGCGTACGACGCACGCGCCTCCTGGGGCGCTGCGATCGAGGAGCTGGCGGGCGGCGACACCCTTACGGCGCGCGCCCTGCGGGCCTTCGCGGACGCCAACTACTCCTCGTCCCTCAATCCTCAGCAGGCACCTGAACTGGCCGCCGCCATCGCACAGTTCGGCAGGGACGGGGACGCCCGGCGGCTGGACGCGGCGCTGCGCACGCTCCAGGAAGCGCCGGCCGTACTCCGCGACCGGCTCGCCGATCGCGGCTTCGTCGAGGACAGCGAGCCATGGCTGGACGCGACGCACGCCTGGGGCAAGGCGGCGCGCACCGCCCTCCGGCTCATCGAGGCCGTCAAGGCGGGCGACGACGCCAGGGCATGGCAACTACGGCAGCGGCTACCGGAGTTGGTGAAGTCCGCGAAGTCGTACGTGTACGTGGATCTGAAGGGGAAAAAGATCCCGGTGCTGGTCGCGGACGGGGTGCTGGACACCTTCGTCGAGGGCGCCGTCAGCGCTCACGATGCGGCATTGGGCGTGACCGGCCGCCCGAAGGCGTCCACCGATCTGGCCGTCCATCAGGACAACGCCGTCTCCCGGATGACCGACGGCGACGACGCCACGTACTTCTGGAGCGCAGCCGCCCCCAAGGCCGGTTCCTCGGTCGGCCTGGATCTGCACGCAGAGCGCGCGCTCGGCACCGTCACCCTGGCAATGGGCAAGAGCGGTAGCCCGGACGACTATCTCCAGCACGGCGTCCTCGAATACTCCTCGGACAACAAGCACTGGACACGGCTGGCCGCCTTTGACGGCAAGGCGGAGGTGACGGCCGAGCCGCCGTCCGGCGCCAAGGCCCGGTACGTGCGCGCCCGCGCCACGCAGGCACAGGACAACTGGCTGGTGGTACGGGAGTTCACGGTCGCCGGGACGGACGAGGTGACGGTGTCCGGCGGCCCGCCGGCGGCGGAGGGCAGCGCGCTGCGGACGGCGGCGGACGGCGACCCGGGGACCGCGTATCGCGCCATGCGGGCGGCGCAGCCCGGCGAGACGCTGGAGTTCACGCCCAACGCGCCCCGGCCGGCGCGGTCCGTGGTCGTCCTGCGCCCGCAGGGCACGCCGCCCGGGGACGCGAGGGTGGAGGTCCGCACGGGCGGCGGCTGGCGCACACTCGGCACGCTGTCCGGTGCGTACACGCGGCTCGCGGCGGGCGACGGCACCATCGAGGGCGTACGGCTGACCTGGCGGGGCGGAGCGGCGGCACCCGTGGTGCATGAGGTGATTCTGCACTGATGCGGGGCGGGGCGGCGGGCCCGGCCATGACCCATCGGACAGGTCCTAGACGAGTAAGTCCTATGTCCCTTCGTCCGCCCGTAGGGCGGGGCTCGCGGCGTTTGGTGCGGTGCATCGCAAGGCGGAGGGGCTTCCCGGTACTGGGTGTACCGGGATGCCCCGACAACGCCGCGAGGTGCCGTGCCAGACGCCGCGAGCCAGAAGGGACATAGGACTTACTCGTCTAGGTTCTGTCTCTTTGGTCAGCGTCGGGTCCAGATGAGGATGCCGGCGAGGTGGAGTGCGGCTTGGTAGGCGATGGCGAGTTTGTCGCATCGTGTGGCCAGGCCGCGCCACTGCTTGAGGCGGTTGATGCACCGTTCGACGGTGTTCCGCTGCCTGTAGGCTTCGCGATCAAAGCCGGGCGGACGGCCGCCCAGGCGACCTCGCCGCAGGCGGTGGCCGATCTGGTCGGAAGGCTGCGGGATGACCGCGCGGATTCCCCTGCGCCGCAGATGCGCCCGGATGGCACGCGAGGAGTAGGCACGGTCGGCCAGAACAACATTGGGCCGGGTCCGTGGCCTGCCCAGGCCGGTTCGGGGCACGCGTATACGGGACATCACGGCCTCGAAGGCGGGTGCGTCACCGGCCTGGCCTGCGGTGACGGTGAAGGCCAGCGGCCGTGCGTGGCCGTCCGCGGCGAGGTGGACCTTGGTGCTCAGGCCCCCGCGGGAGCGTCCGAGTGCGTGATCGGCGGGCTCGCCGGATCGGGCCGCCCCTTTTTGCGTGCTCCGGCGGCGTGCTGGTGAGCCCGGACGACGGTGGAGTCCACTGACACGGCCCAGTCGATGTCGTCGTCGGCGTCCGCCGCTGCCAGCATGGCGGCAAGGATCCTCTCCCAGGTGCCGTCGACGGCCCATCTGATCAGCCGTCTGTGGGCGGTCTGGAACGAGCCGAGCTCGTCGGGAAGGTCCCGCCAGGGCGAGCTGGTGCGGTACTTCCACGCGATGGCCTCGAGGGTGCGGCGATGGTCGGCCCACCGCCTGCCACGGACCGGATCGGCCGGCATCAGCGGCGCGATCCGGTCCCACATCGCATCAGTGATCACTAATCGGACGGACACATCCGATCAACTGACCAACCCATCAAAGAGACACGCCCTAGTACTGCAACGGTGTTTGCTGTGACGGTTGGGCAGGCGGGTCGTTGGTCTGAGTATGGGTGGGGACCTTGCTGATGTCAGGGTGTGGGCCGGTGAACTGGACGCTGTGCACGACCGGTTCGTGCATCGGTTTTCCAGGACGGAGCCGCGAGAGTCGGCGCTTGCCTATATGCGGGGACTGATCGCTCCACTGGAGCGGAAGAACGGCTGGACCCTGGCCGAACAGGCCGGTCATGCCGCTCCGGACCGTATCCATCGAC
>NZ_JBFAIP010000189.1:0-5547 GCF_040654775.1 Streptomyces sp. NPDC050636
TTGCCGACGTATGCCTTCCAGCACCAGCGCTACTGGCTGGAAGCAGCAGCCACGTCCGCGCCCCTGGTGGGTGGCGACGGTGCGAGTACGGCGGCCGAGACGCAGTTCTGGGCCGCCGTCGAAGGCGGCGACCTGGCCCAGATCGCCGACACGCTCGCCATCGAGGACCAGAAGCAGCTCAGCGAGGTGCTGCCCGCGCTGGCGTCCTGGCGGCGCCGTGAGCTGGACCGGTCGGCGACGGCGGGTTGGCGCTACCGCGTGACGTGGGCGCCCGTCGCCGAGCAGGGCACCGCCCGCCTGTCGGGACAGTGGCTGGTCGTGGCCCCTGCAGGATCGGCCGGGGTGGCCCCTGCCGGATCGGCCGCTGCCGACCTGACGCAGGGATGTGTGGCGGCGTTTACCGCCCGCGGTGCCGAGCCCGTGGTCGTCGAGGTACCGGCCGGGACCGTGCACCGGCCCGACCTGGCCGCGCTGCTCGATCAGGCGCTGCGGAGCGCCGGTACGGAACCTGCCGCGCTGTCCGGTGTGGTGTCGCTGCTGGCGCTGGACGAGACGTCGGCGCCCGCCCACCCGGTGGTGACCGGGGGGCTGGCCGCCACGCTGGGTCTGGTGCAGGGCCTGGGTGACGCCGGGGTCGACGCACCGCTGTGGATCCTGACCCGTGGCGCCGTCGCCGCCGGACCCGGCGAGGTGCTGACCAGCCCGTTGCAGGCGCAGGCCTGGGGCTTCGGCCGCGTCGTCGGCCTGGAATACCCCGACCGTTGGGGCGGGTTGATCGATCTGCCCGCCGTACTGGACGATCGGACCGGCGCGCAGTTGGCGGCCGTGCTGGCCGGCTGCGACGAGAACCAGGTCGCGATCCGCCCGGCCGGGATTCTGGGCCGCAGGCTGACCCATGCCCCGCAGCCGTCGGCGAACGGGAGCAGGCGGTCGGCGCACGGAACCGCGCTGATCACCGGTGGCACCGGGGCGCTCGGTGGGCACGTGGCGCGCTGGCTGACCGGACGCGGAGTGGAGCGACTGGTGCTGACCAGCCGCTCCGGTCCCGGTGGAGTGGGTGTCGCGGCGCAAGCCGCCGAACTGGCCGCGCAGGGCGCCCGCGTGGACGTGGTGACCTGCGACGTGAGCAACCGGTCGGACGTCGCCGGGCTTGTGGACTGGACCGGTACGAGCGGCCCCGCGCTGTCCGCGGTGATACACACCGCGGCGGTGCTGGACGACGGCGTGATCGACGGCCTCTCGACGGAACGCCTTGAGACGGTGCTGGCGGCCAAGGCCGGCGGCGCGGCGTACCTGGACGAACTCACCGCGGATCTGGACCTGGACGCCTTCGTGCTGTTCTCCTCCGTGGTGGCCACGACGGGCGGCCCGGGTCAGGCCAACTACGCTGCTGCGAACGCGTACTTGGACGCCGTCGCCGAGAATCGGCGGAGTCGCGGACTGGCCGGGCTCGCGGTGGCCTGGGGCCCGTGGGCGGCCGGTGTGGCGCAGGGCTCCGAGGCGGCGCGGCAGCGGTTGGCCCGCAACCAGTGGGAAGGGCTGATGGATCCGGACCTGGCGGTTCGGGCCCTCGGCGAGGCGCTTGACGGCCCCGACACCGTGCTGACGGTGACGAACATCGACTGGTCCGTGATCCTGTCGACGCCGGTGTCGGCGGCGAGCCTGCTGGAGGTTCCGCTGATGCGGGACCTGCCGGAGATCCACCAGTTGGCCGCGCTCCTGGCGGACATTCCCGCCGTACCGGCCGAAGGGGATCTGGCGCGCCAACTGGCCGGTATGGGCCGGGCCGAGCAGCACCGGGTGCTGACCGAACTGGTTCAGGCCAAGGCCGCCCATGTGCTGGGCTACCCGTCACCCGAGGCGGTCGAGGCGGGCCGCGCCTTCAGCGAGCTGGGCTTCGACTCCCTGACCGCGGTGGAACTGCGCAACGACCTCAACACCGCGACCGGACTGCGGCTGCCCGCGACCCTGCTGTTCGACTACCCCAGCACAGGCGCCCTGGCCGAGTACCTCGAAACGGAGCTGCTGGGGGCCCTGCCGGACGACACCGCTGCGCCGACGGTGACGTCGGCCCCGTCCGTTGCCGACGAGCCCATCGCGATCGTCGGCATGAGCTGCCGCTACCCCGGTGGCGTGGCCGACCCCGATGGGCTGTGGGCACTGCTGACCTCCGGCGGGGACGCGATCTCCGGCTTCCCGGACGACCGCGACTGGGACCTGGAGGCCCTCAGCGACCCCTCGGGCCAGGGACGCACCTCGTACGTGCAGTCCGGCGGGTTCATCGAGGGCATGAGCGGGTTCGACGCCGGGTTCTTCGGGATCAGCCCGCGCGAGGCGCTGGCCATGGACCCGCAGCAGCGGATGCTCCTGGAACTGTCCTGGGAGGCGCTGGAGCGGGCCGGCATCGACCCGGAGTCGGTACGCGGCACCTCGACCGGCGTGTTCGCCGGCGGGTACGCGTCCGGATACGGCTACGGCGTGGACATCGAGGGCGCGGCGCACCTCATCACCGGCAACGCGACGAGTGTGCTGTCCGGCCGGGTGTCGTACGCGCTGGGTCTTGAGGGTCCGGCGGTGACGGTGGACACGGCGTGCTCGTCGTCCCTGATGGCCATGCACCTGGCCGCCCAGGCCCTGCGGTCCGGTGAGTGCTCGATGGCGCTGGCCGGCGGTGTCACGATCCTGGTGACGCCCGAGGGCTTCGTCGGCTTCAGCGAGCAGAGCGGCCTGGCGAGGGACGGGCGCTGCAAGGCGTTCTCGGCGGACGCGGACGGCATGGGCTTCGCCGAGGGCGCGGGCATGGTGGTCGTGGAGCGGCTGTCCGACGCGCGGCGCAACGGCCACAAGGTGCTCGCGGTGCTGCGCGGCTCCGCGACGAACCAGGACGGCGCGTCCAATGGCCTGACCGCGCCCAACGGCCCGTCCCAACAGCGGGTGATCCGGGCCGCCCTCGCGAACGCCGGGGTCCGCGCCGACGAGGTCGACGTCGTCGAGGCGCACGGAACGGGCACCAAGCTGGGCGACCCGATCGAGGCGCAGGCCCTGCTCGCGACGTACGGCCAGGAGCGGCCGTCGGATCGGCCGCTGCTGCTGGGCTCGGTGAAGTCCAACATCGGGCACACCCAGGCCGCGGCCGGCGTGGCCGGTGTGATCAAGATGGTGCTGGCGCTCCAGCACCAGCACCTGCCGAAGACGCTGCATGTGAACGAGCCCTCGCCGCACGTGGACTGGTCGGCGGGCGAGGTGCGGCTGCTGACGGATCCGGCGCCGTGGCCCACCAACGGCCGGCCGCGTCGGGCCGGCGTGTCCTCGTTCGGCCTGAGCGGCACCAACGCGCACATCATCCTTGAGGAAGCCCCTGTCGAGGCTGAGGCTCTCGTGGAGGACGAGGGGAGGGGTGCGCCCGAAGCCGTGGCTGTCGTGGAGACCGGTGGGGCTGGTGCGTGGCTGGTGTCGGGCCGGTCGGCTGAGGGGTTGACGGGGCAGGCGGGCCGGTTGCGTGAGTGGGTTGTGGCGCGTCCGCAGCTCGGACTGGCTGATGTGGGTTGGTCGTTGGCGGTGACGCGGTCGGCGTTCGAGCACCGGGCTGTGGTGGTGGGTGGTGATCGGGGTGAGCTCATCGGTGGCTTGGAGAGTCTGGCGGCTGGTGTGCCTGCGGGTTCGGTGGTGTCGGGGGTTGCCCGGCCGGGTGCGCGGGTGGTGTTTGCCTTTGCGGGACAGGGGTCGCAGTGGGTCGGTATGGGCCGGGAGTTGGCGGAGTCCAGCCCGGTGTTTGCGGCGCGGTTGGCTGAGTGTGAGCGGGCGTTGGACCCGTTTGTGGAGTGGGCGTTGAGTGACGTTCTCGCGGGTGTGGAGGGTGCGCCTGCGTTGGAGGCTGCGGATGTGGTGCAGCCGGTGTTGTGGGCGGTGATGGTGTCGTTGGCGGCGGTGTGGGAGGCCGCTGGTGTGTCGCCGGGTGCGGTGGTGGGTCATTCGCAGGGTGAGATTGCTGCGGCGACGGTGGCGGGGATGCTGTCGCTGGAGGATGGCGCCCGGGTCGTGGCGCTGCGTTCGCAGTCGTTGAAGGCCCTGGCCGGTGCGGGCGGCATGATGTCGGTGAGCCAGTCGGCTGCGGCGGTGGTAGAGCGCCTCCCGCGCTGGGGCGAGCGCCTGTCGCTCGCGGCGGTCAACGGGCCGTCCGCGGTGGTGGTTTCGGGTGAGCCCGAGGCGCTGGAGGAGCTGCAGGAGGAGCTGGAGGCCGAGGGCGTACGTGCCCGTATGGTCGCCGTGGATTACGCCTCGCACTCCGCCCAGATCGAGCGGCTGGAGGAGGAGATCCTCTCCGTACTGGCCGGGATCACCCCCCGTAAGGGCCGGGTGCCGATGGTGTCGGCGATGACGGGCGAGACCTTGTCCGGCGAGGAGCTGGATGCCGCGTACTGGTACGGGAGCCTGCGTGCCTCGGTGCACTTCGACCGGGCCGTGCGGACCTTGGCCGGGATGGGTCACCAGATGTTCATCGAAGTCACCCCGCACCCGGTGCTGTTGGGCGCGATGAACGACACGCTCGAAGAGGTTGCGCAGGACGCGGGCCCCGGTACTGCGGCGGGAGTGGTGTGCGGGACGCTGCGCCGCGACGACGGTGGCGCGAGCCGCCTGATCACGTCACTGGCCGAGGCGTTCGTGCACGGTGTCACGGTCGACTGGACAAAGCTGCTGCCGTCCGCGGACCGGGTCGAACTGCCGACGTATGCCTTCCAGCACGAGCGGTACTGGCCCCGTAAGGCCGGACCGTCCACGGGCGGGGACGCGGTGTCGCTGGGCCTGGGTGCGGTGGACCATCCGTTGCTGGGTGCGGCCGTCGAACTCGCTGGTGGTGCGGGCATGGTGTGCACCGGGCGGCTGTCGGTGCGTACGCATCCGTGGCTGGCCGACCACACGGTGGGCGGGGTCGTACTGCTGCCGGGCACCGGATTCGTGGAGATGGTCGTACGCGCCGGTGACCAGGTGGGCTGTGGACTGCTGGAGGAACTGACGCTGCAGGCACCGCTCGTGGTGCCCGCCGACGGCGGTGTTCAGGTCCAGGTTGTGTTGGCTGCCGCTGATGCCGACGGGCGTCGGACGGTCGAGGTGTTCTCCCGTACCGACGGCACCCAGGAGGTATGGGTCCAGCACGCCGGCGGCGTGGTCGCTCCCATCGGGGAAGCCCGAGGCGCCGAGGAGGACCTGTCCGTCTGGCCGCCGCGCGAGGCGACCGCGGTCGACATCAGCGGCATGTACGACGAGCTGGCAGGGGCGTACGGCTATGGTCCGGCGTTCCAGGGGCTGCGGGCGGTGTGGCGCCGTGGCGAGGACGTCTTCGCCGAGGTGGAGCTGCCGGAGGGGGTGGCCGAGGACGCGGGAGCGTTCGGACTGCACCCGGCTCTGCTCGACGCGGTGCTGCACGCCAGTGCCCTGGTCGGCGAGGCCGAGCAGGGTGTGCCGGGTCAGGTGCGGTTGCCGTTCGCGTGGACGGGTGTGGAGCTGCATGCCAGTGGTGCGTCGGTGTTGCGGGCGCGGCTGCGGCGT
>NZ_JBFAIP010000190.1:0-5430 GCF_040654775.1 Streptomyces sp. NPDC050636
GCCGTCGATCCGTCCCGGTCCGCGACGGCGATGGCACGCGCGGCGGCCGCGGAACCCGATCGTGCCGCCCGCGAGGGCGAGCGCGAGCGCTCCCGTGCCGCCGAGCAGCATCGGTGCGGAGGATGGGATGTTGTGCGCCGGGGTGGCGGACGGGGCATTGTGTGCCGGGGCGGCGGGCCCGTATCCGCCGGCCAGGCCCTTGCGGTCGTAGGTCGACCCCGGCATTTTGTCGGCGTACCGGCCGTGCACCAGTTTCTGGTACGCGGTGAGCGACATCGTCCGCTTAGCGCCGAGGCTGGATTTCGCTTCCTGGTTGAGGGGTTGGACCGTGCCGTTCGTGAGCCGGTACCAGGCGTGGATCTGCGGCTCGCTGAACACCGTCGAGTCCGATGTGGTCCGCTTGGCGAAGCCGATGTCGGTATTGCCGTCCTGAACTCCGGCCAGATGCCATTTCTGCCCTATGGAGTCGGGCGCTTTCTGCCCTGCGGAGGCGGACGTTTGACCGGCCAGCAGAGCTGTGGCGCGATGGCCGTTCGCGCCGTTGACCTCGGAGGCCAGGTACGACAGCCGTACGGCGCCGGTCGGGGTGGGCTTCGTCTTTCCGGAGACGAAATCGGGGGTGATCTCGTACATCGCGACCGGGTCCTTCAGACTGAAGGCTTGTGGGGCGTCGCGTGATCCGGCGTCCATGGGCGCTGCGTCCCGTTGGCCGCCGTCCGCCCCTGAATTCCCGGCGGAATTCGTTGCATTGAGGAAGCGGTTGATGGTGTCGTGGACCTGTGCTGACCGCAGCACCTGGCGTGCGCCTTGGTAGTCGGGTACGCCCGCCGGGCCGTCGGCTGCCTGTGCCTGGCCGCTGAGGAATGCTGACGCGCAGAGCGTCGCGCCGAGGGTTATGCCTGTGAAACGAGCAGCACCCCGGTTTGTGGAATTTTTCTTGCTGTGCATTGCTGCCCGTCCTATTTGTGAATGCCGATACGGGAATGGGTCCACTGGAACGACGAGTTGTTGACGTATTCGTCGTAGTTCCACCAGGCGTAGGTCTGGGTGGACTTCCAAGGATCGCCGACCGCGATGCTGTTTGACGATCGGTCGTACCCGTAGATGACATTCATATGGCCGCCGCCGGAGTTCCATCCGATGCGTGCCGCAAATGGTCGTCCACCGCTTATCTCATTGCCCGTCTCCGAGAAGGACGCGTTGCGGGACAAGCCGTTTCCGGTGTTGGAGAAGCCCATGCCGGCCCAGGCGTTGGCCATGTCGTCGAGCGTGGCGGGCTGGTTGTCGCAGCTGAGATAGCTGTTCTGGGCGGCGAGTCGACAGAAGTCGTTCTGGCTGTACTGCTTGAATCCCCAGTACTTGGCGATGGTCAGGCCAGAGGCATCCCAGCACCATTGGTCCTGAACCTGCTTCTGCATATCTATGGCGAGGGCTACGCGCCCACTGGATTTGGGGTGGGAGGACGAGCAGACCGGTAGGCGGTCGGTGTTCTCCTTGATGAACGCGTTGGCTATGTAGAAGGATCCCGAGTCGGACCAGATCCAGCGGGAGTCGCCTTCGACGGCGTCACCCTGCACCCGGCAGGTCATGGAGACCGTGCTGCCGACGTGGGCTTTTCCCACGTTCCGGGCGGAAAGGTTGGGTGCCTTGCGTTCGTTGATGGTGCTGTAGCTGCCCTGGCCACCGGTGATGGTTCCGGTGACGGAGCCCGCCTGGGCGAGGCTTCCGACAGTGAGGAGGAGTCCGGCAGCAACCACGGCTGCAGCGGCTACCGCTAAGGCTCTCCTCAGCGTGAAGGCTCGGCGAAAGCGCATATCTCAACTCTTTCGTGTGGGGGATACCCAGGGCACGCCACGGTGCCTTCGCAGATGAACGCGATGCAGGATGGGGAAGCGCACGTCGATGCCCTGAGCTAGGGAATTAGTACAACACTTGTAGCCGACATGGCAATGACGCTCCATCAACAGCATTCAATTACCGGACAGTAGGACTGCAGAATGCATTACGTCGCTGCACTGATTACCCACGCTGAGTGATCAGTGCGCGGCATAGCGCCCGATTTGGTAATCGTTACCGGTGGTAGCGCCAGGAGGCGGTAGTGGCGATACTGCCCTCGATCCCCATCCGGCCTCGACGCCGCCCGGCTTGGCCGCCCTGCTTCCGCATGTATCCCGTACCGGCACTCGACATGCTCGACTCGACCGCTCCTTCCACGAGCACCGGCAGGCCGTTTCACGCGAAAACGGATCTGCGGGAAAGGTCGGCCGTATGGCCGGCAGCGGCACGGGACACAGGGGTGACGCCGCGCAATTCAGGACGTGCCGACCGCTCCCCCACATCACCAACTGTCCGGTAATAAGAACTCTCCGCACAAACAAGCGCGTTGGCGCGGCCATGGCAAATTACCTATTACGATGAGCGCCACCCGATCACCGGTCACGTGGCGACCGCCACCATGAAGACGGGCTGCCCATGAAACACGCAAAGCACGCACGGAAGCGCCACAGCCGGTTACGTGCCCGGGTCGCCGGCACCACTGGAGCGCTGGCCGTCGTCCTGGGCGCCGGAGTCGCGCCTGCTGTCGCCGCCGGGAAGAGCACCGGTGCGCCCATGACCGCCGCAGCGGCCCTGGACGCGGACCAAGCCCCAGGCCAACCGGCCTTGGACGCGGATCAAGCCCCGGGCCAGACGGCGTCCTTGGACGCACCCCAAATCCCGGGCCAGCTGACTCTCCCCGCCCCGACCGGGCGCCATCGCGTCGGAACGGTCGACCTCCACCTGCGCGACTCGTCACGCACGGATCCGTGGGTGCCCGGACAGCAGCGCGAGCTGATGGTCTCGCTGTGGTATCCGGCCACGCACACCAGCCACTATCCCGCCGCGCAACTCCCGGTCAGCCAGCAGGTGCTGCCGGGCGGGGTGACCCTGCCCACCACTGCCGGGCACACCGGCGCCCCGGTTGACCACAAAGCCGGCAAGCTGCCGGTGCTGCTGTACTCGCCCGGGCTGCACGGGAACCGGGCCCAGTCGACTGCACTGGTTCAGGACCTGGCCAGCCGCGGCTACTTGGTCGTCACCCTCGACCACACCCACGATTCCGGCGAAGTGCTGTTCCCCGGCGGGCGGCGTGAGGTGAACACCATGCCGCCGGGTTCCCACTCGTCCCACACGATCGCCATCCGGGCGGCAGACACTCACTTCGTCATCAACCAGTTGGCCAGGATCGCGCACGGCCACAACCCGGACGTGGAACACAAGCCGCTCCCCCACGGGCTGTCCGATGCCGTGAACATGAACCGTATCGGGATGTTCGGCGCTTCCCTCGGCGGAGGAGCCGTGCCCGCGGCCATGCACGCCGACTCCAGGATCGACGCCGGCGCGAACCTGGACGGCCAGCTCTTCGGATCGGCGATCGACAAGCCGCTCGACCGCCCCTTCCTGCTGTTCAGTTCAGAGCACCACAACCGCAACAGCGATCGGAGCTGGGCACGGTTCTGGAGACACCTGCACGGAGAGCGGCTCGACCTGAAGCTGCGCGGCTCCGGGCACAACTCCTTCGTCGACAACCAGGTTCTGTTCCCCCAGGCGCCGGGCGCATTCGGACTGGCCCCGCCCCAACTGGAGCAGATACTCGGCACGATCGACCCCAATCGGTCCATCGAGGTCCAACGCACCTACCTGGCGGCCTTCTTCGACAAGCATCTGCGCCACCGGCACAGTGACCTCCTCGACGGCCCCTCGCGCCATTACCCGGAGGTCGACTTCATCCGCTGAACCGACCGGCCGAAGGTCACCGTCGGCCACTGCTCAGCGCAACGACATATCACTGATTACCTGTCACGCCCTCAACCACCGTGCCCACACTCCGCCCCCTTGGGGCGGCCGACCTGCACGGAAGTACGCACGCGTGTGAGCTGTCAGCCCGCGGGCCCGCATCTACGCTCGGCGTGCCAGTGTCTTCACGTCTACTCACTTGGGGCACTCATGGCCATTGCATCCCGTCGCCGACTCGCCATACCGGTCGGCTTCGCCCTCGCCCTCCTGATGTTCCTGTTCCTCCCGACCACCGGCTCCGCGGCTCCCGACCGCTCCGGGGCCGGGAGCGGTCAGGCACAGGCCCGACTTCCCACCGACTCCTACCGGACCAATCCTGGAGGGCTCGTCCCCGGGACCGCCTACGACTACGCACCGTCGATCATGGAGGACCGCACCTATCGGATGTGGTGGTGCGGTGCACCCCAAGGCGACACGGTCCCCGGCGACGACATCATGTACGCCGAAGCCGACTCGCCCGGCGGCCCCTTCCGCCAGCAGCGGAGCGTGTTCAACGGCAGATCCGACGGCTGGGACCAGCACACATGCGATCCGTCCGTGCTGCGCGTCAACGGCATCTACTACATGTTCTATGGGGGCATCAAGGACCCCTACCCTGCCAACCGTACTGAGATCGGCCTGGCCACCAGCACCGACGGGGTCAACTGGCAGCGTGCGAACGGCGGCCGGCCCATCATCTCGCCGTCCTTCGACGTGAACCGTCCCAACAAGTACGGCGCGGGCCAGCCCAGCGCCGTCTACCGCGACGGCAAGTTCTATCTGCTGTTCACCGACACCACCGGGCGCGGCGCCGACGCTGGAGGCAGCGGCCAGTTCGCATGGCGCTCCGCCGACCCGACCTTCCAGAAGGGAGTAGAGGTCTTCACCACCCACGGGTGGCGGCCACGGACCGACGACAACGACCGCAGCTTCTCCGTGGTCAAGGGCTTCTCGGTGGACTGGCAGTACTCCGACGCGCTGAACGCGTTCATCGTCGCCAGCAACGGCCCCCGCCAGGACGGAACCGTTCTGCACTTCCTCGACCGGAACGACCTGCGGGTGCACCCCTACGCCGACGGTTTCGTGCGCGGCACATGGACCGAAGGCCCAGGCATCGCCTCCCGCCCGGACAAACACGCCCGCGCCTCCAGCACGGGCGACTGCGGCCGCATCCCCATCGACCTGGTCCAGTCCACCACCACCTTCCCACCGCGAAACCCCGGCCGCTTCGGGCTCGACCTGCTCCCCGGCAAAGCCTGCACCAAACTCTCGCCGAAGCGGGTCGGTGCCATTTTCGAGGGCTACGGCATCCAGGTGCAGGGACTCCCCGCGACCTACGTGACCGACGGACGACGGCTCCAATTCGAGAAGGCGGAGCCCTACCTCCACGTGACCGGGCAGCGCATCGGCGTCTCTTCGAGCACCTTCCACAGAATCCCGTACGGCGCGTCCCTCCACGCCGGGCAGAAGTCCGTGGGCGCCACCGGACGCCCCGGAGCCTTCCTCCTGGATGACCGACGCCTCTGGCCGGTCGACAGCGAGGCACTACTCACGAGCAACGGCTCCTCGCTCACCCGGATCAGCCCCGCTGAATACGATTCCTACCCGGTCGGACCC
>NZ_JBFAIP010000191.1:0-5269 GCF_040654775.1 Streptomyces sp. NPDC050636
GCCGTTCCTGCTCGCCGACCTGCCGGGTGCCCGGCCGCCTCCGTTCGAGGGGCCGCAGGGGACGGATGTGCCCCTGGCAACCCCTGTGCCGTAATCTCGGATAACGGAGCCCGCCGAAGCCGGGACCTTGATCCACACCTTGGGGTTGCTCGCCAGATGACTGCCATTTCACTGGGAATGCCGGACGTACCGACCAAGCTTGCCGACCGCCGGGTCAGCCGCAAGATCCAGGTCGGTTCGGTCGCCGTGGGCGGAGACGCACCGGTCTCGGTGCAGTCGATGACGACCACACGCACCTCCGACATCGGTGCCACGCTGCAGCAGATCGCCGAGCTGACCGCGTCCGGCTGCCAGATCGTCCGGGTCGCCTGCCCCACCCAGGACGACGCCGACGCGCTGCCGATCATTGCCAGGAAGTCCCAGATCCCGGTGATCGCGGACATCCACTTCCAGCCGAAGTACGTGTTCGCCGCCATCGACGCCGGCTGCGCCGCGGTCCGCGTCAACCCCGGCAACATCAAGCAGTTCGACGACAAGGTCAAGGAGATCGCCAAGGCGGCCTCCGACGCCGGCACCCCCATCCGCATCGGCGTCAACGCCGGCTCCCTGGACCGCCGCCTGCTCCAGAAGTACGGCAAGGCCACCCCCGAGGCGTTGGTCGAGTCCGCGCTCTGGGAGGCGTCCCTCTTCGAGGAGCACGGCTTCCGCGACATCAAGATCTCGGTCAAGCACAACGACCCGGTCGTGATGGTCAACGCCTACCGCCAGCTCGCCGCGCAGAGCGACTACCCCCTCCACCTCGGCGTCACCGAGGCCGGCCCCGCCTTCCAGGGCACCATCAAGTCCGCGGTCGCCTTCGGCGCGCTGCTCAGCGAGGGCATCGGCGACACCATCCGCGTCTCGCTGTCCGCGCCGCCGGCCGAGGAGATCAAGGTCGGCATCCAGATCCTGGAGTCGCTCAACCTCCGCCAGCGCCGCCTGGAGATCGTCTCCTGCCCGTCCTGCGGTCGCGCCCAGGTCGACGTATACAAGCTCGCCGAGGAAGTCACCGCGGGCCTCGACGGCATGGAGGTCCCCCTCCGCGTCGCCGTCATGGGCTGCGTCGTCAACGGACCCGGCGAGGCCCGCGAGGCCGACCTCGGTGTCGCCTCCGGCAACGGCAAGGGCCAGATCTTCGTCAAGGGCGAGGTCATCAAGACCGTCCCCGAGTCGAAGATCGTCGAGACCCTCATCGAAGAGGCGCTGAAGATCGCCGAGCAGATGGAGAAGGACGGCGTCGCCTCGGGCGAGCCGACCGTGGCCATCGCCGGCTGACCCACCGCACCACCGCCGAGCCCCGCCGCCCGCCCCGGGCCGCGGGGCTCGCGCCTACCCCGCGACGGAGTCGCCCACAGCGGGCCCCGGGTGCTCCCGCGCAGGTGGAGGTAAAGTGCCAAGACCTGCTCCCGCCTGGCCTCCCAGGCCCGTAACGGTGAGGCATTCCGACACGTGCTGACGACCACCACCATCAAGGTCCTTGAGCCCGGGGAGCTCGACGACGCCCTCGCGGTCCTGGACCGCGATCCGGTCGCCAACGCCTTCGTCGCCGCCCGTGTCCAGATCGCCGGGCTCGACCCCTGGCGGCTCGGCGGCGAGATGTGGGGCTGGTACGTCGGCGGCCGGCTGGAATCGCTCTGTTACGCCGGCGCCAACCTTGTCCCCGTCTGCGCCACCCCCGAGGCCATCCGCGGCTTCGCCGAGCGGGCCCGTCGCCAGGGCCGCCGCTGCTCCTCCATCGTCGGCCCGGCCGGCCCCACCGCCGAGCTGTGGGCGCTGCTGGAGCCCCACTGGGGACCGGCCCGCGAGGTCCGCGCCCACCAGCCCCTCATGGTCACCAGCTCGCCGTCCACCGAGATCGCGCCCGACCCGTACGTACGCCGGATCCGCAAGAACGAGATGGACGTGATCATGCCGGCGTGCGTGGCCATGTTCACCGAAGAGGTCGGCATCTCCCCGATGGCCGGCGACGGCGGGCTCCTCTACCAGGCCCGGGTCGCCGAACTCGTCGGCTCCGGCCGGTCCTTCGCCCGCATCGAGGACGGCAAGGTCGTCTTCAAGGCCGAGATCGGCGCCGCCACCCCGCGGGCCTGCCAGATCCAGGGCGTCTGGGTCGACCCCGCCTACCGAGGCAAGGGCCTGTCCGAGACCGGCATGGCCGCCGTGCTGCGCTACGCCCTCAGCGATGTCGCCCCGGTCGTCAGCCTCTACGTCAACGACTTCAACGCCGCGGCCCGCGCCTCCTACCGCCGGGTGGGCTTCGAGGAAGTCGGCGCGTTCATGAGCGTACTGTTCTGACCGCCACCCGTTCCGACGTGCCGCCTTGTACGCTCCGACCATGGATGACGTCGCGGTCGGCCCCCTCGATCTCGCTGCCCGCGTGGACGACGCGCTCGCCGTCCAGGCACTCGCCTTCGGACTCACCGACGATGAGATCGCCGTCCGCCGGCACATCGTCCTGCGCCACCTCGGCTGCCGCGGCGCCCGCGCGCTCGGCGCCACGACCCCCGCAGGCCGGCTCATCGGCTTCGTCTACGGCATGCCCAACGACCGCGCCCACTGGTGGTCCACCGTCGTCGAGCCCTACCTGCGCAGCGAGCGCCTCGACCAATGGCTCGACGACTCCTTCGTCATCACCGAGCTGCACGTCCACCCCGCCTACCAGAACCGCGGCATCGGCCGGACCCTCATCACCCACATCACCGACCAGGCCCGCGAACCGCGCAGCATCCTCTCCGCCATCGACACCGAGAGCCCGGCCCGCGCCCTGTACCGCTCCCTGGGCTACGTCGACATCGCCCGCCGCGTCCTGTTCCCGAGCGCACCGACGCCGTACGCGGTCATGGGCGCCCCTCTCCCACTGAAACGCCGCTGAGCGGTCTGCCGCCCCCGAGGCCGCAGGGAACGACAACGTCACGCCCCCACCCATCTTCCCCACCCACAACGGGAGGGGCCGGGCCGCAGGACGAAGTCCGGAGGCCCGGAACCGCACCCGAAAGCCCCGCGCAGCGGCACCAGCCCGCCGCAGGCGCAACGGCGCGAAAGCCAATAACGGCCCGGGCAAAGCGCAGCGGACCGGCATCAGCTAGCCGCAGGCGCAACGGCGCGAAAGCCAATATCGGCCCGGGCAAAGCGCAGCGGACCGGCACCAGCTAGCCGCAGGCGCAACGGCGCGAAAGCCAATATCGGCCCGGGCAAAGCGCAGCGGACCGGCATCAGCCCGCCGCAGGCGCAACGCCGCGAAGGTCGATAACGGCCCGGGCAAAGCGCAGCGGACCGGCACCAGCCCGCTGCAGGCACAACGGCAGCGCACCCCGGCGACGGCCCAGGCACCCCCATCGGCTCAGGCCAAGCGCGGCGAACACGCTAACCTCCTGGGAGTCACCTTTCTTACGCAGGAGAATCTCCCATGGCCCACGCCGCACAGGTCCAGCGCATGTCCCGCTTGATGATCAAGACGCTGCGCGACGACCCGGCCGACGCCGAGACCGCAAGCCACAAGCTGCTCGTCCGCGCCGGGTACGTCCGCCGTTCCTCCGCCGGCATCTGGACCTGGCTGCCGCTGGGCAAGAAGGTCCTGGAGAACGTCTCCCGCATCGTCCGCGAAGAGATGGACGCCATCGGCGGCCAGGAAGTCCTGCTGCCGGCCCTGCTGCCCAAGGAGCCCTACGAGGCCAGCGGCCGCTGGGAGGAGTACGGCGACCTCCTCTTCCGTCTCAAGGACCGCAAGGGCGCCGACTACCTTCTCGGCCCCACGCACGAAGAGATCTTCACCCTCACGGTCAAGGACCAGTGCACGTCCTACAAGGACCTGCCGGTGATCCTCTACCAGATCCAGACCAAGTACCGCGACGAGGCCCGCCCCCGCTCCGGCGTGCTGCGCGGCCGCGAGTTCCAGATGAAGGACTCGTACAGCTTCGACACCACCGACGAGGGCCTGGAGCAGTCCTACGCCCTGCACCGCGAGGCCTACCAGAAGATCTTCCAGCGCCTGGGGCTCGACTACCGCATCGTGTCCGCCGTGTCCGGCGCGATGGGCGGCTCGGCGTCGGAGGAGTTCCTGGCCCCCGCCACGGCCGGCGAGGACACCTTCGTGGACTGCCCGGCCTGCGACTACGCCGCGAACACCGAGGCCGTCACGGTCAAGGTGGCGCCGGTGGACGGTTCGGCCGTCGGCGCGATCGAGGAGCTGGACACCCCCGACACCCCGACCATCGAGACGCTCGCCGAGCACCTGGGCGTACCGGCCGCCGCCACCCTGAAGAACCTTCTGGTCAAGGTCGACGGCGAGATCGTCGCGGTGGGCGTGCCCGGTAACCGCGAGGTCGACCTGGGCAAGCTGGGCGAGCACCTGGCCCCGGCCGTCGTCGAGCTGGTCACCGCCGAGGACTTCATCGACCGCCCGGAGCTGGTCCGCGGCTACGTCGGCCCGCAGGGCATGGCCGGCAAGGCCTTCCGCTACCTCGCCGACCCGCGGGTCGCCCCCGGCACCTCGTGGATCACCGGCGCCAACAAGCAGGGCAAGCACGCCGGCAACGTCGTCGCGGGCCGCGACTTCGAGGTCGACGAATACCTCGACGTGGTCGTCGTCGAGCCCGGCGACCCCTGCCCGAACTGCGGCGCCGGCCTGCGCATCGACCGTGCCATCGAGATCGGCCACATCTTCCAGCTGGGACGCAAGTACGCGGACGCCTTCGAGCTCGATGTGCTCGGGCAGAACGGGAAGCCCGCCCGGGTCACCATGGGCTCGTACGGCATCGGCGTCTCCCGTGCGGTGGCCGCCCTCGCCGAGCAGACCCACGATGAGTCCGGACTGTGCTGGCCCCGCGAGGTCGCCCCGGCCGACGTGCACGTCGTCGCCGCCGGCAAGGCCAAGCAGACCGAACTCGCCCTGGAGGTCGGCGAACAGCTCGGCGCCGCGGGCCTGCGGGTCCTCGTCGACGACCGGGCCGGCGTCTCGCCCGGTGTGAAGTTCACCGACGCGGAGCTGCTCGGCGTCCCGACCATCGTCGTCGCCGGCCGCCGCGCCGCCGAGGGCGTCGTCGAGGTCAAGGACCGCCGCACCGGCGAGCGCGAGGAACTGACGGTCGAGGAGGCCGTCGCCCGCCTCAGCGCGTGACACCGATACCCGAGTAACGCTGTTACAGACGTACGAGATCCCGGTGCCGAACGACGACGGGCGGCCGCCGACACTGCATGTCTACCGGCGGGTCCCGGCGCGGGTGGGTCGCCT
>NZ_JBFAIP010000192.1:0-5256 GCF_040654775.1 Streptomyces sp. NPDC050636
CGAGGTGTACGGGTCCCACACCGCCCAGGCGTCCACCTTTCCCCTGGTGAACGCGGCCAGTGCATCGGCCGGCTGAAGGTAGTTGAGCTTGACGTTGACGTCGACGGTGTGGACGAAGTCAGCCTCGGTGATCTCGGCAGCGGGCTTGAAGATCCCGACGCCTGCGTTGGCGAAGACGGCGTCCAGACCGCCCCGCCAAGTCTCCACCCGCCGCATCAGGTGATCGAGATCGGCCAGGGACGACACGTCGGCGCGGACCGCGAGAGCCCGCTCGGCGGCGTTGAGCCGGGCGACCGCGGAGTCCAGTCGGCCCTGGTCACGACCGGTGATGACGACATACGCGCCCTCGTCCAGCAGCCGCCATGCGGCAGCGAACCCCATCCCGCTGGAGCCGCCGGTGATCAGGACCGTCTTGTTCGTGAATCGGTTCATGACGACGATCCTCGAGCGGCTCGCCGAGGGCCGGCAGTGTCGGCTGAGCCTGGGTCTGCCACCACCACCCTGGGCCCGCGGACTTCAGGCCGCGCCGGACTCCCGTACGCCCAGCAGCGCGGCCAGACGGGCCTCGGTGCCGGTCCCGTCCGCAGGGGTGTAGAGCAGCAGTCGATGGCCCGGCAGGTCCGAAAGCGGCAGTGCGGTGTACTCAAAGACCAGCTCACCGCCTGCCGGATGAGCCAGCGCCTTGGTGCCCTCGGTCGCGGTGCCGACGGGATGCTCCGCCCAGACCTCCGCAAAGGCGGGGCTCGCCGCGCACATGTCGGCGGCCATACGGCCGAATTCCGGGTCGTCCGGGTATCGGGCCGCATCCGCCCGGAACTGCCCGACGATCGCCCGCGCGGCGTCCTCCCAGTGGCAAATCTCCGACCGGAAGCGGGCGTTGGTGAAGAAACTCACCAGGCAGTTGTGGTCGTCCTCGCCGTATCCGAACACCACACGGGCGGCACGGTTGACCGCGGCCAGATGCCAGTGCCGGTCGATGACGTAGGCGGGACGCGGCAGCCAGCCGTCGATCACCCGCAACAGCTGGGGCGAGATCTCCCGGGCGGCCGGAGGCGACTGCGGCGGGTTCAACCCGGCCAGCAGATACAGATGCTCCCGCTCCGCGCCGTCGAGCCGCAGCACCCGCGCGACGGCATCCAGGACGTCGGCCGACACATTGATCTCCCGACCCTGTTCGAGCCAGGTGTACCAGGACACCCCCACCCCGGCCAGCACCGCCACCTCCTCCCGCCGCAATCCTGGCGTACGGCGCCCGCCACCCCCGGGCATCCCCACATCCCCGGGCGTCAGCCGCGCCCGCCGCGACCGTAGGAACTCACGCAGCTCGGCGCTGCGCCGTCGCCTTGCGTCCACAGAAAGTCCGGAAATACTCATCCGCCCATGCTAGACAGCGCCGTGGTCGCGCCCCACGGCCCCCGAGCCAACGCCCCACGTCCCGGGGGCCGTCGACAAGCGCAGCGCCAACTCCTCTCCGCGGTCTCCGACTTGCGGTGCCGGGCAGTCACCGTCGGCGAATGCCCTCGTAGCCGGATGGATCACCGAGGCCCGGAGCGGGCAAACCACCGCCCGCCACCAGCTCGCCGCTGCGGCACGCACACACAACGCGAGATCCTCACCGAGGAATACGTGTCCGAGGGGGGACTTGAACCATACGCACATGCCAGTGATGCGCGGGGAGCTGCGGCTGGCGTAGACGCGCACGACCGACGCTGTCTATCGCGTGCCACGCAGGAAGCTCCCTCTCCTTTCCGCGAATTACTACGTTGCAGGTGCCTAGTACATCCCTCGTCCGCGTGAACTCTCGTGCCGTGACAGGGGCGGGCCGCGCCCGATATGGACTCGGTGAGGCCGGAAGGTTGTCCGCGGCGGCCACGCTCAGCATTCCAATTGGACCGGCATCGGGTTCAGGGACAGATCATGAGTGGGGCGCCGAGGGCGGGCTCCCGCCGATGCCTGCCAGCCCAGCAGGTCAGGGCGCGGTTCAGCGTCGTGGATAGGAGGTGGAAGCGTCCCCCAGCCCGCTCGTGGATGTCTTCCCGCGTGTAGGCGTCGCGCGGACGGCTGCGAAAGCGCTCCTGGCGTCGGCGGTTCTCCCGGAGCTTGCGGAACCTTGCCTCCGCAGCCCGTTCCTCATCCGTCATCTCGTGCTGGCGGGCGACCATGACGAGCAGCCGGTTGCGGTACTCCCGGCGGGGCATGGTTCCCGTCATCGCCCGCAGCGCAGCCAGGGCTGCGAACGGGTCACCGAATTCGGCCACGCGATCTGGCTCTATCCGGATGCATCGGGCCACCGTCCCGGCCTCGTACTCAGTGCGCAGCCGGGCTTGGCGCTCTGCCCGCAAGGCTGCTATTCGGGGTGAGACCGGCCGCGGACTCACGTGGCCCTGGCCGTCAGCTCGTCGTGTTCGCCCAGCATGCGACTGGCATACCCCCGCGGATCCGGCTGACAACAACCGTGCGCCCCACAGTTCGAGATCGCAGCCGTATGCAAGATCCATCTGACTTGGAGCACCCGGCAGTAGGCGTCACGTCAGGCGCTTGGTGGTGGGGCGTCTGTCCCAGCGGTAGCGAGGGGCCGCGCGGCGGATGAGGATACGCAGCGAAACGATCGCTGCGGACACGTAGAGGTAGAAGTCCACGACACGGCAGCTCTTCTCGGTGCAGCGCCGCAACTTGGCGAAGCCGTACATCCACGCGTGGCTTCGCTCCACCACCCATCTCTTGTCGGCCTGGATCGGGGTGGGGCGCCCTTGCGGGCGATCTCTCCGGTGAAGCCCAACTGAGCCAGTGCGCCTGCCGTCGGCGCTCTTTAACTCCATCGGTTCCCGCGCCCAGGCCATACGCTCTTCTCAAAATGTGCCGCACCCCAGGGGTTGACCGCATCCCGCCACTCGCCGCGTTGTACACCCGAGCGTGGCGTGACCCCCTGGTCCTATGCCCCGTAGTCGTATAGACGCGCGCGTGCGTCGACCGAGAACCGGTCCGGTGCCCGCACTGAAGTCGCGTCGCCGCACTGGCGCCGGTGGCGCCGGCGCCACGGTCACGTATCGGCGCCGATCCCGCATCGCTCGCGGAGGATCTGAGCGGTCTGCGTGCACCAGTCGGCGGTCTCCTGCTCGAAGCGGAGGCCGCGCTGACAGGTCAGGTATGGCCCGATCCGGTCGGCGGAGGTCAGGAATTCCTGCTCATCGATGTCGCCGCGATGGCGATTCAGGATCCGCTCAAAGATGTCGATCTTGGCGGCGGCGATGAGTGCCCGCTCCTCAAGCTGCTCGATCACCGCGTTCGCGGACACGCTGTCCACGGCCTGCACCTTGACCAGAAGGTCGTCGCGAATGAACGTCGGCTTGGCGCTGGATTGGGCGAACCGTTCCAGCTCGTCGAGGCCGGCGTCGGTCACCGAGAAGAGCCGCTTGGTCGGACGGGTCTCCTGGATCACGGCACGGCCCTGGATCAGGCCGTCCTTCTCCAGCTTGGTCAGCTCCAGGTACAGCTGCTGCGGCAGCGCGTGCCAGAAGTTGGCCACGCCCACGTCGAACGCCTTGGCCAGTTCATAGCCGCTCGACTCGCCGTCCAGCAGCGCGGCCAGCACCGCATGCCGTAGAGCCATGATCGTCGGTCTCCTATCCATGTCACGCCGCTGGGCCCGCGGGGTGCCGGTGGGGTACCGGCCCTCTCACTCTACTCTGCTTCTTGATTACTCATATTTTTGAGTAAGGTGGAGGTGTGGCGCCGGTCCCGGGCTCCTCGCGACCGGGCCCGCCGTCGACAGCCCGGCTCGCAGCGCCGGACGCAACGCCATCGTGAGAGGAGAGGACAGCGGATGAACCCCAACAACCCCTACAAGGGCGCCTTCACGCCGGTCGCCGAGGAGGTCACCTCCTTCGACCTGCCGGTCACCGGCACCATCCCCGCCGAGCTCAACGGCCGCTACCTGCGCAACGGACCCAACCCCTTGGACCTCGACGAGCCCCGGCTCCACCTATTCACCGGAGCGGGCATGGTGCACGGCGTACGGCTGCGTGACGGCAAGGCCGAGTGGTACCGCAACCGCTGGGTGCGCTCGGCCGGCGTCGCGCAGGCACTCGGCGAGCAACCCCGCCCGGGCGCCTCGACGCGCCGCAGAGACCTCGGCCCCAACACCCATGTCATCGGCCACGCCGACCGCACCTTCGCCCTGGTCGAAGGCGGTTTCCGGCCCTACGAACTCACCTACGACCTGGACACCGTGGGAGCCTGCGACTTCGACGGCACGCTGCGCGACGGCTTCGTCGCCCACCCCAAGCTGGACCCCGCCACCGGAGAACTGCACGCCGTGGCCTACGACACCGACGGTGACACGCTGACCTACCTGGTCGTCTCTCCGCTCGGCAAGGTCGTGCGCAGCGTGGACATCCCGGCCCCGCACTCGCCGATGATGCACGACTTCGCGCTGACCCAGAAGTACGCCGTGCTCTACGACCTCCCGGTCACCTTCAGCCGGGCTGCCGCTGCGGCGGGCCAGGCGCTCCCGCTGGCCTGGAGCGAGGCCCGCGGCGGCCGGATCGGCCTGCTACCCCGGGGCGGTACCGAGGTGCGCTGGTTCGAGGTCGATCCGTGCTGGGTCTTCCACACCCTCAACGCCTACGACCAGGGCGACACGGTCGTGGTGGACGTCGTGCGCTACCCGCGGATGTTCGCAGGGGCCGAGCTGATGGGCAACAGCCTTCCCACGCTCGACCGCTGGGTCATCGACACGGTCACCGGGAAGGTCACCGAGACCCGCCTCGACGACCGCCCGCAGGAGTTCCCCGTGGTCAGTCCGGCCGTCGTCACCGGCGCCCATCGCTACGGGTACTCCGCGGTCATCGCGGACCTGAACCGCTACGTGGGCCCGGCCGGCGGCCTGGACGGGCTGCCCGACGACGCGTTCAGCAACGCGCTGATCAAGCACGACCTCGACCGGCAGACCACCACGGTCCGCGGCTTCGGCGCCGGCCACTACACCAGCGAGGCGTACTTCGTGCCCGCACAGGACGCGCAGACCGAGGACGACGGCTACGTCCTCGCCTACGTCTTCGATCCCGCCCGCGGTGCCACCGATCTGGTCATCCTCTCCGGACAGGACTTCACCGGCGACCCGATCGCCACCGTGCACCTGCCCGCGCGCGTGCCGCTCGGCTTCCACGGCAGCTGGATCCCCGACCCCGCCCAGACCACCCCCCCCCCCACCCCCCCCCGAGCCAGCCCCCCGGCGAGGGTGGGGTTAACGGCGCG
>NZ_JBFAIP010000193.1:0-5225 GCF_040654775.1 Streptomyces sp. NPDC050636
CCGTGAGACCGCCCCTGCACGTTCGGAGTCCCGCTACACTCCCGCCACCCGGCGAAATCCCAGGTCAGACAGCGAAATCCTGCTGGAGTACTAGGTCAGAATCCGGCCTACATCGGCTCTAGCTTGGTCTCGCACCACCGAACAGGACCAAGAACAGGACCAAGAAAGGCGGAGTTCATGACCTCCACTGAGCCGACCAACGGTGAGCGTGCCGACCTGTTGGCGATGCTGGCCAAGCACCGGCACATGCTGCGCTTCACCACCCGCGACCTCACCGACGAGCAGGCGGGGCTGCGTACCACCGCCAGTGAGCTGTGCCTGGGCGGCCTGATCAAGCACGTCACCGTGGTTGAGCGGAACTGGGCCGACTTCATCCTGGACGGTCCGGCCTCGATGGGCGACTTCACCACCATGACCGAGGCTGACTGGGCTCGTCGGGCCGAGGAGTTCCGCATGCTGCCCGGTGAGACGTTGGCGGGTGTGCTGGACGACTACGCCGAGGTGGCACGCCGGACCGACGACCTGGTCGCCACCCTGTGCGATCTGGACGCCACCCAGCCGCTGCCGAAGGCGCCGTGGTTCGAGGGTGACGAGCGGTGGTCGGCCCGCCGGGTGCTGATGCACATCATCGCCGAGACCGCCCAGCACTCCGGCCACGCCGACATCATCCGCGAGTGCCTGGACGGCGCCAAAAGCATGGGCTGACCAGCCGCGTGACCTGGCTGCCCGGGCTGTCCTGGACAGCAGCAGCACCCGCTGGGCCCGTCGCCATCAGCGCCCCGCGCGGCGGCGCCGGACGACCAGATACGCGGCCCCGCCGCCCAGCGCGGCGACGGCGGCCATGCCCGCCCAGATGGGGGCGGACGACGACGTAGCGGACTGGGACTTGTTCCCGTCGGCGGCTTCGGCCGACGCCTTGGCAGACGGCCGGTCAGACGGCCGGCTCTCCTGTGGACCGGCGGGCTTGCTGGTCGGGTTGCCGGTGGGCTTGGTGCCGGGGGCGGGCACGTCCACGGTGCCTTCGCCGTGCCCCAGGTCGGGGAAGCCGCAGTTCACGGTCACCTTCCAGCGGCCGGGCGGCAGCGCCTGACGGGTGGTGTAGGTGGCCTTCGCGCCGTGGACGGGGACGAGTTTCCACGGGCCGAGGGAGCGGCCGTTCGCGTCGGTGGCGGAGAGCGTCCCCGCGATGGAATCGGTCACCGGGTCCTTGTCGTTCTCCCAGGTCGCGACGGTACGCACCCGGCCGTCGGCGGGCTGTGCGGTGTCGATGCCGAAGTCGATGGTGTCACCGTGCGCGGCGGCCGGCGGGGCAGGGACAACGGCGAGCAGTGCGACGAGGGCCGCAACGGGGGTGAGGCGGGAGGAACGGGTGAATCGCACGGAGGCTCCTGGCTGTGGAGGGCGTTGGGGGAGTGGGGGCGACGGGTGAGCCGGCTGCTGCTGGGGGTTCGGGCAGCCGCCGGCTCACGGTCACTTGGCCATCAGGCTGTTAGGTGGTCAGCGCATCAGGCCGTCGGCAGTCGGGCGACAACCGGGTGTCACTCAGGACGTCTGCCACTCAAGAAGCCCGCTGCAGCGTCCACTTCTGGTAGCCCTCATCGTTCTGCCGCTGGAGTTCGAGCAGCCAGCCGCCGTAGTACCAGCGCTTGCTGACTCCGAGGACGAACTGCGAGCCCTGCGGCTGGAGCACGTACGAGCCGTCTCCGGCGTTCCGCAGCCGCCACTTCTGGGATGCGGCACCGCTGCACGGCTGCTGGGCGACGTACTGGCCTGCGGCCGCGGAGGCGAACTGCAGGCACTTGCCGGAGACCGTCGAGGCGATGGTCACGGCGCCGTCACCGGCGTCCTTGAAGGTCCACTGCTGGTTGGCGTAGCCGTGGCGCTGGTAGGCGATCGCGACCGTGCCGTCGTTGTGGGAGCCGCCCCAGAGATCGGCGGCCTGCCCGGTGAGCGCGTTGACCATCACGTACTTCGCGCCGGGCTGGGTGGGCTGGTCGCCGTCGGACGCGGTGAGGGTGCGGAAGGTGCTGACGGGGCCCGGCTGCGAGGTCTTGTCGCCGGCGTACCGGGTGGCGACGCTGATCCGGTAGGAGGTGTCGGGGGTCAGCCGGACGAAGCGGGTCGCGGTGTCGCCGACGTCGGCGAGCTTCTTGCCGTTGAGGAAGACGGTGTAGCCCGCGGCGGAGGGCACCTTGGCCCAGCTGGCCACGGCGGAGTTCGCGGTGATCTGGGTGACCTTGGCGGCGGGGCCGGTGGACGGGCCGGACGTGGACGTCGGGGACGGCGTCGGGGTGGGCGTGCCGGTCGGGTTCGGGTCGGGCTTGGTGCCGTCACCGCCGTCGGCTATCAGGAAGCGGTTGTTGGCGACGTTCCAGTGGGAGGACAGGTAACTGCCGGGCTTGGGCGCGGTGTTGTAGTAGTCGTCGTGGTGGCAGTCGAGCCGCTCGTCACCCGTGCGCTCGGGGCACAGGATCTGCATCTTGGGGTAGTTCGGCGAGTCCGAGTAGCACATGATGTCCCACTCGTCCACGCAGTGCGCGCCGCCGCTGGCGTGCGGGGCGCTGTTGTTGACGGCGCCCAGGTTGTGGCCCAGTTCGTGCGCGGGCGTCGAGCCGCCCCAGCAGCCGGAGTCCGTACGCCCGTAGGACGGGCCGAAGTTGCTGAGGTTCTGTGCCCCAGGGCGCTCGTCGCCGTTGAAGGAGCCGATCCCGCAGTAGACCTTGCTGTCCACGAACATCATGTACTTGCGGTCGCGGCGGTCGAAGCCCTTGGCGGCCAGCGCCTTGTTGGTCGCGCCGAACTCGCTCAAGTCGGCGGCCGGAACCTCGACGTTCAGGACATTGGCGGTGCAGTCGGATTCGGTGACGAACCGTATTCGGCGGCTGCCGCCCGTCTCCTTGGCGCTCTCGTCGTAGATGACGTCGGCCTCGGCCGCCCACTTCTTGAACGAGGCCACGTACTGCGCGAACCGGTCACTGCCGGGCGCGTGCACGTAGAGCACCTGGACGCGGTTGCCCGAGGAGCCGTCACCCTCGCAGACCACCCTGGAACCGGAATCGGCCGCGGCGCCGGTGGTCGAACCGGCGGCCGCCGAGGCGGGCCGGTCCGCCTTGCCGGTACGCGCATCGAGCACGGGCATGCCGCCGGGCAGCACGTCGGAGGCGTCCGGGGTGCCGCTCGTGCCGCCCTTCAGCGCCGGGGACGGGGCGGTCCGCTGCACCGCGGGCCGAGCGTCCTTGGTGATGTCGACGCCCTTCGGCGGGGCGTCAGGGCCGTGTGTGCACAGCTTCGCCTTCGTCTTGGACACGACGTAGACACCGACGCACGGGTCTCCCTCGGGAGCAGGCTTGAGCCCCTGGTAGACCATGCCGCGCCCCTCGTTGCTCTCCGGGACCTCGCTGAGCGGCTCCGGCGGCGTCTCGTGGAGCGGTTCCACGCCGGGCGTCGGCCGGTCCGCGGCGCTCGGCCGGTCGGTGGTGCTGGCCGATCCGATGGTGACCACGCCGACGGCGAGACCGGCGGCTGCCGCGGTCGCCGCGGTGACCAGCGCCAGACGGCGTTTGGCTTTGCCGCGCCGGTGTATCGGGCGTCTTATTTTCATGGGCGGATTCCTGTCTGTACTCGTGGGGGATGAGGGGGAGAGATGGCTGAGGGGGCGCCAGGGCGAAGGCCCGGCACCGAGGGGCTGGAAGCCGACGGGCTGAATGCCGACGGGCTGAGGAAGGGCGTGGCCGCAGAGGACGCCTGGTGGCGCGTACGAGAGAGGGCGGCGGGGGGATCGGAACCGCCCGCCGCTGTGGGTTCAGGCGGCTCGCACCGCGCGCACCGCTACCCCTGGCGCTTGACGAACGTCATCGGAACCGCGTTGCCGGGCGCCTGGATCAGGACCCGCGCCGGGATGAGGACCAGCTTCTGCTTCTCGTCGCCGTTGCCGTCGACGAAGTCCAGCTTGTAGACGTGGTATCCGGTGTACCAACCGCCGTTGGCGCGCCCCTCGACCCACCCCGACACGCCGTCCGGCACGTCATAGGTGTTGTTCTGCTCGGTCATCGTCGTCCACTTGTTGGTGGTCGTGGTCGACTCGCTGTACGTGAAGTTGATCTCCGGGCTGGGATTGCCGGGAAGCCCCAGGGACCCGCTGACCTTTCCGCCGACGGACCAGCCACTGGTCCGGCTGGTGTCCTGGCCGACCGTGGCCCCGGTCTTGTAGGAGAACTGCGCCTTGCCCATCACCGACGACGAGGTCTGCATGACCGGGTACGCCTTGTCGAGCACACCGACGAATCCGCAGGGCTGCGACTCCCCGCCGGGGGTGTGGCTGGGCTGGCCGCACATCGACTTGGCATCCCAGTTGTCCAGCCACGGCTCCCGGTCGTCGCGGCTGCTGTTGCGGATGTCGGGCCCTTCGGTGGGGATCGTCGGTGGGAGGCCGAACCGGCTGCCCAGCGCGGCCGGAATGTCCGCGAGCGCCTGGTCGTGCGGGTAGACCTTCTCGACGTCGGCGAGCTTGATCTCCTGCGCATCCTGCCCTTGAACGGGGTAGCCCTTGACGGCCTCCTTCTGATTCAGCGGCGCGCTCCGGTTGATGAAGTCGAAGACTTCCTGTTCGGTCCGGAGGTAGGTGTTGCCTTCGTCGGCCACGGCAGGCGACGCCGTCCCGGCCAGCAACGGCACGGCTATGAGGGCGGACGCCGCAAGAACGGCCGCATACTTCCCGGTTCGGCGCGGCGCCGTGTGTTCAGGGGTGACAGCGCGAGGAGTCATGTCCGACTTCGCCTTCTTCCGGCAGGAGTTGAGGGGGACCCGCACGTCGTGGAAACGCGTGGGAACTCAGCCGCAGGCACGTGGGGGGTGGCCAAGGCAGGTGGCGAGAAAACTAGGAAGCTACTGTTGCGTTCGTCCGACGGTTTCGTAACAGAATTCACTCGGTCACCATTTGGCACAGCCGCACCACTAGTCACATCCCCTCTGAGTGACGTAAGGCAAACGGGAGGTGACGAGGCAACAGGATTTCAGCGTCATACGCACATGCCCCCGGGGACCGGCAGCAGTTGGCGCGGTGCGGTGTGAGTGGTCCGCTGCCGATCCCCGTGGGGCCTACCGCTGGGGCCTACCGGTGAGGCCCGGTGTCGTGGTGCGGAATCGGGCCGTGGTGGCGTCGTCGCTCCAGCGCTGCAGTCCGGCCTTTTCGAGTACGCGGACCGAGGCCGGGTTCGACAGCTCCA
>NZ_JBFAIP010000194.1:0-5225 GCF_040654775.1 Streptomyces sp. NPDC050636
GAACCTCACCGCGCTGCGGGAGTTGGCGCTGCTGTGGGTGGCGGGCAGGGTGGACGAGGCACTGCGCAAGTACCGGGACGAGCACAGCATCGGCCGGGTGTGGGAGACCCGTGAACGGGTGGTGGTGGCGCTCACCGGCGGGCCGGAGGGCGCGACTCTGATCCGGCGGGCCGCCCGGATCGTGGACCGCTCCTGCGGCGACCTGCTGGCCGTCCACATCACCCGCAGCGACGGACTGGCCGGCTCCTCGCCCGCCGCGCTGGCCGGACAGCGGCAGCTCTTGGAGAGTCTCGGGGGCACTTACCACTCGGTGGTCGGTGACGATGTGGCCGCCGCTCTCCTGGTCTTCGCCCGGGCCCAGAACGCCACCCAACTGGTCGTCGGAGCCAGCCGCCGCGGCAGACTGCTGCGCGTACTGACGCCCCGCGGCGTGGGAGAGACGGTCGTCGAGCTCTCCGGTGACATCGATGTCCACACGGTCACGCACGAACACGCCGGCCAGGGAAGACGCCGGACCGCCCTCGGCAGCGGTCTGCCGCGCCCGCGGCGTGTGGCCGGTCCAGTGGCCGGCCTCGTGCTGCCCGTGCTGCTGACCCTGGTGCTGCGTGCCGTCTCAGGCCCCTTAGCGCTCAACCTCACCAGCGAGGCGCTCCTCTTCCTCCTCACGGTGCTGGGCGTGGCTTGCATCGGCGGTGTGGTCTCCGCGCTGCTCGCCTCCGTGACGACCTCGCTGCTGCTGAACTACTACTTCATTCCACCCGTCGGCCACTTCACCTTCGCCGAGGCCAATATCGTCGTCGCCCAGGCCGCCTTGACGATTGTCGCCGTCACGGTCGCCGCCATCGTCGACCGTTCGTTGCGGCTGAGCCGGCGGGCCGCCCGGGCGACCGCGGAGGCCGAGATCCTGACCTCGTTGGCGGGTGGCATCCTGCGCGGGGACCGGGCCGTACCCGCCCTCCTGGAACGCACCCGTGAGACCTTCGGCATGGACAGCATCGAACTGCGGCCGCGAGGCGGAGAGACGGATCCCGGTGCCGAAGGTGGCCCGGTGTCCGACTACGAGACTAGGGTCGCGATAGGGGACGACAGTGTGCTGGTGCTGAGCGGCCGCCGGCTGCCCGCGTCCGAGCACCGCGTGCTCACCGCCTTCGCCGCGCATCTGACCGCGGCCGTCGAACGCGCCAGGCTCGCCGAGGCCGCGGCCGAGGTCGAGCCGGTCAAGGCGGCCAACCGCATGCGCACCGCACTGCTCGCCGCAGTCGGCCACGACCTGCGCACGCCCCTGGCCGGCTGCTGGGCCGCGGTCAGCTCACTCCGCAGCCGTGACGTGGACTTCTCACCCGAGGACCGCGAGGAACTCCTCGCCACCGCCGAGGAATCCCTGGCCAAACTCAGCCGCCTGGTCGACAACCTCCTCGACATGAGCCGACTTCAGGCCGGTGCGGTGACCCTGCACCTGGAGCCCATCGCCCTCACCGAGGTACTCCCCACCGCCCTGGACACCCTGCCCGACGCACCCCCGCAGGCACTTGTGCACGTAGTGACCCGGGGGCTGGAGACCACCCCCGATGTGCTCGCGGACCCGCCACTGCTGGAACGCGTCCTCGCCAATCTGGTGTCCAACGCGGTACGCCATTCACCCGCCGGGCGCCCGGTCACGATCGGTGCCAGCGCACTGGCCGGGCGGGTGGAGCTGCGGGTCATCGACCGCGGCCCCGGCATCCAACTCCACGATTGGGACCGGGTATTCGAGCCGTTCCAGCGTCTCGGCGACACCGACAACACCACCGGCCTCGGGCTCGGCCTCGCGCTCTCCCGTGGTCTCACGGAGGCGATGGGCGGCACCCTCACCCCCGAGGAGACCCCAGGAGGCGGCCTGACGATGGTCGTCTCCCTGCCGGCCGCACCGGACCCCGAGGGGATCAGCCCACGGGCCTTGCAGACAGCAGCTCCCACAGTCGCTGCCACGCCGGCGACGAGCCGACGACATGAGTGTCCATCAGGCTGAGCGTCCCTTGCGCGGGTTGCCGGTGGTCCGGCTGGCGCGCCTTCCACGTTCGCATGGCGGTGGCCAGCTCGGGGAGCCGGGGGTCGTCGGGGTCCCAGTCCAGCGCCTGGTCACAGGCCAGGTAGAGGTGCAGGAACTCGGGGTCCTCGAAGGCCGCGTTCTTCCCGGCGACCCAGTCCGGCACCGACTCCGGCGACAGCGCCACCAGCATGATCCAGGCGTCGCGTTCGATCCGTACGATCCGCTCGCCGGCGCCGAGGGCACGCAGCCGGTCGAGGATCTCGGTGACCTCGACGGGCAGGAACAGCCGCTCCCCGGCGGTGAGTTCGGCTATCCGGCGGCGCTGGTCGGCCAGATCGTGGATCTTCCTCGTCAGCGTCCGGTCGATGTCGGCGATGGCGTCGGCGAACGCCTCGGGCAGGGCATGCAGCAGCTCGTCGATACGGGCCAGGGGCACGCCGGCATCGGCCAGGGTCTTGATCCGGATCAGGTCCACCACGGCCTGGGCGGCATAGCGCCGGTAGCCGGAGGCATCGCGCTCGGGTTCGGCCAGTAGGCCGCGCTGGTGGTAGTGGCGGACGGCCCGCACCGTCACCCCGGCCTGGGCGGCGAGCTGGCCAATGGTGAGCACCGATGTCCCTTTCAGCACGCGCGCCGCCACAGATCGTGGACGGCCTGGGTGACGGCATCCGCCGCGTCGACCTGGAGCGTACTGTGCCGGGCCTTGTGCAGAACGCGGTGCTCACCGTGCGGCACCGACGCGGCGAGGGCGTCGTAGAGCCGCCGCTTGCCCGCGTACAACCGGCGCAGCGCCTTCGGGGACATGATCAGACGCATGCCGGGGTCGACGCCGAGTGCGGTCATGGCGATCAGAGGTATGTCGGGGACCGAGCCTGCGGCCTTGATCTCGTCGCGCCAGTCGGGCTGGTTGCTGCGCTCCAGGGCACCCGCCCGCTGTGCCGCCACGGTGAGGTGGTGGGCGATCAGCGGCGCGCGTATCTCCCATGGCCACGACGCGAACATCCGTCGGTACATGCCACGTGTCAGCAGGCAGATCAGCCGCAACGCGAGCGTGCCCGGGACCTTCTGCGGCCGCAGCGGCGGCATATAGGTCTCCCAGTCCTCGTGGAATCCGTCGAGGTGGACCACGCCCGCCACTTCCTTCGGGAAGAGCTGGGCGAAGCGGCGGGCGTAGGCACAGCCGAGGGAGTGCGCGACCAGCACATAGGGGGCGGGCACCGCGGCGGCACGCAGCAGCTCCCGCAGCTCGACGGCGACCTCGGCCAGGGGACGCGGCAGATCAGCCGGATTGCTCCAGCCCGTGCCGGCACGGTCGTAGAGGACGGAGGTGGTGAACGCGGAGACCCGGTCGTGGATGTTGAGGTAGTCCAGGCCGACGGCGCTGGCGCCGGGCAGGAACACGACGGCGGGGCCGCCGGTGCCCGAGCGGTGGAGGAACAGGCGGCGGCCGTCGATGTCGTAGAAGCGGCCCAAGGGGGCCTGGTGCGAGGCGTTCATGAGACGAGCGTCCAACCCTGACGCAGGGGCAAGGTCAAGCCGAGCCCCCTGACTGGTCGGGACGACGCGAGTGTGACCGGCCGGTGGCGTACGTGCCGCTCGTGCCGCTCGTGCCGTTCGGGTTCCGTTAGGGAACCGGCCCCGGTATGCGTACGGTGCCACGCCGCCCGCCACGGTGGAGACGGACGGGGGCGCGGTGAGAACGAGGAGGTCCCTGAGGATGCGCGGCGTGATGATTCCGGCGGTGGAGTGGTGAGTGTGGAGCGCACCGTGGGCGTGCTGGTGGCGGCGGCGCTGGTCGGGCTGCTGGTGCTCGTCGTCAAGTTCCCGGACCGGTTCTGAGGTGGTGGTTCAGAGGCGGTGGTGTGCCACGTCCTCCGGGTAGCCGGGAGGGCGGAGGCGCTACGGACCGGGTCAGATCCGCTCAGTCTGCCGAGTCCTCGCCGAGTCCGGCTTCTTCCAGATCCAGCCTGCGTTGCAGCCGGCGACGGGTGATGTCGCTGATGTGGTTGTCCGCGTACAGGCGCTGGAGTTTCGCGGTTTCGGCGGCTATCACGGTGCGGCGTAGTTCCCGGTAGCCGGTGGCGGAAACTGAGGAGGACGGGGCGGTGTTGTCGTCCTGGTCGGCGTCGGCCTGGTCGAGGCGGGCCAGCAGGCCGCGGCGTAGCTGGTTGATGAGGGTGACGGGCGCGGCCTCGATGGCTTCGAGTTCATCGAGGCAGTCCAGCCCGGCCTGGGCGAGGCCGGCGCGGGCGCGGGCCTCTTCGCGGGCGGTGTGCTCCGGTTCCAGAGCGATCTTGGACCAGCGGACGACCGGGGCCAGGGTGAAGCCCTGCAGGACGAGTGTGAAGACGACGACGCCGGTGGTCAGGACGAGGATCAGCGGGCGGTGCGGCAGCGGGCTGCCGTCGTCGGCGGCCAGGGGGATGGACAGGGCCGCGGCCAGCGGCATTACGCCGCGGGTGCCGGCCCAGGAGACGACCGCGGGTATGCGCCAGGTGACCGTGCCGTTTCCGCGGCGGCGCTGCATGACGGCGGAGAGGGGGAGGACGCCGAGGAGCCGTACGGCGATCACGGTGGCGGCCACCGCGAGCACACCGAGCGGCCAGCTGTGCTCGCCCGCGGTCAACTGGCGGACAAGAGTGGGAAGTTCGAGCCCGATGAGGGCGAAGATGATGCTCTCCAGAAGGAAGACCACCGTGCCGTAGACGGCGTGCACCTGGAGTCGGATGGTGGCATTGGTGAGCTTGTGGCCGGTGCTGCCGAGCACCACCCCCGCGACCACGACCGCGGTGACGCCGGAGGTGTGCAGGTCCTCGGCGAGTATGTATGCGGCGTACGGGGTGACCAGGGCGATCACCGTCTCCAGGATCGGGTCCTCGGTGCGCCGCCGGATCAGCGCCACCGCACCCGCGACGGCCCCGCCGACCACTGCCCCGCCACCGCCCAGCAGCAGGAACTGCCCGCCGGCCGCCGGCAGGGTCACCGCATTCGCGGCGACGGCGGTGCCCACCGCGACCTTGAAGAGCACCAAGCTGGTGGCGTCGTTGAAGAGGCTTTCGGACTGAACCAGCACCTGGATGCGCGGCGGCAGCGCGATCTTGCGCCCGAGGGCCGTCACCGCGACGGGGTCGGTGCTGGGCCGCACCCCGCCCCCGCAGAAAGCCCTGGTGGTGTTTATTGGGGTGACGGCGGACGC
>NZ_JBFAIP010000195.1:0-5151 GCF_040654775.1 Streptomyces sp. NPDC050636
TGCCCAAGCTTGGTCACACGATGGGTGGGGAGATCAACTGAGCAGGTTTGGCCCACCGCAGATCAGGGGGTGGGGAGATTCAAAGAGCCCTATCAGGCCTGGGTCGAAGCGCAGGCGGGTCTGCGCGATCCGGTGGAGGGCGGCGTTGGCCTGCCGGTCGCCGCCGCGGTTCAGCCGGCGGTGATGGTGTCGGCCCGAGAGTGCTCGATAGGGCTGACCCCGCAAAGCGCCGCGAAGGACGCCTCGCTGCCCAGGCGTTGAGGGTTGTCGCCCATGGTGATCAGCAGGGTGACGGCACTGTCCGGACCGATGCCCGGTGCCTCCGTTGCCGCCTGCGCCGTAGGGGCCAGTGGGCGCGGCGCCCCCGGTGCCGCCGCGTCCGGCCGGTCCGCCGAATCCGTCCTGGGTGCGGGGGCCGTTGTCGTAGTTGCCGTCGCCGCCCTTGGTGCCGCGGGCACCGCCGGTGCCGTCGCCGCCCTGGTGGCTTCGGCTGCGTCCGCCGCTTGCTGCTCGTCGGCTTCCCGGCGATTGCCGGGCGACCCGGGTGGCGCCGGAAGGGCCGCCGGCGCCTGCGTGGCGAAGCATCGTTGCGGCCGCAAGCGGGCTCCACCGGCCAGACCGGGTCCGTTCCCGGCCGTTCCGATGCCGGGTGGCAGCGTGCCGTTTGTTCTCTGTTCGGCCGGGGGTAGCTGTCGGGCCATGCGTGATGTGATGCGGGAGCGGTACTACCGGCATCGTGCCCCGGTCTACGACGAGACCAGCTATCGCGGCGACCATGTGGTGAACGCTGGACTGGACCGTGAGACGGCCGAGATCGGGAAACTGCTCGCCGCGCTGCCCGGCGGGCGGGTGCTGGACGTCGGCTGTGGGACGGGAGTGTGGACGCAGTTTCTGCGCGGCGAGGTCGTCGCCCTGGACCAGAGCGTGGAGATGCTGGCACTGACGCGTGTCCGGGTGCCGGGGGTGCGGCAGGTGCAGGCACTGTTTCCGCCGCTGCCGTTCGGCACCGGCGCCTTCGACCGCTTGGTGACCGGCAACTTCTATGGACTGCTGAGACCGCGTGAGCGGGCCGTCTTCCTCGCCGAAGCGCGTCGTACGGCCCGCGAGCTGATCGTGATCGACCTGCGCAGTGACGGTGACCGGCACGAGGAGAAGACCGAGCGGCGAACCGTCGACGGGACGACGTACCCGATCTACCGGCGTCGCTTCACCCCCGACAGCCTGAGTTCGGAGCTGGGCGGTGAGCTGATGTACTGCGGGCTCTACTTCCTGGCCGTACGGGTGTGACAGGGACGTGCTCCGGTCGGCTGTCGCCCGCGAGTCCGGAGGTCATGCCAGCGGCGTCTCCAGGATGAGGAGGTGGGAGTCGCCCGGCGCTTCGCCGTCGTCGGGGGCGGCGAACATCCGCAGAACGCTGCCGTCGTTTTCCAGGTGGACCGCGTTGTAGGTGACGACGCGGCCGTTCGGTGACAGGGCCGTCACCGGAGCCTCATGCTCGATCCGGCCGGACTGGATGTCGACGACGGCGATACCGCCGAGGCTGAAGGCGGCGGCGTCCGCGAGGGGGTATTCGGCGACGCCGGTGCACACCATGTGGCCGCTGCCCGCGGTCACGCACGTCTGGTAGTCGACGAAGTGGCTCTTGTTGTCGGCCTGGTGGGTGAGGTGCCCGTCGGTGGTGAAGGTGAGCAGGCGCCTGGATCCCCAGGTGACGGCGTGCAACAAGCCGGTCTGCCGGTCGCGGACGATGCCGCCGATGTGGTCGTCGAAGCGGAACGCCTCGTGAACTGCGAGGGTGTCGGGGTCCACCCGGTAGACGATGGAGTGCGAATCGGGCCGGTATTCGGCGGTGGGTACCCACAGGGATTCGCCGTCGAAGTCGATGCCGCCGGGGTGGTAGACGGTCCCCTCACCCACGGTCGTGTGGCCGAGTGCCGCACCGCCGGTGTCCGTGACGAACACGTGCCCCACGCCCCGGCCTGGGGAGCGGTCGTAGCCGTGCACGGGCCTGTCGTACGGCCGGGTCGCTTCGACGATCTCCGCGGTCGAGACGTACAGGCGGTGATCGTGGCCTCGGGTGATGCCCTGGGGGTGGTAGGCGGGGAAGTCGAACGGTACCTTTCCCACCACCGTCCAGGCTGTGCCGCGGGTAAGCTGCCGGACCGCACTGACAACGGCTTCGTTCGAGTCGTCGTGCGCCGCAACGGAAACAGGGGAGTTCGAGGATCCAGGGGCCGCAGGAGATTCACAAGCGTCGCTCATGCCCCGTCAACGACCGCTCCTCAGGCGTGTAACGGGGATCCGGCTGACACGCGATCCGCCAAACCCGGTGCGTGGAAGCACGATTGAGCAAAGGGCTGACGGGCGTACCAGTCCCCTCTCACTTCAACCGGACGGCACCGTGCTGGCCCTGAGAATCCTGCCGCTTCGAGCACAGCGCCGGTCCTGAGTGACCGTTCTCGTACGGGCCCATCGAGGGCGAGACCCGATGCCCCCTCGGCGCGAAGCAATGCAGGGCTGGTGTTGCCGTCGGTGACCAACCGGAACACATCTCGTCAATAGGCAGCCCGGGCTTCGACGCTGTTCCTGGACCAGTCGACAGACCCCCCGAGCGACATTCCGCTGCAGGCAGCGGATGATCTCGCGCCGGGTCTTCCCCTGCCCGTCCGCCGAACACAGGTCCCCGTCGGCACCATCAGACGGGGCCCCTCAAATCACACGCGCTGTCACAGACACCCCAATGACTGGGGGTCGGTGGAGACCGCCCGGGCCAGGTTGAAGACCTCTCAGGCTGCATAGCGGTCGACACGCCTGTGACTGGACACTTCGGTCATAGATCTCATGAGTCAGACCCCCGTCAGGGACGGCACTGCGCAACCCTCCCATTGGCCCCGGCACACCGACACGAACTGATCAGAGCCGCATGGCTTCGAACGAACCGGCGCTCAATCTGGCTTTGACGGGCTGACACCGTGTTGACTACTCGCCCATTCGTGACCGGCATTGACGAACGGCTTGTGGCCCTGCGGAGCATCACCGCGGACGTGAGGTCGACACTTGCTGAGCAGGAACGTCAACGGGCAGGGCCGCCGTTTTCCCATAGGTGCCGCTCGGAAACAGTCCCCGCACGGGCCCCGTCCACTCCTCTCCGCGCCCCAGCACCCCGCGCCGACGCTGGGACCAGGCTGCGCGCTGCGGATCCCAGGCAATCACAATCGCGCCGCGGCCGACGGCGCCTGGGGAGTCGCGATGCACGCAGCCTCAAAGAGACAGTACGGCCGACGCCCTCCGAAGGCGGTTGACGTTGCCGAAGCACTGAGTCCACCTCTACTCGCTGAGGTGGAGCGGAAATTGGGCGTTGAGCCGGAAGCGGATGACCGTCCGTTTTACTGCCAGTATTTCTCGTCCTCTTCTCGCCGGATCCGGTCCTGGCAGTCGGTGCAAAGCAGTTGACCGGTGATCTTGAAGTTCTCGTCGTCTTTGGGCCAGAAGCAGCCGCAGCCCTTGCACAGGCCAAGGTCGTCGAACTCCTTGGTGCAAACGAGGCAGTACATTGCGCTGTTACTCGACGGATGCACGAATACGGCGCAGTCGAGGAGCGCATGGGCGTGGCAAGACGGACAGTCCATGCCGGGGCTGCCTTGAGGGTCGGGGTCGCGCCAGACGTCAGCCAGCAGTTGCTTCACGGTCCAGGCTACGGAGCAGAAGTGGCACCGCGCTCCATCGGCGTCGACAACTAGTGCGTCCTGCCGGCATTCGGTGCAGTGGGCGGTGCGACGCTCAAGGCCGGCCAGATCGTTGCCGCGTAGCCGGTTCATGCGCTGGCGGACGAAGGACTTGATGTCGGTGAGACGTGTCCGGGCCATCTCGAGGTCCGGGTGGATCGATGCCAATTCGTCGGGGCCAAGTTTCGGGAGCAGCTCGGTGTCCAGGAATCGCATTAGGAAGTCGAGGACGATAGCTGCGCGGGATTCAACAGCGCGCACGTTGTGCTGGAAGCCGTAGTGCTGAAGGGCATTCCGGTCTCGTGCGAGGTCCTTGAGTGCCTTGGCCTCCGCGGCGCCGATAGGGACCTGGGCTATGTTGCGCAACCGTTCCACGGCTGCGTTGGTGGTGCAGCTCTCGAAGGAGAAGTCGGCGAGGCTGTCGCGCGTTGCGGTGGCGGGGTTACTGAAGACCAGGCTCCAGTGTTCGCGCTGCAGGCGCGCCTTCAGCAGCACCTCTACGGCTGCCTGAAGGTGAAGGACCGCGTACTTGACTGAGCGCGGGCCCGGAAGGTACTCCTCGCCGCGGGTTAGGGCAGGTGAGCCGAGGTGCTGAACGACGCTGGCCAGGTAATCGACGCCATTACGGACCGGCGGGTAGTCGATCGAGACGGGGGTAGGCCGACCGGACCCGCTGTCCTGGGATGCCGCCTGTTCCGTTGCGCTGATTTCGTCCACGCACCCATCTTCGCGCAGAGGACCATCGCGACCGCCGCCGGTGTCCCTCTCGTCGTCGCACCAGTAGAGGTGACAGGACGCTATGAGCGGAGGAACCCGCCCGCCATGACCTGCTGAAGATGTGAGCGGGCGGACGAAGCCTGGACCTTCAGGACGGAGCTTGTACCGGAGGGCGCACCATGTCGCCGTAGTAGCCGCGGTACCCTGGCGTTTCACCGGGTTCAGGGATGTAAGTGAATCCGAGCTTGAGCCACACCTCGTACAGCTCGCGGTCCCACGCGGACAACATGATCTGCTGGTTGGACACCCGAGCGAACAAGTCCTCGACCAAGGCGCGTGCCACTCCCGTCTTTCGAAACTCGGGGGAAACGCGGAGCTCGTAGAGCCTGACGTAGCCGGGATCGTCGCCTGCCGCGCGCTGCAGGCTGGAGATGAAGCCATCCCATACACACGCCTTGGTCGGGATCCTCGGCGATCAGGGCGTGCAGCGCCTCCGCCAGGGAGGCGGCCCCCTCCTGCTTCTCGACGGTGACCGTCCAGCCCTCGGTGTTGTCGCTCATCCATTCGACGTCGGCTGGATGAGCGTCACGGACCCTGATCTTCATGCTCCCTAGCCTAAGGCGTGTTTGAGATGTGGTCAGAGTGTTTGCCGTATCAGGGTGAGTTGGATGGTGGCTTCGTAGCGGACGGCGAGCTTGTCGAAGCGTGT
>NZ_JBFAIP010000196.1:0-5139 GCF_040654775.1 Streptomyces sp. NPDC050636
CCGGGCCCGCGCCCTGACCCACCGGGCAGGCCCTAGGCCGACCGCACCGGCCGCCCGAGCCAGTCGTACGCGGCCCGCGCCGTGAACTCGCCCTGGCCGCCCCTGAACAGCAGCCCGGCCCGTGCGAACGCCGGGTCGTCGGCCGTCTCCGCCACATACGGGATCGCGATGCACCGCATCCCCGCCCGGTGCGCCGCGAGCGCGCCGGGCGCCGCGTCCTCCAGCACCACACAGTCGGCGGGCTCGACCCCCAGCCGGTGCGCGGCCTCCAGGAATACATCGGGCTCGGGCTTGCCGCGTGTCACCTCCTCGGCCGACACGATCGTGGTCAGCAGTGCGTCGAGCCCCGTACCGCCGAGCACCGCCTCGATCGCGGCCCGCGACGAACCCGACGCCACCGCCATCGGATGCCCGGCCGCGTACAGCCGATCCACGAAGACGCGCATCTCGGGGAAGACCTCGGTATGCGTCCGTGCCAGCTCCAGATAGGTGCGGTTCTTGCCCGCCAGCAGCTCCTCGATCGGCGCGTCGATGCCGAACTCCCGGCTCAGGATCTCCAGCGTCTCGCGCGTCCCGATACCGATGAAGCGGGTGTGGTGCTCCCAGCTGAAGTCCGTCACCCCGTAACCGGCCAGCAGCCGACGCCCCGCCTCGTAGTAGTTCGGCTCGCTGTCCACCAGCGTGCCGTCAAGATCGAAGATCACCGGAGTACGCGGGGAGGGAATGACGGGAGTGGCCTGAGGGGTGGGGGAGGCGCTCATGCCGTCCAGCATGCCAAGGAGCGGCCCGCCGCTGCCCGGAGGTGCCGCCCGCCATGCCTCACCGCTGCTTCGACGTGCCGCCCACCGCCTCCACCAGCGGCAGCATCCGGTGCGGCACCCGCTCCCGCAGCGCCACCTCGGTACGCGTACGCACCACCCCCGGCAGGCTGATCAGCCGCTGGATCACGTCCTCCAGATGCTCCGCGTCGCGCGCCACCACCCGGGTCAGCAGATCCCCGCCGCCGGTCGTTGAGAACGCCTCGATGATCTCCGGCACCTCGGCCAGCGCGGCGGCGACCTCCTCCAGCCGCCCCTGCGTCACCTCGATGTGCACAAACGCCAGCACGGGATGGCCGAGGGCGGCGGGCGACAGCCGCGGGCCGTAGGCCGTGATCACCCCGTCCCGCTCCAGACGGTCGAGACGTGCCTGCACGGTGCCGCGGGCGACACCCAAGACGCGCGCGTACTCCCGCACGCTGGTGCGCGGCTGTTCCAGCAGCAGCCGGAGGATCTTCGCGTCGAGGGCATCCACAGCCATGGTCCAACGGCCTCCTTACGGTCCGTGAAGAGTTCGATTGACTGTACCAATGGCCCAGTCTTCGCAGGAGCGGTTGAGCCAGCGGCCCGGCAGATGCTTTTCTGCTTCACAGATGGCGTTGCGATGGACTGCGCCGGGCGGCAATGGAGCCGGTTCCGGACACCCGCAGCGCCTTTGTCGTGCCTGTTTTGTTGTGCCCGTTGAGGCGCCCGCGCAGGGCAGTCAGCCGCTGCGCCCCAGTCGTCAGCCAGAGGGGGCGGTTTCCGCACGTGAAGAGGATGTTCGTCGCACCGGACCCGGGCCGTCTGCGCCTGCGTACGTCCCTGCGGGCCGTCATCGGCGTCACGCTGGCCGTCACCGCCGCCGAACTGGCAGGCCTCCCGCTGCCCGCCTCGATCCTCGGCGGCCTCGCCGCCCTCCTCGCCCTCTTCACCGTCGGCGACCCGACCGTCCGCGGCCAGGTCGGCACCACCGCCCTGCTGCCCGTCGTCGGGCTCCCCGTCCTCGCCCTCACGACGGCGCTGCACGACCTCCCGCTCATACGCGACGCGGTCTTCCTCGTCGTGGTCTTCTGGGGCGTCTACGCCCGCCGCTGGGGCCCGCGCGGCCAGGCGCTGGGCATCTTCGCGTTCATGATGGTGTTCGCGACACAGTTCCTGCACGCCGTCCCGGCCCAGCTTCCGCAGCTGGTCGCGGCCGTGGCGATGGCGCTCGTCGCGTCCGGTGCGGTCCGCTTCGGCGCCTGGTGCATCGAGCGGCGCACCCCGCCGCCGACCGCCCCCGCACCGCCCCCCACCCGCGGCCTCGCCCGGCCCACCACCCGCCTGGCCTTCCAGAACACCGTGGCCTGCGCGCTGGCCCTCGGCGTCGGCCAGGCCATCTCCGACGAACGCTGGTACTGGGCCGTCGGCACCGCCTGGTGGATCTTCGTCAACACCTCCTCACGCGGCGAGACCCTGGTCCGCGGCTTCCGCCGGGTGCTCGGCACCGTCGTCGGCATCGTCGCGGGGCTGCTCGTCGCCGTCCCGCTGCACGGCGCGCCCGCGCCCACCGCCGCCCTCGTCGCCGTCTGTGTCTTCGGCATCTTCTACACGGCCGCGGTCTCGTACAGCTGGATGATGTTCTTCGTGACCGTCATGGCGGGACTGCTCTACGGGCTGCTCGGTGTGCTGCACCCCGGTCTGCTCGCGCTCCGTTTCGAGCAGACCGCCGTCGGGGCGCTCGGCGCCGCACTCGCCGTCGCGCTCGTCCTGCCGGTCACCACCCACGCCGCGACCGACGCCTGGATCCAGCGTGCCGTGCGCTGCGTACGGGACTGCACCGCCGCATCCGCTCGGCGGCTGGCCGGTGACGCCGGAGCCGACCCGTCACCGCATGTCGCCGAACTCGAACTGCTGCTGGCCCGGGTGCGCCTCACGCTCGCCCCGCTGCTGCACCCGCTCAATCCGCTGCGTCACCGCAAGGCCCGTGCCCGCCAGGTCATGACCTATCTGGACGACTGCGCCGCGCAGGTCAAGGGCCTGGCCGAGGTCGCCGCCGACCCGGCCGCCTCGCACGACGCCCGGCTGACCGCCGCCTGCCAGCGCGTCGAGGCCGTGGTGGGCGCACTGTTCGCGCCCGGCGCCGAACCCGCCGCCGCGCCCGCCGCGCTCGCCGCCGCGCCGCACCACCACCCAGGCGCCGAGCGCGCGCTCGCCCATCTGCACAGCCTGGAATCCGCCCTCACCGCCCTCGCCCAGCCTGTACAGAGCTCGCCGCGCGCGCCGTTCGCCGCGTCCTGACGGCGTCCCGACGGCGCCCCGAAGGTGTTCTGAAGGCGTCCAGGGGCGGGTATCGGCCATCCCCATTGCCGCCCCGGCACGGGCTGTTAGCGTCGCCCGAGCACATCAACGGGGCAGCCGAATACCACCATGGCCAGGCGGACGAAGGGCGGACCAGTGGGGACGACGGACGGCCTGCGGGCGTACATCGGATCCTTCACCACGGCCGGCGGCCGCGGCATCACCACCGCGGCCGTCGACCCGGAGACCGGCGCACTGACCCCGCTGCACTCCAGCGCCGCCGTCCCCAACCCCTCCTACCTGGCCACGAGCCCGGACGGCCGCCTCTACGCGGTCAGCGAGACCCCGGACGGCGCGGCCGCCGCCTTCACCCTCACTCCGGAGGGGCCGGAGCTGCTCGCTCCCGCCGTCCCCGTAGGCGGCGCCGATCCCACCCACCTCACGCTGACCGCCGGCCACCTCGTCACCGCCAACTACAGCTCCGGCAGCATCAGTACGCTCCCCGTACGGGCCGACGGCACGCTCGGCGGCCCGGCCACCGTGCTCCCGCACCAGGGCAGCGGCCCGCGGACCGACCGTCAGGAGGGCCCGCACGCACACGCCGTGCTGCCCGACCCCGGCGGCCGGCTGCTGCTCAGCGTCGACCTCGGAACCGACTCCGTGCGCGTCTGCGCCCTCGACGCCGCCGGGGCGCTGACCGTACGCGACGAGGTGCCGCTGCGGCCCGGCAGCGGACCGCGCCATCTCGCCTTCCACCCAGGCGGCGACCGCGCCTACGTCGTCAACGAACTCGACCCGACGGTCACGGCCTGCCGCTGGGACACCGACCGGGGCACGCTCACGCCGCTGGGGGAGACCCGTCTGCTCCCCGACGGGGTCCCGGCGGCCGGTACCTTCCCCTCCGAACTCGTCATCTCCCGGGACGGCCGGTTCGCGTGGGCCGCCAACCGGGGCCACGACAGCATCTCCGTGCTGTCCCTCGACGCGCCGGGCGACACCCCGGCCCTCGTCACGACCGTCCCCTGCGGCGGCCACTGGCCCCGTGACCTGGCACTGCACCCCGACGGCCGGCACCTCTACGCCGCCAACGAACGCTCCGGCGACGTCACGTGGTTCACCCTCGACCCGGAGACGGGCATCCCGGCAAGGACCGGCTCCATCGAGGCGCCGGCGGCCTCCTGCGTGGTGTTCGCCTGACCGGAGGCGCTGCGGTGGGGATACGGAGGGGATACGGAGGGGCGCTCACTCCCGCGGAAACCGCCCGCCGAAATACACCTGGGTCTCGGTGATCCGGCCGTCCCGCACCGTCATCACCTCGACATTGCGATGGCGTGCGCCGGTCTTCAGCTCGTACTCGTACCGGACGAAGACCCGGCCGTCACCAGCGGGCACGGTATCGAGAATCTCCTGGGAGCGGAGCCGGTCCGCGGTGGGGAAGCAGCGCTCGAAGAACGCGGCCTTGCCGATGTGGTCGTCCTGCGGACTGGTGAAGACGAAATCCTCCGCGAGCAGCAGGTCCATGGCCTCGCGGTCCTGCGCGAGATAGCTCGCGAAACCGGCGCGGACGACTTCGGCGTCGGACAGGGCACCCGGCTCGGAACCCGGCTCGGGACTCGGCTCGGAACCCGACTCGGAACTCGGCATGGGACTCCTCCCGTAGGCGGCCTCCTCGCGGACGAGGAGCGTGCGGCCGGCACATGGTCTCGGCGCCAGCGGTCTCAGCACGAACATAGATGGATGGGCGAGTCCGAGGTCCCGCCTGCCCCGAGGGGCGGGAGTTCCGGGCGGGAGTTTCGGGCGGACGACGGGGCCTGGGGACCGCTCATCTGGACCGGTCCCGGCCCCCGAACGTCAGCCGACGCGAGAAGGCGTACCGCAAAGCCCCTGACGGGGTCGCTCGCGGGCGTGTGGCGGGTCGGGCGCCCGCACCGCAGCCGTCGCCGTCCCAGGCCGTCAGACGGGCGTCTGCGCTGATCGAGCGATATGGACGCGGAACCGGTCGACACGCCCTCCCCGCAGCCAGAATCGCCGCCCCCAAACGGAAGATCACACCAAACAA
>NZ_JBFAIP010000197.1:0-5125 GCF_040654775.1 Streptomyces sp. NPDC050636
TGCCCAAGCTTGGTCACACGATGGGTGGGGAGATCAACTGAGCAGGTTTGGCCCACCGCAGATCAGGGGGTGGGGAGATTCAAAGAGCCCTATCACCCCGACGCACTGCCGTCAGATGCCGGCGACGCTGCCATTACAGCCGCCGCAGTCCGCCCCGGCTGCCCATCAAGCCGCAGTGACGTCCAGTACCTGGGCCATGTGACCTGCCCGCCCGCAATGCTCACCACCACGGTCAATCCATCGAACCAACGGCACATCGGCCTCCACATCGACAACTGGGACCGCCTGCCCTGCAGGACACGACACCAATCCCGCCGCCGCCTCTGCCTCAATCTCGGGCCCGGCAGCCGCTACCTGCTGCTCACGGACCGCGACACACGAGGCATCAGCCAGGCGCTCCACCCAGACCACGAGCACCATTACCCCCACACCGACGACGTACGACGCTACGTCTCCGAAGGCCGTCCCCTGCGATGCATCCGCATCCACCTGGCGCCTGGTGAGGGATATATCGCACCCACCGAGCTCGTGCCCCATGACGGGTCAACCGAGGGTCAGCATCTACCTTCGAAGGCCGCCTTCTGGCTCGGGCACTGGCCCCGCGCCACCGCTCAGGAACCTGAACCGTGCTGACAGTTCCGGCTGACGTCCTCACCTAGTTAGCTTCATCGCCGCCATCACACCTGCGTGGTGCTGCTTGGACGTGAGAGCCGATCCAGGCATCGTCGGTCTCGCCAGCGGCAGCAGTGAGCCGGTCCAGGTCGCGGGTGGTGATCCAGCACAACCGGCCGATCTCACGTGGGTCGGAGGCTGGATCGGTAGTAGGTGGCGGGGAGGGCACGGTCCTGCGAACGCTCTCGCTGTCGAAGCAGGTCAAGAGCTCGCGCTGCGCAGAGACCATGCAGGACCTGCAGCAGCATATGAAGGTGCCCTCCAGCCCGCGCAATAGAGCGGCTGCGGGCCCCCGTCGGCCGGGGCCGACGGGGGCCCAAATCGACCCCTCGCCTCAGTGAGGTATGCCCGTGTGCAGTCAATCGCCGTTGGGGCGCCAGCGGCTGGCGATGCGGGCGGCGCTGGTACCGCCGCACCCCCACAGCAACAGCCCGAGAACGCTGCTCACTCCGAGGCCGGCGAGCATCAGAGTCGACGAAGTGCTCGCGTATCCGTCAGCGACCAGGGGCCCGGCAAGCCAGGAGTAGACGAAGACTCCGATGGCTCCTGAGATGAGGATGGGAGCAAGCAAACTCCACCCGCTGAGCCCGAAGAAGATCGTGCGACGGCCGCAGAGCACCGCCACGGGGGCAGCGGCACGCCCTTGGCGCAAGAACTCTGCCTGCGTATTGAGCGCGAACCCCACGGCAAGGACGGATGTTCCCAGCAGGCCGAAGAAGAGCAACCAGCCTGACTGGTCGCTGAGGACCTTCCCCCCGCTGATCCAGCCGGTGCCCAGCGCGCTGACGCTAGTTCCGGGTGCGAGCGTGCGGTTGGCCGTGCGCTTGATCTCGGAGACGTCGAGCGCGGCTCCATTGCGGGAGAGCAGCAGCGCTGTATCGCTTGTGCGGGCGGGCGCATGGGGTGTGACGGTGGTGGTGATGTCGGTGCCGTCGCCAAGGGCATAGCGCAGGCGTTCGTCGGTCTGCGTCACGGGAGTGACCGTGCCGGAGTGGCAGGGAAGATGCAGGACGGTGAGGTCTGGGCACGTACCGGTGAGACGCGTGGTGCCCTTGCCCTCGTCCAGCGAGAGAAGGACGGCTTGTTTGGGCAGCGACGTCGTGAACTGCGGAGTGATGCGCTTGGGGCTAGTCACCGTCAGCAGGCTGTCACCGACCACTTGGTGCACGGCTGTTGCTTGCCGGACCGGCTCGGCCATGCGAGACATCCACAGTTGCGCCTCGCCGGTAAGCCCGATGGCGATCACCACCGAACACACCAGGCGTGCAGTGGTGGCGGAAGAAGCCGCCATCCACCGTCCCGAGATCAGGGCAGAAGGCCCTGCCCAGCGGCGGGAAAGTCCCGCCAGAGCGGAGCCGGCTGCTGTGCAGGCTGCTGCAATGAGCGAAGGCAGGGTGGCAAATCCGCCGAGCGTGCCCACTGCCTGAGACAGCACTCGCAACGCGGGCGACGGGGCAAGTCCAGGGCCGTAGGAGGCGGTCAGCAGGAACAACGGGCAAGCCCAGCAAGCGATCCTGGAGAGGGTTGCGCGGGAGGCGCGAGGCCGTGTGGCTGCGGCCGACCGCCGGTGGTGGTGCAAAACGGTGACCGCGGCGAGCGTCACGACCAGTGGCAGCACTGCCGCGCCGACGAGCCAGAGAGCATAGGCTCGCAGGTCCGGTGCGTAGAGCGTGAAGTGCGCAAAGGGAACAGGCACATCGATCAGACAGCCCACGGCAGCCGGCACAGATCCGACCACCGCTCCCAGAATCACAGGGATGGCCGCTTCGCCGAGGACGATGAGCCGGCGGTGAGCCGGCAGTGCGCCCAGGGCGGTGACGAGGGCGGTGCGCCGGTCCCGCTCATCAGCGCCCATGCGGGCAGCCAGCACCACACAGGCGGCTGCTGGGAGCAGCAGGAAGCCGCAGACGGTGAGCAGCAGGTTCCAGATGGGCCGCTGGTTGGTGAAGTCTCCGTTGCCCCACTCCGCCGCGGCACCGAATCCACGAATGGGGCGCGCCTCCGCCATTCCCCGCATGCTGTGCGCGGGCCGGACGTAGGCGAAGCGTTCGCTGGGAGACGCAAGCCCTTCTGGACCTATCGTTCCTGCCAACTTGCCGTAGCGATCGGCGATGCGCTCGTGAGCCCCCGCCTGGAGCAGGGCGGGCGAGAGCACCGCTTCGCCGGGAGAAGGCCACGAGTCCAGGCCAGGCGGCGGGCCGACGGCAGAGCTCAGAGGTTCCACATACACAACGGTGTACCCGCGCGCGTCGCCCAACGTGTCCTGTTTGAGCAAGTAGCGGGCCAGCGCCGTGCCATGACCGCCTGCCACTCGCTGTGGACTACGGGTCGCGGTACGCTCCTCCGTCCCCGCATAGCCGGCGTACACCGCCACGAGTGAGGTGAAAGCCAGGCACAGTGCTGCAGTGGCGAACAACAGCGCCACGAAGCGGGTGGTGCTCCCTGCCCGGCCCCGTCGGGCGGCCTGGCCGATCCGCAGCATTTGCCACGGGGTCCCGAGACCGACGCCGCGCCGCGCCCTGGTCATGTCGTCACCTGCTCAGCGTGCAGCAGCCCCTCGCGCAGGCTGAAGTGCCGGTTGGCGCGAGCAGCCACACTCGGATCGTGGGTCACCACGAGCAGCCCGCAGCCCCAGCGCTGCGGCAGCGAGAACAGCAGATCGGCCACCGTGCCGCGCGCGGCGGTGTCCAGTGAACCGGTCGGCTCATCGGCCAGGATCAACGACGGCTTGTTCATCAAGGCACGCGCCACCGCGGTCCGCTGACGCTCACCGCCCGACAACTCGCCCGTGGTGGCCGTGGTGCCGGTAACGCCCACGTCGTGGAGCAGACCGGCCGCCCGCTCGTAAGCAGCCTGCCGAGGCTCGCCCGCGAGCAGAGCCGCTAGTGCCACGTTCTCCACGGGAGTCAGTTCCGGAAGCAGCTCCCCGAACTGGAAAATCATGCTGAGGTGCTGCGCGCGATGCCGGGCCAAGTGCTTACCCCGCAGCGCGGACATGTCACGACCGGCTACCGACACCTGCCCCTTACCTGAGGCGATGAGGCCCAGAACCAACGACAGCAAGGTGCTCTTCCCGCTGCCGCTCGGGCCGGTCACCGCGACGGACTCCCCGGAGGCCAGATCCAAGGTGATGCCTTTGAGCAGCTGACGCTCGCGGATGCTGTATCTCAGGTCTTTGAGACTCAGAATCGGGTGAGTGGCGACGTTCGGATGAACCATGCTGATCTGCCTCGCTAGATGCTGCGGCGGCCCGGCAGCCGTACCGGGCTGCCGGGCCATCAGAAAAGAGCCCTGATCACCGGTCGATCAGGTACCGCATCGGGAAGTTAGTTAGCCTTCGCGCAAGTGTCAGGCTCCCAGTCCAGAGAGACACAGCTGTACAGCGCGTAAATGAACTTTCCGGCACCGCTCGTGGCGGTGGTGCCATTGCCGCTCTTGTTGTGCAGATAGTAGTCTCCGGAGTTTTCCCGAGCATACTGGCTGTAGACGGAATTACCGTCCGCCTTAATGTCCTTCGCGTAAGCGTAAACGTGCTGCGGGCTCACCCAACCGGAAGATGCAGAGGTGGCAGCATAGAGGTCGGCCGCCTGAGCAGGGGCAATCCCCGCCAGGAAAGCTCCCCCGATAGCTATAACGGCAAGACGCCGCGCGCTGTTACGCATTTCTCCGATTCCCCATTCAAATAGCTGCAGAGATCCCATGCCTCTGCTTCACGCTACGAGGGACAAAAATGCGTCGGCGCAAACTACCAGACCTTTTCAGGTCAGTCCCCCGTAGCTGCGGAGAGCAGAGTATGCAGACAATTCATGGAGTGCAACTTCGAAATCAAAATCCAACGGAATCGAACCAGAAAGCGCCACCTAAAACACCAAAACCATGTTAAGCACTTTTCAGACACATGCCCTAATTCACCTCGCTCGATCGCAGTCCGTCCCAGGCAAGGAAGCCCTGCGCCCTCCTCTCCGAGGCGCGGCAGCTGCCGCGAAGCGCCCATCGGCCGCTTCGCCTCCGGCGTACTCCGAGCCTGGGGCTTTCACGGAATCCGCGGCGCTGACCGTCGAGGAGGTGGCCGAGGCCGCCGCCGCACCCGTCGTGGACGAGGTGCGCGGCCGCGCCGTGGAGATGTACGTGGCCCTCAAGCCCGGCCGATGCGCGGCATCCGCCGGCACTACGACGCCGTCTCGGCCGAGCTGCAGGTCACCGACGCGAGCGCCGAGCTGACGCCGCCGTCCAGGGTCCTCGCGATCGTGCTGGTGTCCACCATCCACAAGCCGACCCTGCGGGCGCTGTCCTACGCCCGTGCCTTCAGACCGGACCGGCTGGAGGCACTCACGGTCGCGGTGGACCGCGAGAGCTCCGCCGAACTCCAGCGGCAGTGGCGCGCGTACGACATCGAGGTCCCGTTGAAGATCATCGATTCGCCGTACCGGGAGGTCACCCGGCCGGTCGTGGA
>NZ_JBFAIP010000198.1:0-4993 GCF_040654775.1 Streptomyces sp. NPDC050636
ACGACGTCGGCGCCCTGGGTCGCGGCGCCGGCTTGCTGTGCTGCCCGCCGGGCATCCGGGGGAGTTGTGACGATCGTCACGACCTCTTCATGGAACGTCCACTCAATGTTTACCGTTCAATAGGGAGTGAGCGCTGACGACGCGCGCTTCACCCGAGCCGCCCCGGTCAGTCCCCCCGTCTGGCCGGGGCTTCCTTTGCCTGCTTCGCATTCCCTACTCCCTTCTGGCCACTGAAATCGCGCCCTGGCTAGCCTCGATCATTCATGAGTCCCCGTCAGTTCGTTGATGGGGGCTGTGTGTTTGTGTGGTGCGGTCGTTTCGGGGCCAGGGCAGGTTGACGGCCCGGCTCTCGTGTCGGGTGGGCGCCAGGTTCCACTGCCCTGTGGGTGGTGCGGGTTGTCGCGGACGGTCGAAGTGGCTGTTCAGCCGGGGTTCGGCACGCCCCGGGCACCGGACCGCTCGGTGCCGCCCGCATCGTAGGCCGGCGTCCACGCCCGCATCGGGATCTTCAGCACGGTGGCATCCTGCTTCTCGGAGTGGGAGAGGACCAGCACTCCGTCGATGTCCACGATCACCTGCCCGTCGGCATCCGGAGCGTCGGCCGCAGCCAACTCCCAGATGCGTGCCCGTACTTCGGCACGGGCTGAGCGGATCGCGGTGAGCGCCTTCGGGTCGGTCGCGGCCAGAGCGCCGATGAGGCGCGAGCGCGTCATCCAGCAGGACCTTGCCCGGTTGTGCACCGCCCGCGGTTTGCGCCACGGCGCGAGTGCCGCCGATATCGCGCCGTCCAGACCGGACTTGCGTACCGTCTCGACCAACAGCACCGCCGCGGCCTGCGAGACCACCGAGCGGCCGCCGCCCACGACACGGACAGGCGGGTAGGACCCACTACGCTTCTTCACCCGAGGAGTGCAGCTTTCTGACGACTACCAGGACCCTAGACAAGTCTCATCGCCCCAGGTCAGAGGCGCTTCTCAGGGCGGTATCGGGTGGCCCACCACCGCAGTGGTGACGTGGGGTGGTCGACCGCCGGCAGCATCGATACGGTGGCCGGATGGATCAGGATGAACGGCTGCTTCATTCCTCGTCGTTTGGCGCGGCGGCGGTCGCATACGCCGAGCACCGTCCGGACTACGCGCAGACCGCGGTGCGGTGGGCGCTTGATCCCGCGTCCGGGCCGCGCGTGCTCGACCTCGGCGCCGGAACCGGCAAGCTGACCGCCACGTTGGTCGTGCTGGGTGCCGAAGTCATTGCAGTCGAGCCCGATTCGGCGATGCTGACCGAGCTGCGCCGCTCGCTGCCGACTGTCCGAGCCCTGTCGGGTAGTGCCGAGGCGATACCGTTGCCGGACACGTCTGTCGATGCCGTGCTGGCAGGCAACGCCATGCACTGGTTCGACATGGCCGTCGCGGGACCCGAGATCGCCAGGGTCCTCGCGCCCGGCGGCATCCTGGCAGGTCTGTGGAACGTCATGGACGACGGGGTCGAGTGGGTTGCCGGGCTCGCGCGGGTCAGCGGGAGCGCGGCCATCGGCCCGCGTGACACGCCCGCCAGCTGGCGGGCCGAGACGGCGGACATGCACCTTCCAAAGAATGGCGTACCCGACCGGTTCGGCTCACCGGAGCAGGCCGAGTTCCCCCACGGGCAGCGCCGTACCGCCGACTCTCTCGTCGCGACTCTCGCGACGCGCGCGGGGGTGCTGGTCATGCCAGAACAGGAACAAGAGGCCACGCTGGGCCGGATCCGCGCATTCCTCGCGAGTCGACCGGAGACCGCCCGCGGCGAGTTCACTCTCCCGATGCAGACGGGGGTGCTGCGCGTCCGGCGGCTGTGAAGCATCACGTCGTCACCCGAGTCTGACGGCTTGCTCACCTGAGAAGTGACTCCGGCTGGTGCGGGAACGACGGCCTCGACGATCCTCATGCCCGCTGGCCGGGCTGACGGTCTGCCGGACAGCCCGTTTCATGAAAGCGCGAGGCCAGGCCAGGGGCGTTGGAACGTCAGCGGCAACTCGAACGTGATGCGGGCCTCGACGCGGGCCGGCGGGGTCGGTCAGTCTCTCCGTGATCTCTCGGATTCGGATTCCAGCCGGGTCACGGCCGCCGGGGCGAACGCCTTCATCGCCAGTTCTTCAGCCGGCCGTGGCGTCCAGCGTGTACTGAGCGCGCGGCAATCCCGCTGCAAGGACGGTCGCTCCGGCCGACCACACCAACTCAGAAGCCCCGCCGCTGCGGCGAAACAGCGGCGGTGCGGCGGCGCACTGACCTTAAGTTCCTCTTGGGAAGACGCCCGAAGAAGCAGGCAAGTACCTTGCCTGTGCTAGGTTTTCGCAAGGGAAAATGCGTATGCGGAAACGGCAATCCAATAAGGCAAGTGAAGAGAATTGCGTTGGAAAGCACGGCATCTGAGGGGGACTCAATGCAGGAAGAAATAACGCGGGTAGTCATCGCCGGGGGCGGCCCGGTCGGCATGCTGATGGCGGCGGAACTGGCCGGGTACGGTATCGATACCGTCGTACTCGAAACCAAGGACACCACCGACAGGCATCCGAAGGCCGGGACGCTGCACGCGCGCACCGTGCAGTCCCTGGTCAGGCGCGGATATCTGGACCACCCACCGCTTTCGCCGGGGACCGGGACCGTGGCCACCCCTTTTCACTTCGGTGGCCTACCCGCGCTCACTATCACCACCCCGGCCGCCGAACCCACGCCCATTCTCAAGCGTTCTCAGGCCGACCTGGAAAGGGAATTCGAGAAGTGGGCCGGGGAAAGAGGCGCCCGCATATTGCGGCAATACCAGGTTACGGAGGTGCGCCAGACCGAGGGGCATGCCGAGGTCGTGGCCGAAGGGCCCGACGGGGTCCGGCGCTTCCGGGCCGAATACCTCGTCGGCGCGGACGGCGCCCGCAGCACCGTCCGCGAACGGCTCGGCTTCTCCGCCGACACATACTCGCCGACCGTCTCCGCGATGATGGGCGTCGTCCGCCCCGCCGAGCCGGGCTCCATTCCCCAGGGCTGGCAGCGCACCCCCCGCGGCTGGATCGTCGGCCGCGAGCAGCCGGACGGCTACCACCTCGTCCGCACCCTCAACTGCGCCGGCGCCCACCCCGACCGGCACTCCCCGTTGACCCGGCAGGAGCTGCAGGACGAGCTCTCGTGGATCGCCGGCCGGGACATTCCGCTCACTGACGCGCAAAGCCTCAGCCGGTTCAGCGACTTCGCCCGGCTCGTGCACCACTTCCGGCAGGGGCGCGTCTTCCTCGCGGGCGACGCCGCGCATGTCCACTTCCCCATCGGAGGCCAGGGCCTGAGCACCGGACTGCTCGACGCCCTCAACCTCGCGTGGAAGCTGGCCCACGCGCTGCGCGGCACGGCGGGGGACGGCCTGCTCGACACGTACGAGGACGAGCGCAGGCCCGCCGCACGGCAGGTCGTCGACAACACCCGCGCCCAACTCGTCCTCATGCGGCCCGAGTCGGACCTCGACCCGCTGCGCGAACTCGTCGGCGAGCTGCTCACCATGGAGCAGGGCAGCCACCTCGTCGGCGGCCTCGTCAGCGCCCAGGACACCGTCTACCCGCCCCGCTCGGCCCGGGTGTCGGCCTGGGAGGGCCGGTTCCTCGACAACGTACCGCTGACCACGGACGACGAAGGGCCGACGGATGTGGTCGGGCTGCTGCGGGACGGTCGCCCCATCCTGCTGCTCCTCGGCGCCGGGCACGAAGCCACCGCGGCGGCGGCCGACGGCTGGTCGCATGTGGTGCGCACGGTACGCGCCGAGGCGCAGCCGTCCCTGCCGTACGACGCCCTGCTGCTGCGGCCCGACGGGTACCTCGCCTGGACCCCGGACGGCGACGACCTCGCGGAGACACTGCGCACCTGGTTCGGCGACCCCCGCTGACACGGGTCCGGCCGCCCGTTCCCACCCGGCGGGGAAGCGGCGGCCGGACCGCACAACGGCCTACAGCGCGGTGAATCCGCCGTCCACCGGAATGCTGCCCCCGGTCACGAACGACGACGCGTCACTGCACAGCCACGCGGCCGCCTGCGCGATTTCGTCCGGCTCGGCGACCCTGGGCAGCATCGAGCGGTCCTTGAAATCCTGCTCAAGGGTCGGCACCAAATCGAATCCCTGCTGCATCAACTCGGTGCGCGTGGCCCCGACGATCAGCGCATTGACCCGGATGTTCCGGTCCCCGTACTCCTCGGCGGCGGCCTTCGTCAGTCCGATGACCGCGTGCTTCGCGGCAATGTACGGGGCCGGGGGGAACCTGGGCGACACCACCCCGGCGGTGCTCGACGTGTTCACGATGGAGCCGCCGTCGGGGTTTTCCAGCAGCGCGGGTATCTGCTGCCGCAGACAGTTCCACACACCGCGTACGTTGACATTCATGGTGGCATCGAAATCGGAGTCGTCCATCAAGTGCAGGGGCGCGGGCATCGCCGACCACCCCGCGTTGTTGAACGCCCCGTTGAGCCCGCCGTACACCTCGCGCGCCGCCGCGACCGCCGCCGTCACATCCTGCACCGAGGTCACGTCACCGGCGACCGCCGTCGCGGCGCCGCCCGCCTCGCACACCTCCTCGACCAGGTCCTGGAGCAGCTTCTGGCGCCGTGCCATCAGCACGAGGGAGGCGCCCTCGGCGCCGAACAGCCGTGCCGCGGCCGCCCCGATGCCGCTCGACGCGCCGGTGATCATAATGGTCTTCCCAGCGAGTGCCCCTCGCCGACCGGGCCCCTGATCCGTTCGTTCGGATGTCAACTCAGGCTCCTTGAGTAGGTGTTCTTCCGCCGAGGATCCCAGCACATGGAGAGACGTTCTGTCTGCCGTGCTGCCGTGCTGCCGTCCGGGCGTACGCGTAGGTCCATGCGCCCGACGGTCACCGGAATGGCCCTCGGCCCCGGATGTTGCCGACCCCGGGCCTACCAAACCCGCAACTCGTACGACATGTATGTGGACCGGACGGACGGCCGGCGCATCGGCACCCTGTGGC
>NZ_JBFAIP010000199.1:0-4918 GCF_040654775.1 Streptomyces sp. NPDC050636
ATGTAGCCGTTGGGGTCGGCGAAGTAGAGGACCCTCCGGCCCTGGACCTCGGTCTCCTTGACGACGTCCACGACGGGGCGGATGCGATCGATGTAACCGTCGATGTCGTCGACCGCGAGGTAGAACATGCCGAACGCACCCACAGGGGTGTCCTGGAGCGGGGGGAGGTATTCCCGCAACTGGTCGTCGCGCTGGAGCATGAGCGCGAACTCACCGTCGAAGAGCAGAAGGCGCAGATCGTCGTCGGCGCCGGTGTTCGCACCTGCGGGCAGAGCGGTGAAACCGAGCTTCTCGTAGAAGTCGACGGTGGCCTGGGTGTCCTTGACGCCCAGACACGGGGAGATGGCGGGAGCCTTCATCGGGATCACTCCTTGAGGGTGGGGCGCAGTGCCTGCGGAGTACGGCAGCGCCGGTTCTGGAAACGCCAGCCAGCTGACCACTGGGCGCCTCACGCCACAGCGAAAAGTACATTTGTACTGTAGATGAGAAGAAGGATACGCGCAACTCGGACATAGGGCCCATCACGGCTACTGGAGCGAGGGGCTCGAAACACCCCGGTCGCGATGGGACGGGAACGCATCGGCTTCACGGCGCCGACCGCACGGCTGCACGGCTGCACGCCGAGGCTGCGACAAGGTGCCGCCACCCTGGCGCTCGATACGCTTCAACCGAGAGCGATACGGTACGTACGTACAGTAAATCGAGCTGGATGCCCGAGGCCAGGAGGGAAGCCCCGGATAACCCACATGAAGCCCGCGCCGCAGCCACGGAGAAGGCCGTCGCCACCCGCGGCATCGAGGGCCTCCCCCACCGCACCGTCACCGAGGAAGAGCCTGCGTCGACCTGGGGGCGAACACCTACCACTCGCCACCGCGGGGGGGGCGGACTGCGTGGAGTCTCTGCGGCCTGTCGCCGCAGTGCCACACCGGCGCGGCGGTAGCCGACGCGGCAGTGGCCGAAGCGGCGGTAGCCGACGCGACCATTGCCCGTCGCTGGCAACTACCCAGCGCTATCGCGGCATTTATGGCTGAGCGAGTGACGCCGGCTGAGCGGCTACCGGCAGACGAGCCGCTTGTGCTACCGGAGGCCAGCCGCCAGCATCCCGACTCCGAGAAGGCAAAACCAACGTCTTGGCCTCCTACACCTAGCTGTAGTCGAGTTCTACGTAGTCGATGTCGGTGAACTCCACCAGGAGTCCGTCGGCGCGGCGGCCGCGGTCCTTGAAGTAGATCTCCTGCAAGCCCTCGGCGGCGATGTTCTGCAGTTGTTGCTCGGTGGCGCCCGACGCCTGGGCATCGAAGAGGCGGGCCGCAAAGGCGGGCGGCAGATGCTGGACGATCAGCCTGATCCGCCCGTCGTCCGTCGTGCCCGGCGCGGCGGTGAACCCGAAGCGGGCCCGAGTCTCGATGGTGATGCCGCCGGTGGCCGCAGCCCTCTGCTGGGCCTTCTGGCGCACCTTCGGCTGCCAGCGGCGGTGGACCTCGCGTTCCATGCGGGCGGCGAGGTCCTTTCGGGGGCGCCTGATCTGGTCTTTGACGTACCGCTCGACGGTGCGCTGGGAGACGCCCAGCAGCTGCGCGACGGCCTTGGTGGAGCCCTTGTGCTGTTTGACGAGGAACCGCACCTGGGCTCCGGCGGATTTCGGGATCGACCGGGTGGCGGTGGCGGTGGCGGCCTTGTCGAGACTGTCGCCGAGGATGCCCATGGGGTGTCTCTACTCTCCGCTGTCGGGGGCGTCGTCGCCCTTGATGTGGCGGGCCGGGTTGATCTGCTCGTCCTCGATGGTCTGGGCGAGCCAGAGGAAGTCGCGAGTTCCTTCGTGCTTGACCATGCCGGGGCTGACGCCGAGACGGAATCCGCCGGGCAGCGGCTTGCCGTCGGGCGTATGCGGCATGAAGTCGAGTGGGCTGGGGCCGTGGGAGAGGTAGACGGCGCAGTCGGACAGGATCGCCACCGGGAACAGGCCGACGCGGGCCCATGCCATGAGCTTGCGGTGCATGTTGGTGCGCGCCTTGCCGATCAGCTCGGCCCTGGCGTGGGGGCTCCAGGTCGGGCGCTCCAGGGCCGGCCACCGTTCCCCGAACTTGTGCTTGATGCTCTGGGGGCGCTCGCGCAGCTTGCCAATGCCGCCCTTGACCGTCGATTTGATGGCGGAGAGGACTGCGGCCTGGCCCGAGTCGATGCTCTTGTGCCGGGCCATCGCGGCGAGGAAGTCCTCCTCGTTCATGCCGGTGGTGACGCCGAGGTCGGCCATGGTGGCCATGTAGGCGTCGCGTAGGTGGGTGTACCAGGCGTCGAAGTAAGCCGCGTTCTCGTATCGGACGTACGCCTCGCTTGGTGCCACGGCGTGGCCGAGCTCGACAGCGTAGGCGACGGTCGAGGTCGAGTACCAGGCCGGCCCGGTCGGGTGGGTGCCCTTCGGCGTGAACGGGCTGGGCAGACGCGGGTCGAGATCGATGTGGGACAGATCCACCAGCCAGGAGCCGGGCAGCTTCGGATCGAACGCTGGGCTCCTGACGTGAGTTGCCGGGCCGGTGCCGATGACGAGGCGGTTGGCGGCCGCGGCGAAGGCCATGTTCACGTCGATGCCGACAGCGTGGGTGTAGCCCTGGGTGCACTCCTGGTCGGTCAGCGGCCTGAACCAGTCGTACGCCTCCTCATCGATGACCTGGTCCGGGGTGCGCACGTGATGGCGGGGGTAGAGGGCGGCGACCAGCGGGTGCTCGGCCGGCGCCTCCGGCGGTGCGGGATCGACGGGCTCGGTCAGTGCGCCGGGGTTCGGCCCGGACACCCAGGCGCCGGAGTCGTCCTTGACCGCGCGGGTCGGCGGGCGCAGCGCGCTCATCAGCTCCAGGCCGCATACGGCGGTCGAGCCGCGCGGGGTGATGACGCGGGTGGCGTACGAGCCGAGCACCGCGGCGACGTCGGCCGGCGACAGCTGCCCCGTGTCGCCCCAGGACCGGGTGTCGAGTGCGCCCCACGGCAGGATCGCGAACTGCACGCACTGCCGCTTTCCGCCCTCGGCAGGGCGGTAGATCCGCGGCCACGGGCCGAACCCGCGACGAGTCAGCTTCCACTTGGCCTTGGTGATCTGTTTGACGACCTTGTGGTCCTCCGGCAGCCTCAGGCCCCGCCGGTCCTCCAGGACTGCCGGGAGCCCGAGCCGTTCGGCGGCCGCGTCGGTGATGACGATCAGCGGGTCGGCGTCCTTGCCGTTGCGGTTGAGCCTGGAGGCGCCCAACTTCGCTTCGGTCAGGGCCCATTCGACCAGCGCGGGGAAGGTCTTGGCCGGGCAGTCCAGCACCAGGCCGCCGACGCAGTACGCCGATCCGTCGCCGCCCAGCACCGCCAGCGGCCCGTTCGCGAACCGCCCGTCGACCGCGACCGGCGCTGGCGCGGGCTTCAGAGTGGCCCTCTTCCCGGCCGAACGACGCGACGTCGAAGGCTTGGTGCTGCTCGCCGCCGGGTGGGACGGCGCCGCAGGAGCAGGGGCCTGTACCGGTTCCGGCGCCGGGTCGGTGAACGCTGTCGGGACCGCCGGTTCTATGGCAGCAGGCACGTCGACGGCCGGGGCGGGGAAGCGCTCGGCGAGGCCCTCCAGGAGTCGGGCGTAGGCGGCGCGCTTCGGCGGCCTCGGCTCGGTCTTGCCGGTCTCCCAGTTCCCCACCGCCTCCCGGCGCGCGTCCAGCGCCTTGGCGATCTGCGCCTGACTCAGCCCCGCCGCCTCACGCAGCCTCTTGCGCTCAGCAGGGTCCGGCAGAACGTCCTGCGCGACCTGTTCGAGCAAGGCGTCGACGGCGCTGAACAGCGCCTCTTCCTCTCTGGCCATCAGCTCACCTCCACTCCCACCCTATCGAATCGCGCACTGAATCGCTCGTCATTCACATATTCAATCGCTCATTATTCGCTCATTCTGGGTACGCTGCGGCCCCCGAAGGTCGAAATCGACTTCAGTCGATGCGCCATGAGGATTCGGTGCGATGAGAGAGGATTCGGTGCGATGAGATGCGATGCGCCCCGCCCGGAGCGGCCGCCGTTGAAGACCGGCCTCCGGTGGTGCCGTGCGCGGTGTCACGCTCGCATGCATCCAGCCTCAATCGGCGTGGTCACCGGCGATCTCGTCCAGCAGGTGGGGGCCGTTGTTGCGTACGTCGTTGACCGCGGTGGACACGGCGCGGGCGTCCAGGTGGCCGGCGGCTGGGGCCGCCAGCAGGGCGCGCAGTTCGTCGGCGTCCTCGTGGGTGGGGTCGAGCCAGGCACTCCAGTCGTCGGGGGCGATGGCCAGCGGCATGCGGGGGTGGACTCGTCCGGCGGCGTCGGTGGCCTCGGTCGTGATGATCGTGCAGGTGGACCACCACGCCCCGGAATCGTCGCTCTCGGATACGGCCGGGTCGCGCCAGAACTCGTACAGGCCGGCGAGCGCCATGACTTGGCCATCCCCGGGCGCGATGAGGTACGGCTGCTTGCGGGCCTTGGCCGTCTTGGTCGCCGCGACAGCCTGCCACTCGTAGAAACCGTCCGCCGGCAGCAGACAGCGGCGCTTGGCGAACGCCCGGCGGTAGGCCGGCTTCTCCGCCACGGTCTCCACCCGGGCATTGATCATTTTCGCGCCGATGCTCAGGCTCTTCGCCCACGACGGCACCAGGCCCCAGCGCAGCGGCTGCAGCTGCCGGGTGACCTCGCCAGTGTCGCGCTCGACGCGTTCCAGGACCGACCACACGTCGTCGGTGGGGGCCACGTTCCAGCTCGGTTCCAGGGTTTGATCAAAGTCCCAGCGCGTGACGTCGAACAGGTCGACCAGATCCTGCGGACGGCGGGTGGAGACATATCGGCCGCACATGCCCCCACCCTGCCACGCCGTCAGCCGCTGGCCGGCATCCGCGCCTCCAGCCGCAGCATGGGGTCTGCCGCCCGGCTC
>NZ_JBFAIP010000200.1:0-4798 GCF_040654775.1 Streptomyces sp. NPDC050636
AGCTTCCATTGGCACCGGGTTTGGGGCAACGTTGCGGGTGTAGCGGGTTGGCCAGCATCTATGCAGCTCAGAGGTGGTACAGGGCGGATTGGCGCATGCGCATGTGCCATCATCTGTCACCACCTCTGGCAGGATGCATGCTGACTTGGCTGACGTACCGTCAGTCAAACCTGATTGGGCGTCACTTCGGTCGCGGCGCGTGCAATGTATTTGCGAAGCGGACGAACCCGCTTATCTGGGTGATCGGCTCCAACGAAGGTCATTCCCTTGTGGATGGCTGGGCGTCTCCCCGCTCGCTGAAGGCTCAGGCGTGGGAACGGAAGCGCGTGGCTTCCTTGCCGCGTGCCATTGGCGGCTGAGTGACAAGGAATACATCCACGGTGCTGACTTCGAAGAGGTGCAGAGCCTTGCGCAGAGGATCGTGAGTCGCGAATGAGTTGCGCGCTCTCACGGCTGGCGACGGCAAGAGGGGTTCGGTCGCGCGTGATGCAGGGTATGGGGCCTGACTCTGTGGCTTGCCCAGCTTCACCCTCGCGTCTGTAGCGGCTCGATGCGTTGCCGGAACTATTCGTCAGGTGACCGGATCGTCTCTACGGATCCAGGTTCTTGCCCTCAGACCTGGTCGACATAGTCCGTGGACAGAGTTGGAAATGACGCGTCAGGACGGTAGTCGCGCACTAAGGGGTGTCCCGTAACTGCTGGCCACGGTGAGATGATCTTGCCGTGGCTGGTGTGATCACGGCGTCGGAGCCGTCTTGGATAGCCCCGTTCACCGGGCTGAGCCCGCGTCAGTTCGGCAAGCTGATCACTGCGTTGCGGCGAGAAGGTGCAGATCCTGTGCGCAAGGGCCGGCCGTGGAGCCTGCCGCTGGAGGACCGCGTTCTGCTGGTCGCCGCCTACTGGCGGACGAACCTGACCCTGCGCCAACTGGCGCCGCTGTTCGGGGTGTCCAAGTCCGCGGCCGACCGCGTCATCGACCACCTCGGACCCGCGCTCGCCCTCCAGCAACGCAAGCGGTTCCGCAAGGACACGGTGCTGATCGTGGACGGCACCTTGGTCCCCACACGTGATCACAGTGTTGCCGAGCAGTCGAAGAATTACCGGTACTCGACCAACCACCAGGTCGTGATCGATGCCGACACCCGGCTCGTCGTCGCCGTCGGCCGGCCGCTGCCCGGCAACCGCAACGACTGCAAGGCGTGGGAGCTGTCCGGCGCCAAGGACGCCGTCGGCCGCACCACGGTCATCGCGGACGGCGGCTACCGGGGAACCGGCCTGGTCATCCCACATCGCCGCGAACGCGGCCAGGCCGAACTCCCGGCCTGGAAGGAAGAGCACAACGCCTCCCACCGCAAGGTCCGCGCCCGAGCCGAGCATGCCTTCGCCCGCATGAAGACCTGGAAGATCCTGCGTGACTGCCGTCTCAAGGGCGACGGCGTTCACCACGCGATGCTCGGCATCGCCCGCCTGCACAACCTCACCCTCGCGGGGTGACGAAGAAACCAGCAGGCCACTCAGCACGCCGAAGATCAATTACGGGACACCCCTTAGAAGCACTCACTCCCTACGACGTGGTCGCGAAGGTAGAAGCAGGCATATGCCGTCAGTTGCGGCAGCGTCTCGATGTAATCGATCGGGAGCATGGGATGAAGGGGCCAGATTCGCCGATCACAGGTTCCTTCACGGAGCGACCGTAGCGGTGTAGTTGGCGTCTGAAGCGTGGTTCGTCGCACTGGACAGCGCCCGTTGAGCCGATATGCGCAACGGCCGAAGCCAGCGGGGCATCGAGCCAGCGCCTTCGGACTTCGTGCACATCGCACGCGTATGCGGATTGCGGATTGCGGATTGCGGATTGCGGATTGCGGAGCACAACCACCGCCATCCTGAATGGTTTCAGCGACGAGCGGCCGGGCGATCTGCCTGCGCATGCCGCGCTCGTCCACGCCCTGGCCAGTGCCCTCGAACTCGCCCCGAGCGGCGATCGCAGGAAGTCTCCTCGCCAATGAGAAGAGCCTTGTGCTGCGTGTTGCTGCCGCGCTGCCGCCTGTCGGCACCTATGACAAGTTGATCCGTGTTTGGTCGCCTCGCAACACGTAGCGGCGAGGGTGAAGTCGCCGTGTGCCGGCTTTGGCGTCCATCACCGTGGCCGCACGATCGACCAGCCCGGTCGAAGTGCGCCAACTCTGGTTGGGGCTCACTCCCCGGTGGCCGGCCCAGCAAGTGAGTCGGACGTGCTGCATGAGCCCGAAGGAGTAGGTCCTGCACGGGTTCGATGCCTGCCGAGCATGTCCCCGAAGGCCTCGCGTTCCGTGGCGAGACCCGGATTTTTTTGCATCTGCACGTGCATCCAGGGCCCACATTCACCCGAAAGGGTGCAACTCTCGACCCCCACCTCTCACACTTCTCGCTAATCACAACACCGGCGGACAGGTGGCCGATGTTGCGTAATCTGCGGCAAGCCTTCGCTCCATGAGCGAACTGATGAGGTTCACGACCTTTTTTGATCGCATCTTTTTCAGAGTTGAGCGATTCTCGAATCGGACGCATGCGAGCGACAGAGAGCAGGCCAAAGACTCAAGACGGGAGGTGATTTGCACGGAGTCTTTGAGCGATAGCGGAAGGCGTTGTCGGCGATGTAGCGTCAAACGCCCTCCCAACGGAGGAACCCCGGGGGTGGATTGCAGCCACTCCCCGGGGCTATGTTGCGATCGATACAGGAGATGTGATGATCGACCGGTTTCGCCGAGGTGCTGTTTCCCTGCCCCCGGCGACGCGTGAATTTAGCATTCCTCCGGTTTCGCATGCCGAAACCTGTGTGGTGCATGCCTTTGATGTCACGCTGCGTCTGAGCGCCGTCATCGTGGTGGTCATCGTGGTGTCGGCTCTCACGGAGGGTGCCGTGCCGGCTTCCTGGGACAGGGCGTTCCTTCTGGCGCTGGCCGGGATTGCCGGGTTGTCTTCCGTTCGCTACCTGCGGCTTCGCTTCAAGTGAGGCACTGAGTCCCTGTCCCTGGGCGACGCTCCGCTCAGGGACAGGGCGCCCTGCCAATGGCTGGTCGGCACGCGAGCCGTGAATGTTCTTTGCGCTGCGTGCTGTCGCAGAAAGTACCGAGTGGGAGAGAGAAACAGAAGGTGAATACTCCATCCGGCTACAGACGTTGTGCGCACTGTGGCCGCCGGTTCCTGCAGCGGACAGGCCCGGGGCGTAAGAAGGATTACTGCGACAAAGCGTGCCGCCGACGCGCACAGCGGCAACGTGACGGCAAGTCCGCCCCCCGTCAGCCCGTGGACGCCTGCCCGTGGGGAGGGCCGATTTCCGAAAACGTCCACGTCCTGGCGGCCCGTCTCCTTGAGGCAGAGCACCAACGGTCCCCTTTGCCGGTGCTGCTGGAGCACGCCAACAGCGTGACCCGTGAGGTCGGCTACTACACGGCTGCGGCAGTGCACGATGCCAGGGCGGACGGCACCGGCTGGGATGCCGTGGCTGCTGCGGCAGGTGTCAGTATCGAAACGGCTCGGGACCGGTGGGGCGAGCGCAAGGTCAAGCGCCTCCTTGCACGTCGTGCACAAGAGCGCTGCCCTTGCCCTTCCCATCGGATCAGCAGGCCGCGGCACGCCGCAGAGTCGGTGGACCCCGCTCCGTCGGCTGCGCCCGCGGGCGGTGCGTCACAGAAGCTGGCGTCGGCTCTGTCGTATCTGCAGCGCAAGAGCACATTGACCATCCAAGACGCGGCGCAGCAGGCGGATCTGTCCCCGTCCTATGTCTCGCGCGTCCTGGCGGGTGAGCGGGTGCCCAGCTGGCCGGTCGTGCACATGCTGGCGACGATCTTCGGGGGCAACGCAGCGGAGCTGCGGGTGTTGTGGGAGAGCGCGCAGGGCGTGGCCTACCCGTCGCGGCAGACGGTAGAGGGTGCGGCCCAGCGCCTGCAGGACGCGCTTCGAGGGCTGTATCTGGCAGCTGCCTGCCCTGACCTGGAGCAGCTGAGCGTCGAGGGAGAGTTGTCAGCTGCTGCCGTTGGCGAGGTACTTCGGGGAGACGTCGTCCCCGACTGGGCGACGACAGGCGCGCTCATAGCGAGGCTGGGCGGGCGCCCCGGTGACTTCCGGCGACTGTGGGAGGAGTTTCACTACGCGTTCCTCGCCTCGCAGGTTCTCTTCCCTCCTGGGGGGTTGCCACGTTCCGCACTACCGGATGTCGGCCCCGACGCCGGCACCGGTTCGCCGTGACCTGCGGGGACGCCGAGAGCCCTGTCGAGGGAAGCGAGATCGCGATGACCCGTACGCCACACTCCTGCCCCATACCTTGGCTGCCGACGGATGAGCGCAGTGGGAACGTGGCGGCATCAGCGTCGCGGGGGTTCGCCGCGTTTCAGCTGCTGTATGAGCAGAGATACCTGCGGTATGCCGAGGTTCGTCTCGGGAGGGGGAGCGCTGGCCGCGGCGCAGTGATGGCGGCCTTCGGTGCTCTGTCGGCCATCTGGGCTGATGTGCTTCGCAGTTCATGCCCATCCGCAGTCTCCTGGCGCGTTCTGAGCCATGCTGTTTCCGCTGTCCGGTCTGCCTCAGCCGACGCAGTCGACGTGGATGCCTTGCACGATGTGCTCCCTGTTCGTCAGGCAGACGCTGTCCTGCTGCGCTACCGCCTGGGGATGCCACTGGTGGAGGTCGCCGACCTGATGGGTGTTGACGAGTCCGCCCTGGCAGTCCTTCTGCGGGAGGCTGAGCGTACACTCCGCGGCGCCTCATCGCCGCTGTAGGCGCAGGCTCAGCGCAGGTCCGCGACTTCGTTGGCCATCGA
>NZ_JBFAIP010000201.1:0-4781 GCF_040654775.1 Streptomyces sp. NPDC050636
AGTGAACCTGACCAAGCCCTACTAGTGCCCTGACCGGGAATGTTCACCGGCTCGGAAGAGCACGCCGTGGCGTGGGTCGGTGGTTCACTTGTCGCTTCTCCTGCTGTCGCAGAGGTCGTTCACACAACTTGTGAGACCTTGTACGCGATTCCACCTTCGATCAGATAGCCCGAGCCCACGCAGACGACGTCGTTCAGCCATGCGTATCGCTTCGCCCCCGTTTCGAAGAGGGGGTTCGTTCGGAAGTAATAGCGGGCGGGGTCGACTTGGTGCCTCGTGGCAGGATCGGCCATGTTGGCTCGCAGTTCGGGCGGGGTGACCCAGCGGCCGCCGTAGGTCATGTGCAGCAGGTCGCCGTCGTACGTCCGCAACGTCAGTCGGACGTCGAGGGTCATCACACCGTCGGGGCGGAACAACGTCCAGTCCCCACCCCCGGGCAGCACCTCTCCGCGTAGTCTTGGCCCCTCGAACGTCCCTCCGGCGGAGCCGAAGAGAACCCGTCGGCCCAACGGGCCGGGGCCGATGTCCAGCCGCGGGTTCAAGTCCACGGCCATGTCGAAGAGATGCATCGTCTTGATCTCGTCGATGTCTTGCAGCCGAGCGTCTGCTGCCATGTCCCCTCACCTTTGAATTGGTTCGATCTCAGGAGTGGAGGGCACGATCGCGGCTGCTCCGAACAGCTTTCGCCTGACCGCGTCCGTCGAGACACCTGACTGAGCGCAGAGCTCCGACAGATCGAAGAAGAATCGCTCGCCTGCGATCAGGCCGTCCTTGAAGGCGAACTGAATGAACACCGGCAGCTCGGCTCGCCTGCCGTTGGGGTGCACGCCGAACCGGTCACCCGTCATCGTCATCTTCACCGTCCCCCAGCAGACCAGTGCGTCGCCGTCGGCAGAGTGGCCTTCGAGAGCGACCTGGTAGTCAGGGAAGGAGGCGAAGAACCCAGCCAGCGCCTTTTCGTTCGCGGCCCGGCCTTGAGCCCTCGTCCCGAAAGCCGGAGCCTCCAGGACCATGTCCCGGTGGAAGAGCTCCACAGCCGCGGGCACGTCCTGCCCACTCTTCGCGGTGGCCAACGCCTGTGCCAGCTCAAACATTCGACGCCTGTCCAAGTCGCACACACCTCCTGATTGCCCGCCTCAGAAAGTAAACGTACGATCGGTCGTACGTTATTGGCAAGAGGAATCCGGCAGGATGGGGCAATGAGCGAAATGGAGCAGCGGGACGATGCCCGTTCCGCCGACGAGACCGACGAGGCCGAGGTGCTGACGTCAGATCGGCGGGTGCTGCGTGGTGTGCGGTCCAGGCGGACGATCGTCCGCCATGCCGTGGACGTGGCATCGCTGGAAGGACTGGACGGGCTCAGCATCGGCCGGCTGGCCACCGACCTCGGGATCAGCAAGAGCGGCGTGCAGACTCTCTTCGGGACGAAGGAGAACCTGCAGGTCGCGGCAGTCAAGTGCGCACGTGACGTGTTCGAGGACGCGGTCGTCCGCCCCGCGCAGACCGCGCCCCGTGGCGCGGCGCGGGTACGCGCGCTGATCGAACGGTGGATTGAGTACGCGTCGGTGCCGCTGTTCCCAGGTGGGTGCTTCTGGGCGGCGAACCTGGCCGGCTTCGACAGCCGCCCCGGCCCCGTACGTGACGTGCTGTTCGATTGCCAACACGGCTGGCGTGACCTCATCGCCGACGAGCTGCGCCATGCCGTCGGCACCGGAGAGATCGCCCAACTCGACGCCGACCTAGCTGCCTTCCAGCTCGATGCGGTACTCGTCGCCGCCAACACCGCGTTGCGCCTCGGAGACGAAGAGGTCGTGGACAAGGTGCGGCTCGTGACCGAGGGGTTCCTCGTCCCTCCAGACTGATCTGCTATCGCGTCGCGGGCACCGTCCCGGGGCCGCGCGTCGCCGCCACGACGCGGATCGCTGGGGCACGGTCTGGCTTCACGGCCGACGCAGATGACGCGTCCGTGCACGCGGCGCAGGTAGGCGGCAAGTTTGCGGATCGACCAGCGGGTGAAGAGCTGGCCGAGCTACGCGATGTGCTCGTCGAACAGTTCGCCGGTCTGAAGGCAGTCGTAGAGCTGCCCGATCATGCGGTTGAACAGGTGCCGCTGAGCGGCTGCGTGCCAGTCTCCTTGCTCGCGTCGGCGACGGTAGTCGGCCTCGACTCCGGGTGAGAACCGCAGAGCGGGAAGGCCCACAGATAGCCGGCGTGGTTGAGCCGGTCATTCTTCACTATGCGGCGTCCGACATGGTGTTTCTTCCCAGATGCGCGGGTGACGGGAGCGGATCCCGCGTATGCCTTCATGCCGCGGGCCTCAGCGAACCGCTGACGGTCGTCTCCGACCTCGGCGAGCACCCGGGCACCGAGCCGAACCCCGAGGTCGGGGAAGCTCAAGATCACCTCAGCGTCCGGGTGTTGGAGAAAGGACACCTCGACCGCCTCGGTAAGTTCGTCAGCCGCGAGGCAGGAGGCTTCCAACTGTCGCAGGAGGGCGAGGGCCTGCTTGCCTTGCGCGTCCTCGACCAGCCACGGCTGGCTCGCGTAGTCGCCCCGGAAGATCTCGCGAGCCGCTCGGTCTCAGCTTCGATGCCACGGCTGCGACCGGCACGTTTGAGGGCGGACGGAGCTGTGCGCGGGTGAGCCGCACGGCCTGAGCCGGCGGTGACGGCGTCGCGGTCGATGCCGGCGGCGAGGGTGTACATGGTGGGCAGGTCGTGCTGCCGGACGGCGTCGAGCCACTCCGGTAGCCGTCCGCCCTCCCTCTCGGTGAGCATCCGGGCGAAGGACCGGACGTGCCCGGTGAGGGCGTCCACTTCCGGGCATTGGGCCAGCACGGCCTTGAGCCGGAGTTGTTAGCTCTCTGTGAAGCTTTCGGGGTGCCGCGGAATCCACCCGGAGACCGTCCGAGGGGTCGGGGGCCCGATCGTCCGCCTTGGCCGTGTTGATGAAGTAGGCCCGCGGGCACACCACCACCGCGTCACGGCAGGTGAGCTGTTCACCAAGGTCATTGCGTGGCGGCGAAGGGCTCAGCGATCACCCGGGAACAGGCCGTGGAGGCGCTCATGGCCGGCGTACAGGCGTGCCACGTCTATCGCCCGGACATCGAGCTTGGCCTGCAACCCTGCTCCTCCGCTAGCGGCCTGGGCGGTGTCGTCCGGGCCGGCCGGACGGCGCAGCGCGGCATACACGCGGGCCTGGACGCCCGCCTCGCCAGGCACACGCCGGACGCGGGGGACGCCCAAGGTCATCCACATCGCATCCAGGTCCGCTATCGCGGCGCGGGCCGTCGCCTCGTCGGCAGCGGTGATGTCCAGCACCAGCAGACCAGGTTGGGCAAAATGCTGCTCGTCGATTCGCTCGTTCATGCCCCCTCCACGATCCGATTGCCAGCTGCGGTTCGCCGTTGATGGCAAAACCACCCCTGCGGGTGACCAAAGGCCTCTCTTCCCTGCAGGGCGCCGCGTGCTCGGTCGGCTGAGCCCGATGCGATGACGGCGCCCACCCTGAGGATGTGTCCGAGGTGGGCGCCGTTCTCGTTCGTGTGATTCCGGAGATGGCCGGTGCCCTGCTCCGCTACCGTGCCGCCATGAGCGAGCCTTTCGCCCAGGGCGAGGACCATCCAGCGTGCGGCATCTGCCCATCGAAGCGGCTGCCGCGAGAGGCGTTCGTCGTGTACGACCGGCCGTCCTGGGAGTGCCCGTTCGACCCGGCCGACGGCTTCCGGTACACCCTGGACGACCGGACGCCGGCGTGCGTGCATCCGCACAAGGTGGGGCTGGAGCCGGATCGGATCGCTTCTCCGCCGAAACCGCTCTCCGCTGAGGAGCCGGAGGCTACACCGCAGCGGAGAAGACGGCTGCCTTCTTTCCTCGCTCAGTGACGCCGATCTGGGCGTAGACCCCGTCGAGGGCCTGGCAGCGCCGCTCGGTCTCCTTGGCCTCGATCCAGAACCTGTCGTTCACCGGCCCCCACTCGGCCCGGTACGCCTGGTGGGTGAAGTCGCCCGGATTAGGGGGCGGAGGCTGTGCGGGCTGCGTGAGACGGTCGAGCCTCTGGTACAGCGCCTGCACGAGTCGGGCGCGGACCTGTACGCAGCGGGCGGTGCCTTCCAGCGGGACGGACAGTCGCCGGTCGGCCTCGCTCAGGACGACTTCGGCGAGCGCCCGCCGGCCGTTGTCCGCGGGGAGCAGCTTGGCGTGGCGCTGGACGTCGGCGGCCACAGCGCGGGCGTGTCAGGTCAGTTGCAGGGCGATCTGCGCGTAGTCGCGGGGCTCAAGGGCCGGGTTGGTCCAGGCGAGGACGGCGGTGATGAGTGCTTTGTTGGGGGCTCGGTCCAGGGGGAGCTCCCCTTCGATGCGTCCCTCGGGGTCATACAAGACCGTGTGCGTGCTCATCGGGGCCTCGCTGGCGTGGGGTTGGGGCCGTGCGGTCGGCTCTCGGTGTGCCGGTCGGCGTCGTGCTGGGCGCCGCCGGTGGCGGCGAGGAACCGGGCGAGACCACGGTCGGAGCGGGCCAGCAAAGCCGAGGACGGGACTCCGTAGCCAGGCTGTTGAAGGCCCCGGCCCTGTGGCACAGCATCAGCGCTGATGTTCGTGCGTTCCCGCATGAGGTCTCGCTCCTTCCCGGCGCCGGGGGTCGGTGATCTTCGACGTTACGGAGACTGCCGGACAGCCCTCAACGAAGTTGCGGATGATTGCGCGGATTCACCCCGCACACCCGGCACGCGGGGCCGGTCGTCGGGCAGCCGGCCGGCTCCGGGAGCCATGCGAAGCGGGTGC
>NZ_JBFAIP010000202.1:0-4747 GCF_040654775.1 Streptomyces sp. NPDC050636
GCTGGACGAGGCCACCTCCCAACTGGACGCGGCCAACGAGGCGGCGTTGCGCGACACCATCACCGAAACCGCCCACGGTACGACGGTGTTGGTGGTCGCACACCGGCTGTCCACCGTGACCAGAGCGGACCGGATCGTGGTCATGGAGGCGGGTCAGGTCCGGGCAGTCGGCACCCACGCCGAGCTCATGGCGGGTGACGCGCTCTACAGAGAACTGGCGAGCACACAGCTGTTCGGCCAGTAGTCGTCGCCTCTGCACGGCGGCCTGCGGTTGGCAGTGGGAGAGCAACCGGACCCTGATCGGAATCGCCTGATCCTGATCGGAATCGGTTGCCACCCGCTGCCGCCCGACTGCGCCGGGACGCCGGATCGGACGCGCTTGCGGAGCGCAGCCCGGCAGCGGCCGGAAGAGATTTCTTCCTGCCCGTCCTCCGCTCCGTCCTCCTGGTCCTCGGTGGTGTAAGCGTAGGCGGCCTGGTCGGCGGCCTTCCCCAGCACCGCCGGGGCGGACTCACGGTCGGGAAGGTCCCCCCTCCCCCGCGCCAGGGGCGTGAGGTCATCGATGGTCCGGCCGGTGCGCCAGTCGGGCATGCGGGCCCGGCCGATGGGCCGCCCCGCGCGGGCCGGGGGCGCTGCGGGCTCCGGTTCCCGGCGCGGGTCAATACGCCCCTCGTCTCCTGCACACCGACCCCTCCTATGCCCTAGCTGCGGAGGCGGCGGTTCCCGCGAAGGGCAGTGGTAACGGTCACGGTCGAGCCGGCCGAGGATCGTCACGCCGCGCTGTTCCTGGTCATGCGCCGGCGGCCTGGTGACTGTCGCCCTCCTGGGCGCTGCCGACAGCCCTGGCCCAGCAATGGGGTAGCTGACGCCAAGATCCGGACCATGCACGGACCAACGCTCTCCCCACAACAGTCACAGCCACCATTGCAGCAGGTCAGCACCACTATGAGCGCTGTACCACCAGCAGACGAAGAACCTCCTGGCTATGCACATACAACTGGCTGAACTTCAAACGACGCTAGGTATCTCGCGCTCAGCCACCGTTCAACCGGGCGAGCCCCATGGCGGAGACGAACTCCCCTGACTCCGGTGCCCGATCCGTCGCGAATGCAGAGGAACGACTGAGCATGGACAGCCTGGTCGCTCTCTGCGACATCCTGGAGTGCGCCCCGAACGACCTGATCCAGCCCAAGGTCGTCAATCAGGAGGTCCGCAAGGCCGCCGACAGGTCGACGGCGCCGGTGGAGATCGGCCCACGCCGCACCACGGACCGCCATCCGGACCGCCCATGACGGACCAACCCCAGCGCGAGCGCAATCTCGCCGTGGCCCGGGCACGCGACGAGACACGGGCCCGGGTGGTGGCCCGCCTCGGGGCAGCCCTCCCGGTCGCCGGCGGGCAGGCCGAGGCACTGCTGCGACGAGCCGGAGCGCGAGCAACCCGCCCGGTGCGGAAACTGGACACGTCGTACCTGGAGGAGAACCCCTGCCAGCCTGAGCGCCCCGACCTCGCACCGTCCACTGGCTCTGCCTCGCCTGCTGGACGTGCTGAGGGAGGTCGGGCACGGCGGTCTGGTTGGCGAACTGGCCTGTACCCACTGCGGGCGCGCCGATACAGGCGGGTGCGCTCCTCGACACCGGACGGAAGGTGCTGTGCCCCGTCGCGGCGCGCTAGGAGGACGGACCGGTGTGCCAGCCCCGTACCCCCGCAGGCGGCGGGAGTGCGCCCCATGCGGCGAACGGCAGCCTCCCGCTCGGAAGACCGACGATGGGCGGATTGCCGACATCGATCCACCCCTGGTTGAGGCCGCCGCATCACGCCTCGTGCAAGTACGGTGAGAGCTGGCGCGGCGGCGGCCCCCTGAAGCTGTGGCCGAGTTCCCCAGCGAGCGCTGCCCTGGGGAGAATCTGGGGAGAACGAAGCCGCCTGGGGAGTGCCTGGGGAGAAGCGGCTACGTAACGCGGCATGAAGCTGAAAGCCCCTGAAAGATGCATACGCGCAGGCCAGGAGGCCGTCCGGACGTATATGACCAGGTCAGGGCGATCTGGTAGACGGCTTCATCAACATCTCCTCGACCTACGGGCACGAGGGTGCGGCGGGAGCCTCCCTCTATGCCGGCAGCAAGCATGCCGTCGAAGGCATCACCAAGTCCGTGGCGCTCGAGCTCGCCAAGTCTGGAATCCGCGTGAACGGCGTGGCGCCTGGCCCTACAGACACCGGCATGCTGACCCGTTTTACCGGCATACCGGAGAACAAAGCGGCTCTGGTGGCGGATGTTCCGTTGGGTCGCCTCGGCCTCCCGAAGGAGCTTGCCGACGCGATCGTCTTCCTTGCATCGGACGAAGCCTCATTCATCACCGGGCACATCCTCAACGTCGACGGCGGTCACACCGCCAACTGACCTGTCCAGGCAGGGAGGTTGGCGTTTCGCTTCGCGCCGGTTGGTTGACCCGATCGTGAGTGAAACGGCTCTGAACAAATCGATCGTCCTACCTACCCATTACTTCGCGCCGAGAAGGCGTACGGCGATGCTGCGATACACACACGACACAGTTCCGTCCCAGTTCGTAGAAGCCGGCGGGGTCCGGTACGCCTACCGGCGCTTCGGTCGAGCGGATCACAGCCCGATTCGACCGCGACGCGCCCGTCGCCCCGGAGGCCGTACAGGCCCAGGCGGCAGCGATCGGCACCTGGGGCGCGCGCAAGGACGACACCTACGGCTACCTGGCCGGCCTCAAGCAGCCCACCCTCATCGTCAACGGCAACAACGACATCATCATCCCCACCATCAACTCCTATCTGCTGCAGCAGCACGCCCCCAACGCCCAGCTCATCCTCTACCCCGACGCCAACCACGGCGCTCATCACCAGTACCCGAGCTGTTCGTCAAGCACGCCAAACTCTTCCTCGACTCCGAGTAGGAGTCGGCGAGGCGTGGATCAGCCACGTGCACTTTGCGGCAGGGTGGGGGCCAGTCAATCGACATGGTGAAAGGCGAGGGGATGCAGCGGCTACCTCGTGGAGGACCACATGACTACTCCTGAACAGAACAAGGCACTGGTGCTGGAAGCGTTCGACACGCTGTTCAACAAGCGTGACTACGTCGCCGCCGAAGATTTCTGGTCCGAGCGCTACATCCAGCACAGCGCGCACATCGCACCAGGACGCGCGGGTCTGTTCAACCTGATCCGCTCGTTGCCGGACACCCTGCGCTACGAACACCAGCTCGTCCTCGCCGAAGGCGATCACGTCATGCTCTACGGCCGCTTCAGCGGCAATGGCAGCCCCGCCGCCTCGGTGGCGGCCGACGTGGTGCGCATCGAAAACGGCAAGCTCGCCGAACACTGGGACGTCCTACAGGATGAGGCGACCCACGCCGAGTCCGCCAGCGGCCTGCCGATGTTCGGTGACCACTTCCCGCCCGACCGCTGACCGGCTCCGCCGCATGAGCTGTCCGCTCACGACGGCGACCGCCCGCGGCTCGTCGCGAGCCGACTCGCCCGGCTCAGGCAGACGACCTCCCCACCAGGCGGACGCCGGCCGGTGCGTGGGGCGCTGGGCGTACGGGCCATGGCCATTCGCCTCCCGACCACATGGCGGTTCCAAGTGGCCGGCACCGGACCGCGCGGATCCAGTCGACACCGATCAGACGGGGCTGCCGCTTCCTGACAATCTGCGGCTCGAAGGTGCCGGCTGTGTCCCGCGGCACCTTCACCTCCACGGGCCGACGTCGGTCAGCACGGTCTTCGAACCAGTGCCCGCGCCAGACCCTGCACGCCGTCCTAGCACGACGCGCTCAGAAGCCCCGCCGGAAATGCTCCGGCGGGGCATTGCGGTTGCACTCACGTAGCGTCAGTGGAGCTAGTACCCGCTTCCCAGCGGCAGGTCAGGGAGGCTCGGCAGAAGAGCCCGCACCTCATCCTTGGATGCACCGACGCGCGCCTCGAAAGCGCTTCGCTCATGAGCGATACGGCGAGGAAGAACGCCTCCCTGGCCATCGTGACCACGACCTCTGCTCCCGACGCCGAGCCCGTGATCCACCTGGTCGACTGCGGGCACCCCCGCCCCTACTCATACGCCATCGCCAGGTCACACCACTCCAAGTCCGTCAACCCGAACCACCGCTGGACCTCGGCGAATTCACGGACCCCGGCTATCGCGTCGAAACCTTCCCCTTCGCGGCCGGCGACCTCCTGCTGCTCTACGCCGACGGCGTCATCGAGGCCCGCGATCGCGCAGGCGCCTTCTACCCGCTCGCCGAGCGCATCGCCTCGTGGGACGGGGACGGCTCCGAGGCACTCCTGCGACACATCCGCGATGACCTGGTCGCCCACAGCGACGGCAGCCTGGGCGACGACGCCGCCATGATCGCGCTCTCGCGCACACCCACGCCCTCGACGGCACGAGCAGTCAAATGACCGGAGAATCCGGCAGATGTCGCCGTCGGATTGGTAGCAGGGCCTGATACCCGCTGCGGGTATCAGGCATGCTGTGGCAGGAGTGTTACACGTCACACAGTCGTCTTCTCAGGTCGGGACGGCCCGCTGTTCGGTGGCGATGTCCGTGCAGGTCAGCGCCGCCAGGAGGATGAGCGTTCGCATCCGGAGCGGTGGCGGGCCGGCGGTATTTCATTTCCCGTTCAGATCGTCGGAAGCGGTCGGCGACTCACATGCCGTTACTATCACGGCATGGTCACGGCCCAGCCGATTTTCAGAGCGCTGCGGGTCCGCTCCCACCGGGCGGGTCC
>NZ_JBFAIP010000203.1:0-4738 GCF_040654775.1 Streptomyces sp. NPDC050636
GCCTGCTGGGCATCCGTTACCGACAACGGCGGGATCTTCGGGCCACGATGATTCACACCAAACCAACGAAGAATCTCCGACTCAGGTCACTAGGGGTCGTCTTCCTGTGATCTCGGGTGGTGGATCACCTGCCGCTGAGGCCGACGGCGGTCAGCAGCGGATCGAGTGCGACGGCTCCGGCAACCGAGTGAAGTCGCCCCATGCCCATATCGGCCGGCCGCAGGAGCGGGGGCGTAGCCGTCGCCGTCCCCGGTCACAGGTACGGTAGAGCGACGACAGAGACGCCGCCCGAAGTATTGTTCAGCACGTAGAGCCGGTTTCCTCGTGGAGATACCGCAAGGGCAATGGGGTCGCCCCCGACCGGAACAGTCTTTCCGATGACTGTGTTCGTTTCCGTGTCAATGGTCAGCACATGATCATCGGAACTCTCCGAGTCCAGTACCCCGACATAAAGTCGCCGACCGTCCGGACTGATGGCTGCGGCGTACGCAGTGGCTCCGAGGGGAATAGTAGCGACTGTTCGACGCTCTTTCATGTCAAGGGTCGACACGGTGTATTGGGATCTTTTTGACGCGTGGGAGAAATGCTGTGACCACTACGGACTCCGTGCGCTCACTGGTCAGGAAGACACTCATATGCGTGCCGGTCGGTACACCACCCAATGATTCGAGCCATGCGGTGTGTGCACCCTTTGTGCAGCGTGGGTTGGAGATCTGGGGCGCACCCTTCAGTTGATTGCTCGCGCGTGGTACCACGTATCGTTGGAAACCCATCTGACGCACGCTGACCTTGGGGCCTTCCGGGCTCCGCGGCCACCAGGTCTCCGGCCAGGCGAATGCGATTCCGACTGCGGCTGCGATCGCTCCGACCACGGTGGCGATGAGCGTGACTGTTTTTGCCGTATGCCCATCGCCGCCGCCTTCTGGGGGCGGACTCCCGACGCCGGGATCCGTTTTCCCAGATCTGCCGCGCAGACTCCACCTCATGATCACTCCGAGTCCCTGAACCACCGGGAAAGAAACCTTCGAATTCCAGACGTTGAGAATCCGAACCTTCGGAATCCATGTGCGACCCTAGGCTCGGCAGTGGCTCCCCGCATCCCCAACGGCGGGGCGTGGGAATTCGTCCGTCCACTACTGCGCGAGTCCTTTACGGGGCCGGAGACGGTGGGAAACGTTGCTTGCCGACCCGCCCGGGGTCAGCGGCCGGTGAGCGCCGGAGGGGCAAGCGGCGGTGTGCAGGTGCCGTGCCCCTCCGGGTAGTTGGGAGTCAGCCGGTCTGCAGGGCTGCGTCGTCGATGACGAAGCTGGTCTGGAGGCTGGCGTCTTCGGTGGCGGTGAAGGTCAGGGTGATCTGCTGTCCGATGTAGGGGGTCAGGTCCAGGGTGCGCTGGGTGTAGCCGGTCGTGGCGTCGGTGTTGGAGAGGGTTGTCAGGGTGGTGTTGCCCACCTTGACCCTGAAGGTGTCGTAGGCGACGCGGTCGGTCTCGTCGGTGTCGATGTGCAGCCAGTAGGTCAAGGTGGCTTTGGCGCACCCGGAGGGCAGGGTCACCGACTGGCTGAGGGAGTCGGTGGCGGAGGAGCCGTAGCCGCCGAGCCAGGCGAACCGGCTGCCACTGTGGGCGGACCGGCCCGAGTGGGCACCGATCGTGCCGGTGTCACCCGTCCAGGGTGCGGTGCCGTTCTCGAACCCTCCGTTGGTGAGGAGCTGTTGGCCGGTGCAGCTTCCTGTCCCCTTGACCGTCAGGGTGAAGGTCGTGCTGTGGGCGACGGATCCGGTGCCGGTGAGGGTGAGGGGGTATGCGCCGGGGGTCGTGCTCGGCGCCGTGGCGACGGTCATGGTGGAGCTGCCGCCGGAGGTCACCGAGGCGGGGCTGAAGGAGACGGTGACGCCTGCCGGGGTGCCGGATGCCGACAGCTTCACGGTCTGGGCGGAGCCCTTGGTGGTCGCCGTCGAGACCGTGCTGGTGGCGGTGCCGCCCGGGTCGACGCTGCCCGTGGTGGGGGCGACGGCCAGGGAGAAGTCGTTCGCGGGGGTGGAGTTGGCGACGGCGAGCTTCCAGAGGGTGTAGGCGATGCCGTCCACGCTGCGGTTCAGTCCGGTGCTGTTGATGTTGCTGGTGGTGTCGCAGGACTGGTGATAGCAGGAGTCGTAGGCGCGATTGGCCGTGCCGCCCCATTTGGCCGCCTGCGCGGAGGTCTTTCTCGCGCCGGCTCCCATCGCGTACCCGGATGTCGCGATGCCCTCCTGCTCGAAGGAGTAGTCGTCGGAGCGGCCGGCGCCCTCGGTGTTCTCCTCCGGCTGGAGGTTGAGGGAATCCCAGTACGCCTTCATCGGCTGGGCGGCGGCGGAGTTGACGTGGTTGATGAAGTAACCGCCGTTGGTCGAGGCGATCATGTCGAAGTTGTAGTACGCCTTGATCTTCGAACGCTCGGTGGCGGACAGGGAACTGACGTAGAAGTCGGAGCCGTTGAGTCCCTGCTCCTCGTCCGTCCACCAGCCGAAGCGGACCCGGGCCGCCATGGCGGGGTTCTGCTCCGCGAGGGTGAGAGCCGTCTCCAGCAGTGCGGCCGAGCCGGAGCCGTTGTCGTTGATGCCGGGTCCGGCCCCGACGCTGTCGAGGTGGGAGCCGAACATGTACACCGTGCCGGTGTCACCCTGGGGCCATTCGGCGATCAGGTTGGGTCCGGCGCCGGTGGAGCAGCCGGAGGTGCAGGGCTGCTCGGTGACCGTGTAGCCGGCCGCCTGGAGCTTGTTCTTGGCGTAGGCGACGGATTCCCGGTAGCCCTGGCCGCTGGATTTGCGGGTGCCGCCGTTGCGGGTCGCGATGGCGTTCAGCTCGGTGAGATGTGCCTGGACCTTGGCCACGTCGATGTCCGGGGCGTCGCCGACCGCGGCCCTGCCGACGACGGGTGGCGTGGTGGCCGGTTGCGCCTGCGGTGCGGCCGCTGCCGTGGGTGCTGCGGTCAGCACCGCCGTTGCGAGGGTGATGGCGAGCGATACACCGGCCACCGCGAGTCTTCGTAACACCATGGCTCCTTGAGGGGGTAGCGAGTGCGCCGACGGAGGTTCTGGTGGAACGCCGGGTCGGGGCAGCGTCCTGTCGTCGTCCTGCTGTCTCCGACGAGGTGGGGCTTGGCACGGCAGGCGGACGACATACCGATGACCGAGGACGACATGTCCATGACCAGGCGGCCGTACCATCACATCGCGACAGGCGCGGCGTCAACGGAAGTTTCTGCGCGGAGCAGTGTTTGACGGAAAATGGCAGGTGGCGCCCGATATCCGGGCACTCGCCGGTGGGCGCCGGCCGGGGCGGCTGCTGCGACGCTTCGATACTTTGAGGGCCCGCGTCGGGCCGGTGGCCTCCGACCCGACCGTCTCCCGCCTGGTCGATACGCTCGCCGCGGCTGACGACAAGGCCATCAAGGCCCTGTGTGCCGCGCGGGCCAAGGTCCGCGAGCGGGTGTGGCAGTTGGCCGGTCCTACGGCGCCGGACGCCGACGGCCAGGTCACCGTGGATATCGACGGGGTACTGGTCGTCGCCCACTCCGACAAACAGGACGCCGCTGCAACCTGGAAGAAGACCTACGGCCACCACCCACTGATGGCCTTCGTCGACCACGGCCGAGGTGGCACCGGCGAGCCGGTGGCCCCGCTGCTGCGACCCGGAAACGCGGGCAGTAACACCGCCGTCGACCACATCACCACCACCCGCCTCGCTCTGGCCCAGCTGCCGAAGCACTATCGCCGCGGATGGCAGACCCTGATCCGCACCGACTCCGGCGGCGTCACCCACGAGTTCATCGCCTGGCTCGCCCAGTGCGGCCGGTGGCTGTCGTACTCCGTCGGCATGACCATCACCGACACCATCCACACCGCTGTGCTCCATGTGCCCGCCGACGCCTGGACGGCGGCGGTGGAACCCGACGGCGAGATCCGCGACGGCGCCTGGGTGGCCGAGCTGGCCGGCGACTGTCTCACCGGCTGGCCCAGGGGCATGCGGCTGATCGTGCGCAAGGAACGCCCGTACCCCGGCGCCCAGTTGCGCTTCACCGACGCCGACGGCATGCGGCTGACCTGCTTCGCCATCAACACCAAAGACGTCCCGATCGCCGAGCTGGAGCTACGGCACCGCCAGCGGGCCCGGGCCGGGGACCGTGATCAACCCACCCGGAGCTGTGGAACCCGGCGCCCACCCGACGCGCCAGTCGGGCCATCGACCTGCACCCAGGCCGAACTACACCATCCTCGAAACCGGAGAGGTCCGTCTGCAAGCCGCCGGACCCTCACGAAACACAGGCTAGGAATCCGGCCCCATTACCTGCTGGGCAAGCTGGGGAAGACACTTGCCCGGCAGTATGGCGAGGATGAATCCGCGCGGTGCTTGTGGTGAACTGCGCAACACAACCCGTACGCGACGATGGGGTGAACGCGATGCCTCTTGAGGGCGAGTACGAGCCGAGTCCGGCGCAGTGGGTGCGCGAACAGGTCGAGTTGTATGAGAGTTCGGGCGGCACGCAAGGGGCGACGCTCTGGGACACGGGCCTGCCCGTTGTCATTCTCACGACGCGCGGCGCGAAGAGCGGCAAGATCCGCAAGATCCCGCTGATGCGCGTGGAGCACGAAGGGCGGTACGCGGCCGTGGCCTCGAAGGCGGGCTTCCCGCGTCACCCGGTCTGGTACTTCAACGTCAAGTTCGACCCGCACGTGGAGCTCGTTGAGGGGTCGATACGCC
>NZ_JBFAIP010000204.1:0-4666 GCF_040654775.1 Streptomyces sp. NPDC050636
CGCCCGAAGGAATACTGGCCCGCCCACGCCACCATCGCCGTGCACAGCAACCTGGGCCGCCCTGCGGTCGATCCGCGCGGCCCGCCCGGACGGCGCCCCGATCTACGTGATCCTCGACAACCTCTCCGCCCACCTGAACTGGAAGATCCGCAGATGGGCGACCCGCCCGAAGGTCGAGTTGTGCTTCACCCCGACCTACGCGTCCTGGGCCAACCCCATCGAGGCACACTTCGGACCCTTGCGGCAGTTCACCCTCGCCAACTCCCACCACCCGAACCACACCGTCCAGACCAGGGCCCTGCACGCCTACCTGCGCTGGCGCAACAAGAACGCCCGACACCCCGACGTCCTGACCGCCCAGCGACGCGAACGAGCCCGAATCCGCAGCGAGAAAGGCATTCGCTGGGGCGGACGACCCCTCAGTGCAGCCGCCTGACGGACCCCCTCGGTTGGAGCATTAAGCCGAACGCAGGGGTGGGACATTCCTCGCGATCGCAGCGGCTGGCAGCAGAATGCTCGGCTCGGCACCGGGATCCTCGACTATGACGACGCCAGCCGCCTGAATGTCGAAGTCCGTCGGCCAGACGGTGACTTCGCTCGCCAGTGCGCCTTCCAGCTTCGCCCGTGTCAGGTCGGCACCAGTGAGGTCGGTTCCTCGGAGATCAGCCAATCTCAGATCCGCGCCGGTGAACTTGGTGCCATGGCCCCGCGCCTTGCGCAGATTTGCCTCCCGCAGGTCGGCGTCGGAGAAGTCAGCGTCGCTGAGGTCGGCCCTGACCATGCGAGCGCCGCGCAGGTCGGCTTCGATGCAACGGCTCTGGTGGAGAATCGACGTCCCGAGCTCCACGTGCCGCATGTTGGCCGCGATCAGCGATGCCTTGGTCAGGTTGACCTGGTAAATACTCGCCGCTTCCAGGCAGGCGCCGTCGAAGTTGATGTGGTGCAGCCACAGTCCGTCGCAGTCGGCCCGACGCAGGTCGGTGTAGCTGACGTTGAGCCAGTCGGGGTGGTGTTCCTGGCATAGGACCCCGAGGCCGGTGAGCGCCACCTGGGCATCCGGGGCACGGGTCTCCAGCGGAGGCACGGAGTTGATGGAGGCTTCCGCCGCCGGGGCGTCCTGCCCTTGCGGAGGCCATGGCAGGTGAGTCCGAAGAAACGCGGCCTTGATCGAGATGACCGCCTCCCGGTCGTGAGCCGAATGGTCCGCGATCCGCCACAGTGCGTAGAGGCCGCCGATCCGGACGTCCGTGTTCTCGCTGCCGAGCTGGTCGACCGCCCGGCTGAAGCGGTCGGTGATGTGTCCCTCTCGGGTGGCGTTCAGACCCTCCTGGTTGACCCTCAACTGCCGCCAGGTGGCGTACGCGCCGAAGAGGACGACAGTCCCACCGACCGCCCGCACGAGCGTCGTGCGTACGTTGTTCACAGCTCCGAGCCGTTCAGCAGCCGAGATCCTGGCCCCGCCGAGATCGCGCTCGACCACCAGTCCCGGGAGCACCACGACCACTACGGCCAACGCGGCGAGCACGGCCAGCACCGCCGCCACCGTGAGAAGAGCGGAACTGACCCGACGCCGCCGAGAGACCATCGGCATGCGGCGGCCATGAATAGATCCCCCCCGTATCCATGCACACATGATCGCAGGGCGGCACGGAAGCCGGTGTACCTATCCGGTCAGAGCACCAGAGGAGCGCTGTCCGCCATATCGGCGGCGCGCCGGCAACACTGTGATCACCCGAAACCGGCGCCGGCCACGCCGCAACCGCGTGAGGGACTCGCGCACAGCTCTCGGCGGACCTCGGCCAGCTGGTGAGGTCGGCGCGGGCGCGGGCCACCCGGGAGCGGACCGTGCCGATGGGGCAGCCCACGACCGCCGTGGCATCCGCGTACGGCATCCCGACCAACTGCGTGAGCATGAATGCCTCGCATATAGTGTTTGTGAAAATGATTCCCATGTCCGAATATGGAAGATCACCTGTGCACGTCACCAGAACCTCGCGGCGGACACCCCCTGACCCCCGCCACACCACCCCGACTCGCATGCTGACAGGGACGTGGTGATGGCCGGAGCGTCGCCCGCGCCGGCAGCCGCCGAGCACCTTCAAGGCACCCCACTGTGGTCGAAGCGGCTCGCATGGGAACCGGTCGCCCTTTCGGTGGGCGTGGGACTGATCGCCGTCGCCGGGCGCCGCGGCGGAGTGCGCGTACTGGATCTCGACGGGGGCGAGGAGCAGGGCCACCTCGCGTTGCCCGGCGGGATCACGGATCTCACTTTTTCTCCCGACGGGCACCACCTGGCGCTGGTAGGCCCCCGCGGATACGGCCTATGGCGTGCACTGGACGGCAGGCTGATCACGCGGACCACTGCCGCATCGTGCATCCGAGCGTGCTGGATGCGACCGGGCGTCGTGGCAATCGCGGAAGGGCGCCAGGTCATGGCGTACGACACCGACGGCGTGGCGCAGTGGTCCGCCGCACCACTCCCAAAGGCAGCCACCGACATAGCCTCCGCGCAAGGCGGACGCCTGTTGGCGGTGTCGCTGGCGGGCCAGGTCCGCTGCTTCATGCCCATGCGTCGCGAACCGGTCGCCGTGCATGAATACGGCGACGCACCGGACGGTCTCACTCTGTCCGTCGACGGCCGTTGGGCCGTCTGCTCGACGCACCAGCGGAAAACGTTGCTGTGGGAGACGCATCGCCCGACGACCCGGCCGGTCGAGTGCGCGGACACCTCGGGCCGGCACGCCCCGGTCTTCAGCGAGAGTGGCCACAAGCTGGCCGTACCAGCCGAGCGCCACCTGTCGCTCTGGTCCATCGGCCCCAGGAGACCGGCGAGATGGGCCGTCCTCCCCGTATGCGCCTCAGCGCTGGCCTGGCAGCCCGGCGCGGGAGACACGCTCGCGACTGCGGGGTCCGACTACACCGTCCGGCTGTGGCACGCCGGACCCAACAGCCGGAGGATCAGCCGCCCCTCGCTCGCCGTAGGGCGCCTGACCAGCCCCGCCACGTCCCTTGCATGGATAGGACGGCGCATGCTTGCGGTGGCGGAACGGGGCGGCCGCATCACACTCCTGGACGTCGGCGCCGACACCCCACCACAGCCCCGAGGGTGACGGAGGGCCGGACGGCGGGACAGGGAGCCGAGGTTCCCGTGCGACGCGGCATCCGTTTAACACCCCTCCATTTGAAAATGGGAGCCATTTCCAGTTAGCTTGTTGCCCGTCACCTAGTCGTGCAGGAGGTCGGCCATGGCCGTACCCAAGCGGAAGATGTCCCGCAGCAACACCCGCCACCGTCGTGCCCAGTGGAAGGCGGCCACCCCACAGCTCGTGCCCGTCACCGTCGACGGCACCCCCTACCTCGTCCCGCAGCGACTGGCCAAGGCGTACGAACGCGGGCTCCTGCGCCCGGAGAGCTGAGCCGACGGCATGACGCACAACCGACTGCCCGTCACCGTCCTGTCGGGCTTCCTCGGAGCGGGCAAGACCACCCTGCTCAACCACGTCCTGGGCAACCGGGAGGGCCTGCGCGTCGCGGTCATCGTCAACGACATGAGCGAGATCAACATCGACGCGAGCCTGGTGCGTGGCGGCGAGGCCGCCCTCTCCCGCACCGAGGAACGCCTGGTCGAGATGACCAACGGCTGTATCTGCTGCACGCTGCGAGATGACCTTCTCGAAGAGGTGGACCGGCTGGCCCGCGAGGGCCGCTTCGACTACCTGCTCATCGAGTCCAGCGGCATCTCGGAGCCGATGCCGGTCGCGGCCACCTTCGCCTTCCCGCGCGACGACGGAGCGACCCTCGGGGACCTCGCCAGGCTCGACACGATGGTCACCGTCGTCGACGCCGCCAACTTCCTGCCGGAGCTGGCCGGCGGCGACGGACTGGCCGAGCGGGGGCTGGACCAGTACGAGGACGACGAACGCACCGTCAGCGACCTGCTGATGGACCAGATCGAGTTCGCCGACGTCATCATCCTCAACAAGACCGACCTGGTTGATGCGCAGAGCGCCGAACGCCTTCAGGCCGCGCTCACCCGCCTCAACCCGGCCGCCCGCATCGTGCCCGCCCGGCACGGCCGGGTGAACACCGGCGACATCCTCGGCACCAGCCTCTTCGACCTGGAACGGGCCCAGCAGGCCCCCGGCTGGGTACAGGAACTCAACGGCGACCACATCCCGGAAACCGAGGAATACGGCATCTCCAGCACGGTCTTCCGCGCCGGTGCACCGTTCCACCCGAACCGGCTGTGGACCTTCGTCACCGAGGAGTTGGACAGCGGCGCCTACGGCCAGATCCTGCGTTCCAAGGGCTTCTTCTGGCTGGCCAGCCGCCCGAACGTCACCGGCTTGTGGTCGCAGGCAGGGGCCGTCGCCCGCTTCGAGCCCTCCGGCGCCCGTGATGCCGACGACCGCCAGGGACAGGAACTGGTCTTCATCGGCACCGGGTTGCGCGATGAGGCACTGCAAGCGGCCCTGGCCAACTGCCTCTTGGCCGACGGGGAACAGCCCTCCGACGACCCGTTCCCCGCCTGGGACACATATGGCATCGACGACGCCTGCGAACACGAGCACCCGGATCTGGTGCAGCAGACCTGACAAGCTCCGGGTTGGGCAGTGGTCGCAGCCACGGCACTGCCCAACCCGGCATGCACGACGGTGCGTATACC
>NZ_JBFAIP010000205.1:0-4641 GCF_040654775.1 Streptomyces sp. NPDC050636
GTCGCTGGCCGAGGCGTTCGTCAATGGTGTGGCCGTGGACTGGTCCGTGGTGCTGCCGCAGGCGAAGCGGGTGGAGCTGCCCACGTACGCCTTCCAGCACGAGCGGTACTGGCCGAAGGGGACGCTGACCCAGCTGGTGGGCCGGCCGGCCGGCGGCGACGCGATGTCGCTGGGTCTTGGCGCGGTGGGGCACCCGCTGCTGGGTGCGGTGGTGGAGCTGGCCGGTGGTGAGGGGCTGGTGTGCACCGGGCGGCTGTCGGTGCGCTCGCAGCCGTGGCTGGCCGACCATGCGGTGGGTGGTGTCGTGCTGCTGCCGGGCACCGGATTCGTGGAGTTGGCGGTACGCGCCGGTGACCAGGTGGGCTGCGGCCTGCTGGAGGAACTGACGCTGCAGGCACCGCTCGTGGTGCCCTCCGACGGCGCCGGAGTCCAGATCCAGGTCGTGGTGGCAGCGCCCGACGCCGAGGGCCGCCGCGGGGTGGAGGTGTTCTCCCGTCCCGATGAGGCGGGTGCCCAGGAGTGGGTACGGCACGCCGGCGGCGTGATGGCGCCCGCCGCGACGGCCGGGGCGAAGGAAGAAGATCTGCTGGTGTGGCCGCCGCGGGATGCCGTGCCGGTGGACATCGCGGACCTGTACGCGGTGCATCTGGCGGATGTGTACGGCCCGGCGTTCCACGGAGTGCGGGCCGCCTGGCGCCGTGGGGACGACGTCTTCGCGGAGGTGGCGCTGCCGGAGGAGGTGGCGCAGGAGGCGGGTGCTTTCGGTCTGCACCCGGCGCTGCTCGACGCGGCGTTGCACGGCGCGATCCTGGTGGATGCGGACGTCGAGGGCGAGCCGGGCCAGGTGCCGATGCCGTTCGCGTGGACGGGCGTGGAGCTGCACGCCAGTGGCGCGTCGGTGCTGCGGGTGCGGCTGCGGGGTGATGCACAGGGCGGTCTGTCGCTGACGGCTGCCGACGCGACCGGGGCTCCGGTGGTGTCGGTGGGCTCGCTGGTGAAACGCCTGGTGTCGATGGACCAACTGCAGGCAAACAACAGTGAGTTGACCGATTCGCTGTTCGTCACGGGCTGGGCCGCCGTGGCCGAGGCCGCGGCCCCGGCAGGGGAGTGGGCGCTGATCGGCGCCGACCGCTTCGGGCTGGTCGACGGGCTGAGCGCCGCGGGTGTGCAGGTGCGGTCCTTCGCCGACATCGCCGAGGTGGCCGCCGCGGCCGAAGTGGGCGCGATCGACCCCCGTATGGTCGTGGTCTGCGCGGGTGCCCTGCCTGCCGACACGAACGCCGACGGCCTCGGTGATGTCCCGGGTGCGGTGCGCGGAGTCGCCGGTGCGACGCTGGAGCTGGTGCAGGATTGGCTGGACGAACAGCGCCTGGACACAGCGCAGTTGGTGGTCGTCACCCGTGGCGGGGTGGACTCGGTCGCCGGTGAGGCGGTGTCGGACCTGGCGGCGGCTGCCGTATGGGGTCTGCTGCGGTCGGCGCAGGCGGAGAACCCGGGCCGGCTGCTCCTGGCCGACCTGCCCGCCGTGGATGCCGGTGCTCATGTCAAGGTGTTGCCGTCGGTGCTGGCCAGTGGTGAGCCGGAGCTGGTGATCCGCGGAGAGTGCGCCTACGGCAGGCGGCTGACCCGCCCGTCCGGTGATCTGGTGCCCGTCGAGTGGCCGTCCGCGCCGAAGGCCGACGCCGCTGCCCGATCGGTGCTGGTGACCGGTGGTACGGGGACGTTGGGCGCGTTGGTGGCCCGGCACCTGGTGGCGACGGGCCGGGCCGGCGGTGTGGTGCTGACCAGCCGTTCAGGTCCGGCTGCTGCTGCTGTGGCGGTGCTGGCAGCGGAGTTGGCGGAGCTGGGCGTGTGGGTCCAGGTGGTCGCGTGTGACGTGGCCGACCGGGGCGCGCTGGCCGCGGTGCTGGAGAGGATTCCGGCCGGCTGCCCGCTGGGCTCCGTCATCCATTCCGCGGGAGTCGTCGATGACGGCGTGATCGCGTCGTTGACGCCCGAGCGGCTGTCGGCGGTGATGCGGCCGAAGGTCGATGCGGCCTGGCACCTGCACGAGCTCACCGCGCACCTGGAGCTGGAGCGCTTCGTCACGTTCTCCTCGGCGGCGGCGACGTTCGGTGCGCCCGGCCAGGGCAACTACGTGGCCGCGAACTCGTTCATGGACGCCCTGGCGGGCTACCGGCGGGCCGCGGGACTCGCGGGGCTGTCGCTCCAGCTGGGCCCGTGGGCCCACGAGGAGGGCATCGGCCGGAACCTGGACGAGCGGCTGCTGTCGCGGATCGACCGGGGCTTCGTACCACTGGGCGCCGAAGACGGCCTGGTCGTCCTGGACGTCGCGTTGGCCAGGGACGAAGCAGTGCTGATGCCTGCCCGCCTGGACATGGCGGGGCTGCGGGCACAGGCCGCGGGCAGCACGGAGATCCCGCCGCTGTGGCGGGTGCTGGCGGGCGTGTCCGCCAGGCGTACCGCCGCCTCGGGCGCCACCGCAGGTACGGACGCAGGCGCCGGCGCGGGTGAGGCGCTGCGGCGGCAGCTGGCGTCGGTCTCGGGTGCGGAGCGCGCCCGGGTGCTGCTGGACCTGGTGTGCGCCCATGTAGCCGCGGTGCTGGGGCATGCCTCGGTGGAGGCGATCGACGCGAGCCGGGCGTTCACCGATGTGGGCTTCGACTCGCTGACCGCAGTGGAGCTGCGCAACCGTCTGAACGCGGAGACCGGTCTGCGGCTGCCGGCGACGCTGGTGTTCGACTACCCCACACCGACGGCGTTGGCCGGGCTGCTGCGCGCGGAAATGGCGGGGGACCTGCCCGCTGTCCCGACGCCCTCCGGCCCGGTGGCGGCGGGAGCGGCGGACGAGCCGATCGCGATCGTGGGGATGGCGTGCCGGTTCCCCGGCGGTGCGGCCAGTCCGGAGGATCTGTGGCAGCTGCTGGCCTCGGGCGCGGACGCGATCGGTCCGTTCCCGCAGGACCGCGGCTGGGACATCGAAGCGCTCTACGACCCGGACTCGAAGCGTGCCGGAACGTCGTACACGCAGGCGGGCGGGTTCGTCCGGGACGCGAGTGCGTTCGACGCGGGGTTCTTCGGGATCAGCCCGCGTGAGGCGCTGGCGATGGACCCGCAGCAGCGGCTGCTGCTGGAGACGTCGTGGGAGGCGTTCGAGCGGGCCGGGATCGACCCCGCGACGCTGCGCGGCAGCCAGACCGGTGCCTTCATCGGCGGATACAGCTCCAGGTACGGAACCGATGTGCCGTTGGAGGGCACGGAGGTCGTCGAGGGGCACTTGGTGACCGGGAACGCGACCAGCGTGCTGTCGGGCCGGTTGTCGTACACCTTCGGTCTTGAGGGTCCGGCGGTGACGGTGGACACGGCGTGCTCCTCGTCGCTGGTGGCACTCCACATGGCCACTCAGGCGCTGCGGTCAGGGGAGTGCTCGCTCGCACTCGCCGGCGGGGCCACGGTCACCGCCACCCCCGGGGTGTTCGTGGCCTTCGCCAAGGCGGGCGGCATATCGGTGGACGGGCGCTGCAAGTCGTTCGCCGCCGCGGCAGAGGGATCGGGCTTCGCCGAGGGCGCGGGCATGCTCGTGGTGGAGCGGCTGTCGGACGCCCGGCGCAACGGACATCGCGTGCTGGCGGTGATCCCCGGGTCGGCGGTCAACCAGGACGGCGCGTCCAACGGTCTGACCGCTCCCAACGGCCCCTCGCAGCAGCGCGTCATCCGTGCCGCGCTGGCCAGCGCACGCCTGTCGCCCGCCGACGTGGACGTGGTGGAGGCACATGGTTCGGCGACCAAGCTGGGTGACCCGATCGAGGCGCAGGCGCTGCTTGCGACGTACGGCCAGGAGCGGGCCGAGGACCGGCCGTTGTGGCTGGGTTCGGTGAAGTCCAACATCGGGCACACGCAGGCGGCCGCCGGTGTGGCCGGTGTGATGAAGATGGTGCTGTCGTTGCAGCACGAGCAACTGCCGCGGACGCTGCACGTGGATGAGCCGACGCCGCATGTGGACTGGTCGGCCGGTGAGGTGCGGCTGCTGACCGACTCCGTGCCGTGGCCCACCGGGGAACATGTGCGTCGGGCCGGTGTGTCGGCGTTCGGGATGAGCGGCACCAACGTGCACGTCATCCTGGAGGAGGCACCGGCCGAGGACGCGGAAGAGACAGACGCCCCGGAGGAGCCCGCCGATGCGCCCGCGTCGGCCGCGGCCCCCGCCGTGGTCGAGGCCGACGATGTCAGCGCGTGGCTGGTGTCGGGTCATACGGCCGAGGGTCTGACGGCTCAGGCGGAGCGGCTGCGAGAGTGGACGGCGACCCGGTCTGGGCTCAACCCGGCTGGTGTCGCGTGGTCGTTGGCGGCGACGCGGTCCGCGTTCGAGCACCGGGCCGTGGTTCTGGGCGGTGGCCGTGCGGAGCTGGTGGCCGGTCTGGAGAGCCTGGTGGACGGGGCGCCTGCGGGTTCGGTGGTGTCGGGGGTTGCGCGTTCGGGTGCCCGGACGGTGTTCGTGTTCGCTGGTCAAGGGACCCAATGGGTCGGTATGGGCCGGGAGTTGGTGCAGTCGAGTCCGGTGTTCGCGGTGCGTCTTGCGGAGTGTGAGGCGGCGCTGGCGCCGTTTGTGGAGTGGTCGCTGTCTGAGGTGCTGGCCGGGGT
>NZ_JBFAIP010000206.1:0-4534 GCF_040654775.1 Streptomyces sp. NPDC050636
AGACTTCCTCCACACCTACAACCACCACCGCTGCCACACCGCACTGGACGGCAAGCCACCCATCAGCCGTGTGAACAACGCTCCAGGTCAATACATCTAGCGGGGGAGTACCGGGCTTCAGCCTGGTAGGGAATTGCTTCTCAGGGCTGCTCTGACCCGAGCGGGGGGGGCGCACTGTTGACCTCGGCCAGCTACAGCGGTCGGTTCTGGTTCTCGATGTACCGGCGGACCATCGCCAGCGGGGCTCCGCCGACCGAACCGGCGAAGTACGACCCGGACCACAGTTTGTTGGCCCGGTAGTAGTGCTGCACCAGGTCGGGGAACTCCTGGCGCATCCTTCGGGAGGAGACACCCTTGAGGGAGTTGACCAGCTTGGAGACAGCGACCTTCGGCGGGAAGTTCACCAGCAGGCTGCTGATCACCGCAGCGAAGAAGACCCCGGAGCGTGCGTTTCTGTCGGACGCGCCGGTCGGCGTGCTCCAGCAGACTCTCCGCGACCTGGACAAGGCGTGGAAGGCACACGAGGACTCCAAGACCGGCAAGCGCAAGGGCCCGAGGGTCGAGCCGCCGCGCCGCAAGTCCCGCAAGGACAACCGGCAGACCGCACGGTTCACCATCTCCGACCGGTTCAAGATCGCCCAGGACGGCAAGCTGAGGCTGCCGAAGATCGGGGACGTGCGGGTCAAGTGGACCCGTGAGCTGCCCTCGGTCCCGTCGTCGGTGACGCTGATCAAGGACCGGGCTGGCCGGTACTGGGCCAGCTTCGTCGTGGAGACCGATCCGGCCGCCGACATCCTTGCGCCAGTCGACGGGGACCAGGGCATCGACCTGGGCTTGACCCGCTTCGCGGTGCTGGCGGACGGCTCGCACATCGCTTCGCCGAAGTACCTGCGGCGGGCGGAGAAGCAGCTGAAGAAGCGGCAGCGGGAGCTGTCGCGGAAGAAGAGAGGCAGCAACAACCGGGACAAGGCCCGAATCAAGGTCGCCCGCGCTCACGCCCAGGTGGCGGATGCGCGCCGGAACTTCCACCACCAGTGGTCCCACAAGCTCACCAGCGAGAATCAAGCGGTGTTCGTGGAGACCCTGAACGTGCGAGGCATGGCGCGTGGCCGCCTGGCCAAGAGCGTGCACGACGCTGGATGGGCACAGTTCGTCGCCTTCCTGGAGTACAAGGCGACGCGGCGTGCACGGCAGTTCGTCAAGGTCGCCCGCGACTTCCCCTCCTCCCAGATATGTTCCGCCTGCGGACACCGCGACGGCCCTAAGCCCCTGCACGTCCGCACCTGGACATGCAGTGAGCCGACCTGCGGCACCGTCCACGACCGGGACTGGAACGCGGGCAAGAACGTCCGATACGAAGGCCGCCGCATCCTCACGGTCAGCAAGACAGAACCACCCACCCCCGAACCGGGGGCCTCACGCCGGTAACGGCGCGAGTAAACGCCTGCGGAGCGCACGTAAGACCAGGCAGCAGCCCGGCAGCGCGCACAACCCCCACCCCGCGTGGGGAGGAAACAGGAACTCACCCGGAGCGGGTGGACCTCACGGTGAGGACCACCCACAGACGGAAAATCCTCGCCCTTCAGGGTGATGGAAGAGGTTAATGTGACCACGATGTCGACGGGGGTTCGGTACGGCGGTCGCCGGTGTCCTGGTCAACCTGGGCGGAGGGCCGATGCTCGGCTCGGCACGGAGTCTGCTGTTCGGATTCGCTGTCATCTGCGCGATCGGCATCATCACCGCACGCGCCGCGGGTCGGCCTGATACGGCTTCTTGGCCCGTACACAGGGGGTTGCGAGCGTGGCGAGTGTGCGGGTCGTGCCTGCTCGGGTGTCCCTATTCGGCGTCCGGGGCCTGTGCCGGATACGTGTTGATCCACGTGGCTCCGCACCGGCAATAGGAGAGTTCGACCAGTTCCCCGTCTTCTGAGGCGGTGAGGCTTTGAATGAGGCGGACATGCACATGTGTAGTCATGCGGACCGCTTTTCGTAGGTGGCGAAAATTGCCTCTCATCGTGGGCACATGGCCGCAGATGAGGTCAATGACCAGGTCACACTCTGAGACGGGCGGCGCGCGGGGGTGTGCACTACGTGACGAGGACGGCCACTCCGGTGACGCGCCCGGCTGCCAGGTCCGCCAGGGCCTCGTCTGCCCGCCGAATCGGGTAGCGCATTACCCGGACGGTGGGGCGCAACCGCGCGGCCTCGGCGAGGAAGGCGCGGCCGTCCTCGCGGGTATTGGCGGTCACGCTGCGCACGGTCCGGTCCTGGAACAGATGCCGGGCATAGTCGAGCGGGGGGATGGCACTCAGGTGGATCCCCGCGATCGCCAGTGTGCCGCCGCGGTCCAGCGCCGCCAGCGCCACCGGCACCAGACTCCCGGCCGGCGCGAAAAGGATCGCGGCATCCAGTGCCTCCGGGGGCGCGTCAGAGCCTGCGGAGGCCGCCCCCAGCTCCAGCGCCAGCCGCTGCGCCCGCGGTGAGCGGGTGACGACGTGCACCTCGGCGCCCCGGGCCACGGCAAGCTGGGCGGTGAGGTGCGCGGATGCCCCGAAACCGTAGATGCCGAGCCGGCCGCCGGGCGGCAAGTCGGCCCGTTCAAGCGCCCGGTAGCCGATGATGCCCGCGCACAGCAGCGGTGCGGTGTCCTCGTCGGGCCATCCTTCCGGGAGGCGGTAGGCGAACCGGGCGTCCACGAGCACGTGGTCGGCGAATCCGCCGTGGATGTCCCAGCCGGTGTAGCGGGAGCCGGGACACAGGTTCTCCCGCTTCGTGCGGCAGTAGCGGCATCGTCCGCAGGTTTCCGCCAGCCACGCGGCGCCCACGCGGTCACCGACCCGGAAATCCTGGACGACGGGCCCCGTAGCGGCCACCTCGCCGACCACCTCATGGCCGGGCGTACAGCGCGCCTTGCGGGGCGGCAGGTCCCCCTCGGCAAGATGCAGATCGGTCCGGCAGACCCCGCAAGCGCGCACACGCAGCAGGAGTTCCTCGGGGCCGGGCTCGGACGTCGCGCGCTGTACGTACCGCAACGGGGCGGAGGCGATCGGCGCCGGGTGCTCGACCACCCAGGCGGATGTCGTCTCCGGGACCGGGGGCACGCGCCCTCACCTCATTCCTGTCCGCTCATCCTGCCCGCTCATCCCGTCTGCTCGTCCCGTCTGCTCATCCCGTCCGCTCGTGCCGTCCGCTCAGGGCAGCTGTGCCTCGTGGTCGCCGGACGCGTCGTGCCCGTCGGTTGCGCGGGGCGTCGGACGAGCGGATTCCGTGACGGCCACCTGGGCGGGGCGCAGCAACTGGTCGCCGACCCGATAGCCCAAGCGCAGTATCGCGGTGCAGGCGGGCCGGCCACCCTGGTCGGAGGGCGTGGATGTGTCGGCGGGCGGGCGTGTGCCGGGAGGCCGGTACGCGTCCGCGGCCGCACCGGCGTCCGTGGGCGTGCGCATCTCCGCCGGCTCGTATGCGTACGAGACCGCATCGTGCACGCGTGGGTCGAACGGCTCGCCCGCCGTGCCGAAGGACTCCAGGCCCAGTGCCGTCAGTTCGGTTTCCAGCGCCTGGGCGACGCGCTGGAAACCGCCCGTCACCTCCCCCTGCGCTCGGGCCTCGGTAAGGGCGTCGAGTACGGGCAGGAGTCGGGAGAGCACGTTGGCCACGGCGATCTGGCGGACGGCAAGGCGCTCACGGCGTATCCGCTTGCGGTAGTTGTCGTATTCGGCCACCAGCCGTTGCAGGTCGGCGGTGCGTTCACGCAGTTCAGCGCGGAGCTCCGCCTCCTGAGACGACGGCGGGGCGGTGGTCCCGTCGCGCTCGGAGGACCCGCCGGCGGCCCGGCCGGTCTGCTCCTGCCCGCGGGCGGCACGGTCGGGGAGCGCGTCCGGGCCGTCGCCGAGCCCGCCCCGGACGATCACCAGCTGCGGACGCGGGCCGCCGCGGGTGTCGGTCGAGCGGTTCATCCCGTGCTTCCCTTCTGCTTGTCCTCGTCGATGATCTCCGCGTCGACGACCTCATCGTCGGCGCCGGTTGCCGCACCCGCACCCGACGTGGTCCCGTCCGCGCCGGCCGGGCCGGCCTGAGCGCCCTGGGCCTGCGCCTGGGCGTAAAGTGCCTGGCCGAGCTTCTGACTCACCGCGGCGACCTTCTCCGTGGCGGTGCGGATCTCGGCGGTGTTGTCGGCCTCGGCGGAGTCGGCCTTGAGCTTCTCCTTCAGCTCGCCGACGGCGGTCTCGACCTCGGTCTTCACCTCGCCGGGGATCTTGTCCTCGTTGTCCCTGAGGAACGTCTCGGTCTGGTAGACGAGCTGCTCGCCCTGGTTGCGGGCCTCGGCGGCCTCACGCTTGCGGCGGTCCTCCTCGGCGTGCTGCTCGGCCTCGCGCATCATGCGGTCGATGTCGTCCTTGGGCAGCGCGGAGCCGCCGGTGACCGTCATCCGCTGTTCCCTGCCGGTGCCGAGGTCCTTGGCGGCGACGTGCATGATGCCGTTGGCGTCGATGTCGAAGGCGACCTCGATCTGCGGGACGCCACGCGGGGCCGGC
>NZ_JBFAIP010000207.1:0-4519 GCF_040654775.1 Streptomyces sp. NPDC050636
ACGCCGCAGCCGCGCCCGCAACACCGACGCACCACTGGCATGCAGCTCCACACCCGTCCACGCGAACGGCAACCGCACCTGACCCGGCACACCCTCCTCGACCTCGCCAGGCCCGCCGGCGAAGGCGTTGGCCTGGAGTACGGCGTCCAGCAGCACCGGGTGCAGCCCGAACGAACCCGCCTGCTGGGCCACGCCCTCGGGCAGCTCCACCTCCGCAAAGACGTCCTCGCCGCGGCGCCACACCGCCCGCAGCCCCTGGAACGCCGGACCGTAACCGTATGAGGCCCGCGCCAGCTCGTCATACACCCCGCTGATGTCCACTGCCGTGGCCCCGCGCGGCGGCCAGACGACAAGGTCGTCCTCCGTCTGAGCCGGTGCACCGGCCGGGGCGACCGTGCCGCTGGCGTGCTGCACCCATGCCTGCTGCACGTCGGGCTCATCGGGACGGGAGAACACCTCGATTCCGCGCCGTCCATCGCCGTCGGCAACGGTCACCACCACCTGGACCTGTACGCCACCGTCGGCGGGCACCACCAGCGGTGCCTGCAGCGTCAGTTCCTCCAGCAGACCGCAGCCCACCTGGTCCCCGGCCCGTACGACCATCTCCACGAAACCGGTGCCCGGCAGCAGGATCACACCGCCTACGGCGTGGTCGGCCAGCCACGGGTGCGTACGCACCGACAGCCGCCCGGTGCACACCATGCCCGCACCACCAGCGAGTTCGACGGCCGCACCCAGCAACGGATGGTCCACCGCACCCAGCCCCAGCGACACCGCATCCCCGCCCACGGTCGGCCCGGCCTCCGGCGGCCAGTACCGCTCGTGCTGGAAGGCGTAGGTCGGAAGCTCGACCCGGTCGGCGGACGGCAGGACCGCGGTCCAGTTCACCGCGACGCCGTGGACGAAGGCCTCCGCGAAGGACGTCAGGAGCCGCGTCGCGCCGCCGTCGTCGCGGCGCAGCGTCCCGCACACCACTCCCGCCGCCGTACCGGGGCCCGCGTCCTGCGCGACCTCTTCGAGCGTGTCGTTCATCGCGCCCAACAGCACCGGGTGCGGAGTGATCTCCAGGAACACCTGGTGCCCCTGACCGGCGAGAGTCCGCACCGCACGGTCGAAGTGCACCGGGGCGCGCAGACTCCCGTACCAGTACGCGGCGTCCAGCTCGGGGCCGGACAGCACCTCGCCTGTCATCGCGGAGACCATCGGGACCCGGCCCTGGCGTGGTGCCACATCAGCCAGTACGGACGTGATCTCCTGCTCCAGCCGCTCCACCTGCGCGGAGTGCGACGCGTAATCCACGGCCACCATCCGGGCCCGGACACCCTCGGCCTCCAACTCGGCCTGCAGCTCCTCCAGCGCCCCCGGCTCACCGGAAACCACCACCGCAGACGGCCCGTTCACCGCCGCCAACGACAGCCGCTCACCCCACTTCGGCAAGCGCTCCTCAACTACCTCCGCGGACTGGCTCACCGACAGCATCCCGCCCGCACCAGCCAGAGCCTTCAACGACTGCGAACGCAGCGCCACCACCCGCGCGCCATCCTCAAGCGACAGCATCCCCGCCACCGTCGCCGCAGCAATCTCACCCTGCGAATGACCAACCACCGCACCCGGCGACACACCAGCGGCCTCCCACACCGCCGCCAACGACACCATCACCGCCCACAACGCCGGCTGGACAACGTGCGCCGCCTCCATCTCAGGCGCACCCGGGGCTCCGGCGAGGACATCACTCAACGACCAGTCCACAAACGGCGCCAACGCCCGCTCACACTCAGCCAGCCGCGCCGCGAACACCGGGCTGGACTGCACGAGTTCACGCCCCATGCCCACCCACTGCGAACCCTGACCCGCAAAGGCGAACACCGTCCGGGCACCCGGCCGGGCCACACCCGACACCAACGAACCCGCAGGCACATCGGCGGCCATGCTCTCCAGACCGGACACCAACTCGCCCCGGTCACCACCCACCACCACAGCACGGTGGTCGAACAGCGACCGCGTCGCCGCCAGCGACCACGCCACATCCGCCGGATCCAGCTCCGGCCGCGCCGCCACCCAGTCGTGCAGCCGCTCCGTCTGCCCGGCCAGCCCCTCGGCAGACCGGCCCGACACCGGCCAGGCGTGCGCCCCCGACACCACCGGTGCCGTTGCCGCGGTGGTGCCGTCCGCGACCTCGGGGTCGCCGTGCTCGGGCTCGGCATCGTTGGACGCCCCTGTCTCGGCGGGGGCCTCCTCCAGGATGATGTGGACGTTGGTGCCGCTGATGCCGAACGAGGACACACCGGCGCGGCGGGCACGCTCGCCGGCCGGCCACGGCACGGCCTCGGTCAGCAGCTGTACGTCACCGGCCGACCAGTCCACATGCGGCGAGGGCTCGTCCGCGTGCAACGTCCTCGGCAACTCGCCGTGCTGGAGGGCGAGCACCATCTTGATCACGCCGGCCACACCGGCCGCCTGCTGGGCATGCCCGATGTTCGACTTCACCGAACCGAGCCACAGCGGACGGTCCTCGGGCCGGTCCTGGCCGTATGTGGCGAGGAGCGCCTGGGCCTCGATCGGGTCACCGAGGGTGGTGCCCGTGCCGTGCGCCTCGACCACGTCCACGTCGGCGGCCGTCAGGCGGGCGCTGGCCAGCGCGGCCCGGATCACCCGCTGCTGCGACGGACCGTTCGGCGCCGTCAGACCGTTCGACGCACCGTCCTGGTTCGTCGCGGAGCCGCGCAGCACCGCGAGCACCTTGTGGCCGTTGCGCCGCGCGTCGGACAGTCGCTCCACGACCACCATGCCCGCGCCCTCGCCCATGCCCATGCCGTCCGCGTCCGCCGAGAACGCCTTGCAGCGCCCGTCCTCGGCCAGGCCGCGCTGCCGGGAGAATCCGACGAACCCCGCAGGGGAAGCCATGATCGTGACGCCGCCTGCCAGCGCCATCGAGCACTCGCCGGAGCGCACGGCCTGGCATGCCAGGTGCAGCGCCACGAGGGACGACGAGCATGCCGTGTCGACGGACACCGCGGGTCCCTGCAGTCCGAGCAGGTAGGAGATGCGGCCCGACATCACGCTGGCCGCGCCACCGGTCATCAGGTGCCAGTCGAGGCCCTCCATGTTCCGCAGGGACTGGTGCGTGACGTAGTCGGAAGGAGCGACACCGACGAACACACCGGTCAGTGAGCCCCGGAGCGTTGCCGGGTCGACCCCGGCCCGCTCCAGCGCCTCCCACGACGTCTCCAGCAGCAGCCGCTGCTGCGGGTCCATCGCCAGCGCCTCACGCGGGCTGATCCCGAAGAACCCGGCGTCGAAACTCGCCGCGTCCCGCAGGAACCCGCCCTCGACCACATAGGAGGTTCCCTGGTTGTCCGGGTCCGGGTCGTACACGCCCTCAGCGTCCCAGCCCCGGTCCGTCGGGAAGCCGGAGATCGCGTCCCCGCCCGCGGCCAGGAGGTCCCACATCTCTTCCGGAGTGGTCACCCCGCCCGGGTAGCGGCAGCTCATGCCGACGATCGCCAACGGCTCCGATGATGCCGAGACGAGCTGGCGGTTCCGCTGTCGTAGCCGCTCGGTTTCCTTCACGGAGGCGCGCAGCGCTTCAAGGAGCTTGTCAGCCGGTTCGGTCATCGCTGCCTCCACGCATCGAGCATCATCAACTTCACTCCGACTCGCCGTCCAAGGCCAGGCGGATCAGGCTTTCGGCATCCAACGTGTCGATGTCCTCGACTTCTTCGCCCTTCTCGGTCACGAGGGCGTCGTCATGGACATCGGCGAGCCGCATCAGTACCTCCATGAGCCCGGCCTCACGGAACCTGGACAGCGGTACGGTCGCGAGCGCCTTCCGGAGTTTCTCCTCAGCAGGTTCTGTCTCGCCATGTTCAGCGATCTCCGGCAGCAGCTTGTCCTGCAGGAACGCGGCCAGTTCCACGGGGTTGGGGTAATCGAAGACGAGCGTGGCCGGCAGCCGCAGTCCGGTCGCGGTGTTGAGGCGGTTGCGCAGTTCCACCGCGGTGAGCGAGTCGAAGCCCAGGTCTGTGAAGGCCCGGGTCGCCTCGATCGCGTCGGCCGAGGTGTGTCCCAGGACGGCCGCCACGTGGGTGCGGATGAGGTCGGTGAGCTTGCGCTCCCGGTCCTGCTGCGAGAGCCCGGCCAGCTGCTGGTGCAGCGAGTCCGCGCCGGCGCCAACCGAGGCAGCAGCACGCCGCCCGGGGCCGCCGCTGACCAACGCCCGCCACAGCGGCGGGATCTCCGCACTACGGGCGGCCTGCGCCCGCAGTCCGGCCAGGTCAAGGCGGGCCGGCACCAGCAGCGCCTCGTCCCGGGCCAGTGCCAGGTCCAGCAGGGCCAGACCGTCGTCCGCGCTCAGCGCGTTGACGCCGCCACGGCTAATGCGGGCCCGCTCGGAATCGGTGAGCTGCCCGGTCAGCGCGCTGGCCTCGGCCCACATGCCCCAGGCCAGCGATGTCGCCTGCAGACCGGCCGCCCTGCGGTCGGCCGCCAGGGCGTCGAGGAAGGCGTTGGCCGCCACGTA
>NZ_JBFAIP010000208.1:0-4502 GCF_040654775.1 Streptomyces sp. NPDC050636
ACCGAACCCGCAGGCGCCCCGTCCACCAGGCTCTCCAGACCGGCCACCAGCTCCGCACGGCCACCGCCCAGAACCACGGCCCGGTGCTCGAACGCCGACCGCGTCGCCGCCAACGACCACGCCACATCAGCCGGCTCCAGCTCCGGCCGCCCCGCCACCCATTCGCGCAACCGACCCGCCTGCCCGGCCAGCCCCTTCGCCGACCGGCCCGACACCACCCACGCACCGACCCCGGCAGCTGACACCACCGCGGGCACTTCCACCGGCCCGTCCTCATCAACGGCTTCGCCCAGGGCGGCCTCCAACTCGCGGTCCTCGACCGGTGTCTCCGGCTTCGAGGCGTCGTCGGCGGGGGCCTCCTCCAGGATGATGTGCACGTTGGTGCCGCTCATCCCGAACGCCGACACACCGGCACGGCGCACCCGATCGTCCGCCGGCCACGGCACCGACTCGGTCAGCAGCCGCACGTCACCGGCCGACCAGTCCACGTGCGGCGACGGGTCTTCCGCGTACAGGGACCGGGGCATCCGCTGGTTCTGCAGCGCCAGCACCGTCTTGATGATCCCGGCCATGCCCGCGGCCTGCTGGGTGTGTCCGATGTTGGACTTCACCGACCCCAGCCACAACGGCCGGTCCTCCGGCCGGTCCTGTCCGTAGGTGGCGATCACCGCCTGCGCCTCGATCGGGTCGCCCAGCGGGGTGCCCGTGCCATGCGCCTCCACCACGTCCACGTCGGCGGGCGACAGGCGGGCGCTGGCCAGCGCGGCACGGATCACCCGCTGCTGGGACGGACCGTTGGGCGCCGTCAGACCGTTGGACGCGCCGTCCTGGTTGATCGCGCTGCCGCGCACCACCGCCAGCACGTTGTGCCCGTTGCGCCGCGCGTCGGACAGCCGCTCCACCACCACGACACCGGCGCCCTCGGCCACGCCCATGCCGTCGGCCGAGGCCGCGAAGGTCTTGCACCGTCCGTCTGGGGACAGCCCGAGCGAGCTGCTGAAGTCGGTGAACAGAACCGGGGTGGCCGCGACGAACGCGCCCCCGACCAGGGCCAACGTGCACTCGCCGGCCCGGAGCGCCTGGCAGGCCAGGTGCAGCGAGACCAATGACGACGAGCACGCCGTGTCCACCGTGACCGCCGGACCCTCCAGGCCCAGCGTGTAGGAGATCCGGCCGGACAGGATGCTCGTCGCGTTGCCTGTCATCACATGGCCGTCGAGCTCACCTTGCCGGCCCGATATCCAGCCGTACCCGGATGCGGACGCGCCCGCGAACACGCCCGTGGCGGAACCGCGCAGCGAGGCGGGGTCGATTCCGGACCGCTCCATCGCCTCCCACGCGACCTCAAGAAGCAGCCGCTGCTGCGGATCCATCGACACGGCCTCGCGCGGGCTGATTCCGAAGAATCCCGCGTCGAATCCAGTCGCGTCGTAGACAAATCCGCCCGCCTGCACCTCCGCGGCACCGGAATTGGGGACGTCGGGGTCGCCGAATTCCCAGTTCCGGTCCTGTGGCAGCCCGGCGATCGCATCCCGCTCGGCGGCCAGCAGCTCCCACAGCGCCTCGGGGCTCTGGGCCCCGCCGGGGAATCGGCAGCCCATCCCGACGATCGCGATCGGCTCGTCACCGGCCGCTTCCAGGTCCTGCAAACGCTGCCGAGTCTCATGCAGATTAGCGGTTACCCGCTTGAGGAAGTAGCGGAGCTTCTCTTCGCTCACTTACGTCACCCCGTCGAGGAAGTCGCGGCGTTTGCCATGTCAGTAAATTCCAAGTTCTTTGCCGATGAAGTCGAAGACTTCGTCGTCGGTCGACGATTCGAGCTTCTCCGCAACGCCGCTCTCGGCGATCCGCTCCCGAGCCTCTTTCCATTTCGAAAGCACGACTTCGAGCCGGTTCGTGATCTGGGCGGATTCGTCGTTACCGGTCAGCGCGACGAGCATGCTTTCCAGCTTGTCCAGTTCGGCGAGCACGGGCTGGGCCGCGCTGGTCTCCTCGGTGTGGCAGGCCCGCAGATGATCGGCGAGCGCGGCGGGAGTGGGGTAGTCGAAGAGGAGCGTGCTGGGCAGGTGCAGGCCGGTGGCCGCGGTCAGCCGGTCGCGTAGTTCCACAGCGGTGAGCGAATCGGCTCCGAGGTCGCTGAAGGACCGGTCGGCCTCCACTGCCTCGACGTCGGCGTGCCCCAGCACGACAGCGGCCTCGGCCCGGACCAGGTCGATCAGCAGCCGGTCCTGTTCCGCCCGCGACAGTCCGGCCAGTTGCCGGGCCAGCGCGCTGCCGGCTTCCGTGTCGGCCGGACCGTTGCCGTTCTCCACCGCGCCCAGGGCCTCGTTGACCTCGGGCAGGCTCTCGATCAGCGGGCTGGGCCGCCGCAGGGTGAACGGCGGCGCGAACCGCGCCCAGTCCACGTCTACGACGGTGATCAGCTGTTCCTGCCCGTCGAGCACCTGAGCCAGGGCCTGAATGGCCTGGTCCGGCTCGATCAGGCGCAGTCCGCGTCGCGTCATCTGGGCCGCGCCCTCCACGCCGGTCATCCCGCCGCCGCCCCACGGGCCCCAGGCCACCGAGGTGGCGGCCAGGCCCCGGGCCAGGCGGTTCTCCGCCAGCGCGTCCAGGAAGGAGTTGGCCGCCGCGTACCCGCCCTGCATGCCGCTGCCCCAGGTCGCCGCGATGGAGGAGAACAGGACGAACGCGTCCAGGTCCAGGCCGGCGGTCAACCGGTCGAGACTGGCGGCGCCCGCGGCCTTGGCCGCCAGCATCGAGGCCAGTTCCTCCACCGACATCTCGTCCAGCGCGGTCTCCTGCCCGAGACCGGCGGCGTGCATCACCGCGGTCAGCGGCGGGCCACCGTCACCGATCCTGGCGATCACCCCGGCCAGCGCGGCGTCATCGGCGGCATCGGACGCGATCACCTCCACCTGCGCCCCGGCCGTCGCCAACTCGGCCGCCAACGCGGCCACATCCGCCGCACCGGGCCCGGACCGGCTCGTCAGCACGAGCCGCTGAGCACCCCGCCCGACCAGCCAGCGCGCCACGTGCCCGCCGATCGCACCGGTCCCGCCGGTGATCAGGACAGTCCCGCGCGGCACCCAGCGCTGCACGTTCTCGCGGGGTTGCGCAGCCCTGGTCAGACGGCGGCCGAAGATCCCGGTCCGGCGGATCGCGACCTGGTCCTCACCGCACCCGGCCAGCACCGCGCACAGCCGGGCCGCGGCCTGCTCGTCGAATTCGGCGGGCAGGTCGATCAGGCCACCGCCGTGGTCGGGGTGCTCCAGGATGGCGACCCGGGCCAGTCCCCATGTCTGTGCCTGTACCGGTGTCGGCGCCTCGCTCGGCGCGGCCGCGACCGCACCGCGGGTGAGCACCCACGCCGGCGCATGCACCCCCAGGGCGATCAGGGACTGGACGAGCGTCTGGGTCCCGGCCAGGCCGTTCGCCAGCTCCGGGTGACCCGGCAGCGGTGTCTCGTCCAGTGCGAGGAGCGATACGACGCCGGAGACCCCGGCTTCCGGAAGCATCGCGCTGATCTGCGCGGCCATCCGCTCCTGGTCGGCCGTTTCCGTGGTCTCCATCGTCAGCACTTCGGCGCCCCGGGCGGCCAGCGCCTGTACGCATCCCCGCATCAGGTCGTCGTCGGCCTGACCGGGCGCGACCACCACCAGCCAGGTCCCGGACAGCACACGGGAGTCAGGTTCGGCGACGGGCGCCCAACTCACCCGGTAGCGCCAGTTCGCGGTCACCGAACGGTCCATCTCCCGGCGCCGCCACGACGCCAACGCGGGCAGTACGTCGCCGAGTTGCCTCTGATCCTCAAGAGCCAACGTGTCGGCGATCCGCGCCAGGTCCCCGCCCTCGACGGCGGCCCAGAACTGGGCTTCGGCTGCCGTGCTCGCACCCTCGCCACCCGAGGCCGGTCCTGCGGTCGGCGCGGTCAGCACTCCGCTGGGCCAGTACCGCTCGTGCCGGAAGGCGTACGTGGGCAGTTCCACCCGCTTGCCGGTCGGCAGGACGGCGGACCAGTCCACCGTCGCACCGTTGACGAATGCCCGCGCCAGGCCGGTCACCAGGCCGGTGACGCCCTGCCCGGCATGCTCCTTACGCCGCTGGAGCGGGATGAAAACGCCCTCGTCGCTGCCGATACCGGCCACGGCATCCGGGCCGAGCGCCGACAGCGAGCCGTCGGGGCCCACCTCGATGAACAGCGACACACCCTGCTCCGCGAGAGCGGCCACCGCATCGGCGAACCGCACCGCCTGCCGCGTCTGCGCCGGCCAGTACGTGCTGTCGCACTCGGTCAGTACGTCACCGGCCAGCGCACCCGCCCACAGCAACTCGGGGCGCCGGTAATCCAACTCGCCTGCTACAGAGCCGAGTTCGTCAAGGACCGGGTCCATCGCCGGAGAGTGGAAGGCATGCGATACGCGCAGCCGCCGCACCCGACAGCCCCGCTCACGCCACTCCTCCACCACCCGGTCCACCGCAGCCTCGTCACCCGAAACCACCAC
>NZ_JBFAIP010000209.1:0-4462 GCF_040654775.1 Streptomyces sp. NPDC050636
GGCCTCCATGGTGCGGGCGACCTGGGCCATGGCGGCCTGGGAGACGGCGTGCAGCAGGGCGCCGCGGTCGGCGAAGTGGCGGTAGGCCGCGTTGGGTACGACGCCTGCCTGGCGGGTGACGGCGCGGAGCACCACGGCCTCCGGCCCGCCCTCGCGGGCGAGGTCGAGTCCGGCCTTGATCAGTGCGTTGCGGAGGTCGCCGTGGCGGTAGGTGTCCCGCTTCGGCTTGCCGTCCTCGGCCACTGTTACCAACTCCAATGTGGACGCCAATGTGGACGGCATCCACTTAACTTGTCTAGGCTCCTGCATGATCAATCGGGGGGCACGGATTGCCGCACCCTCCGAATGTGGACATCGTACACAAGGGCTGGTTGTCGACAGCTCAGGCGCATACACATCAGGGGGACTCCCATGGGCAAGATCACCCACTTCGTGCACCAGTCGCTGGACGGCTATATCGAGGGTCCGAACGGCGAGTTCGACTGGCCCGTCATGGAGGGCGAACTCTCCGCCTACTCGCAGGCCCTCACCGAGAGCGTCGACGTCTTTCTCTACGGACGCGTGGTGTGGGACATGATGTCCGGCTACTGGCCGCGCGCCGAGGAGTTCTCCACCCACGAGCACGACCTCGCGTTCGCCCCTCTCTGGCGCAAGGCGTCCAAGGTCGTCGCCTCCTCCACGCTGGAGAAGGCCGACTGGAACACCCGCGTGATCAACACGAATGTCGTCGAAGAGCTCACCGCCCTCAAACGGAGCGGCGCCCACCTCCTGCTGTTCGGCGGATCCACGCTCGCCGGATACCTCACCGAGCACGGGCTGATCGACGAGTACCAGATCTTCGTCCACCCCGTTGTGCTCGGCGGCGGCAAGCCCGTCTTCCGCACTCCTCAGCAGCGGCTCGACCTCACCCTCACCCAGTCCAGGACCTTCGACTCCCAGGTGGTCTTGCTCCGTCACGAGCTGACCGCCCGGCCCTCTTGAGCCCTCCCGCATCACACCAGTTCGCCACGCCGTGATTCGCCGGCACCCAGCGACTGAAGCACCGGCCCACGAACCAGCAACACAGACCAGGACGGAGACCGTCGACATGACCGCCAAGGTGCAAGGCCCCGCCAGCTACTTCCCTTCCATTGAGAAGAAGTACGGCCGCCCGGTTACGGAGTGGATAGACCTCATCCGCGTCTCGCCGCTGAGCAAGCACATGGAGCTCGTCACCTGGCTCAAGGCCGAACACGGACTGGGACACGGCCATGCCAATGCCCTCGTCGCCCACACCCTCGCCGAAGACGCAGGAAAGTGAACTTCCCCTGACGGCGCTCGTCGCGTCTTGCCCCGCGGGCCTGATCGCCAGTCGAATCACCTGCAGAACCCACACCTCGAAGGAAAGCAGCTCATGCGAAAGCTCAAGCTCCAGGTCCAGATCACCGTCGACGGCTACATGGCCGGCCCGAACGGCGAGATGGACTGGATGACGTTCCCGTGGACCGACGACATCAGTGCCTACATCGGTGCGCTCACCGAACCGGTCGACTGCATCGTGTTGGGCCGCAAGCTCGCTGAAGGGTTCATCCCGGCTTGGGCGGCCGGTCCCGAGGGCGAGGACCAGGCGTCCATCGACAAGATGAACAACACGCCCAAGGTCGTGATCTCGCGCACCCTTACCGAGTCGCCCTGGGAGAACGCCGTCGTCGCCGGCGGCGATCTCGCCGAGACCGTGAACAAGCTGAAGGCTCAGCCGGGCGGGGACATGATCGTCTACGGAGGCGGCACGCTCGTGTCGAGCCTGATCGCCGAAGGTCTGCTCGACGAACTCCACCTGTTCGTCAACCCGACCGCGATCGGCGCTGGCATGCCCGTGTTCCCCCACCTCGACGCCAACCAGCAGCTGCGCCTCGTCGCCGCTCGACCGTTCGACTGCGGGATCACCGCGTTGCGCTTCGAGCCGAAGCGCTCCTGAACACCGCCACAGACCGCCCCTTGGCCGACCGCTCGTTGCAGGAACGAGCCCAGGGCATGGTCGGGCGCGCTCACGGTTCCCTGGACGGGAGGAGATCTACCGTCGTCCGTACTAGATGATCTATTCCAAGGGGTAGGTGTGCAGCTGCGGGGGGGGGCCTACCTATATCAGCGAGGTGGCTCCGGGTTCAGTGGGAGCTGTAGAGCCTGGCCAGTTCGTGGAACGCGGCCTTCGGCTCCCAGCCGTCCCCGACCGCCCTGACGACACCGAAGCTGGCCATGTCCAAGTCGTAGCGTGGGTCGGGCGAGTGGGGCTTCGGCGCGATGAACTCGAACACGTACGCCCCGTAGACCTTCTCGGCCGCGAAGAGCTCCAGTTGTTGTGACAGGTAGTCCGCCTGTATCTGCTCATTGCGGGTGAATGAGCCTGCCAGTCTGGGGGGATCGGCCGTCCAGTCGACGATGCCGTAACCGGCCGGGCCCATCTCGGCGGCGCCGTCAAAGGAGCAGCAGCCGAACTCGGTGATCACGATGGGTTTGCCGTGCTGGTGGAATCGCCGGAGGTTGGTGGCGTAGTCGGCGTCGTTGTAGGCCATCCGGTAGTAGTTCAGCCCCACCATGTCAAAGCCGTCCCAGTCCGCCTCCTCCCACAGACCTGCTCCGTAGGTCAGGTGGCCGCCAAAGTGGGCCCGGGCCGTATCACGAGCGCGTCCGAGCACGTCGTTGAGCTTCTCGTTGAATTCCGGGAAGCGCGGCCACCACTGCGGGTCGGCCAGCTTGGCGGACCGGTCCGCGTGAGTGTCGCCGGGGATGATTCCGGAGCCGAAGACCGTTAGCTCGCAGCCCACATTGAGGGCGACCCGGCCGTAACGCTGCCGCAGTTGTTCGGCGGCCGTGGCGGCTGCTGCGAGGTGTTGCAGCATCGCGTCCGGCTCGGCTTCTATGAGGCGGGGCTGCAGGCTGACGTGTAACCCCAGGTCCAGGGCGGCGCCGGCGGCCTCGGCCAGCCGACTGATGTCGGTGCCGAAGAGGTTGACCGAGGTGCAGTTCAGATCGTTTCGGATGGCCGCCATGTGCTGACGGATCAGGCTGCTTGGTGCGGCCTTGCGTGATAAGCCGCTTTGAGCGTAGTTGGTGCCGGTGTCGTAGTTGATGCCTTTCCAGGCCAGACCTGCCGTGTCATCTCGCATGCCCGGAGCTTAGAGGGTCGGCTCTGAAGGGATCGGCTGCGTGCATGGGGCGAGGGCGTCCAACGTCAGTGTGTGAAGACAGAGTTGGACGCCCTCGCCACTGCACTGTATGTGAAGACCGACGACCTGCTGAAGGAGTCCCCGCATCTCGCGCCCTGGCGGCCAGCTGTGGGAATCGCCCCACGACTCACCGACGCCGAGCTGGTCACGCTCGCGATGATGCAGGCCGTTCTCGGCTTTGCCTCCGAGGCCCGGTGGCTCCGTCACGCCCGCGCTCACCTGCGGCATCTCTTCCCGTACCTGCCGAAGCAGCCCGGCTACAACAAGCGCCTGCGCAAGGCTGCCGAGCTACTTCGCCGGGTGACCCGGTTCCTGGCCACCGATACCTCCGTGTGGAGCGACGACGTGTGGATCGTGGACTCCACGCCTGTGGAGTGCGGCCGCTCGCGCGAGACCGTCAAACGCTCTGACCTGGCCGGACGGGCCGAATACGGGTACTGCGCCAGCCACAGCCGCTTCTTCTGGGGCCTACGGCTGCATCTCGTGTGCACCCTCCAGGGCCTACCGGTCGCCTTCGCCCTGACCGGGGCCAAGGCCAACGAGCGCGAGACCTTGCTGGACCTGTTCGCGGCCGAGCCGGGCCTTCTCGCCGACCGGCCCGGGCAGACGCTGATCGGCGACAAGCACTACTTCGGCCGCGACTTCGAACGTCAGCTGGCCGAGCAGGACATCCGACTGCTGCGGCCGGCCCGCAAAGACGAGCCCGAGCGGCCCGGTGCACCACTGTTCAAGCCGCTGCGGCAGGTCATCGAGTCGGTCAACGAGACCTTCAAGGGACAGCTCGACCTCGAACAGCACCGAGGCCGCACCCCCGGCGGGGTCATCGCCCGCGTCATGCAGCGCATCCTCGCGCTGACCACCGTGATCTGGCACAACGACCACACCGGACAATCCGTCCTGCGCTCACTGACCGCCTACGATTCCTAATCTCTTTGTCAAGCGGCGTTCGTGACGGGGGGTATGGGTTCGTAGCACCGTCCGTCACGCAACAGGGCCCACAGGACGTTGACCCGGCGGCGCGCGAGAGCGAGGACGGCCTGGGTGTGCCGCTTGCCCTCAGCACGTTTGCGATCGTAGAAGCGGCGGGATTCCTCGCAGCAACGGATGCTGATCAGCGCGGAGGCGTAGAAGACACGCTGGAGGCGTCGGCTGTAACGTCTGGGCCGGTGCAGGTTGCCGCTGATCTTGCCGGAGTCGCGGGGGGCCGGGGCGACGCCGGCGAACCCGGCGAGGCGGTCCGGGCCGTCGAAGGCCGT
>NZ_JBFAIP010000210.1:0-4444 GCF_040654775.1 Streptomyces sp. NPDC050636
GCTCGCCATCTCGGCGACGAACTCGCGATCATGGGGACTTGCATCAGCGGCCTCGCCAGGGGTGTGGACCGTAGATCCGAAGTGCGGGGGCGCACGCGGTCATTAGTGTGACGAATGGCGCTCCCATGCGCCCTTGGCTGAAAGTAGCGCCAGGCGGTACGTTCTCGGCGTTCAAGCGACAGCGCGCGGAAGCCGGTGAGATCCCGGTACGGTCGCGCCACTGTATGCCGAGGCCAACCCTACGGGGCAGCGGTCGTCGGCGAGTCAGACCCCGCATTGTCGCACATGCTCCATCGAATGGGACGCGTGTTCCCCAAGGAGGTCCGCCGTGGCGCAGTCCACCGTTTCCGGCGCCTTTCCCTCACCCGCAGCGGCACCGCTGCCGGTGCAGTCGGTCCTCCCCTGGGCCGCGTTCTTCGGCATCCTGATGCTGGTTCTGCTGTACTTCGTCGGCGCGGAGCAGGGGGCTACATCCGTACTCTCGGGCGAGGGCGTGCACGAATGGGTGCACGACGGTCGCCATCTGCTCGGTTTCCCCTGCCACTGACTGGGAGGGGTGCGGAGTTCCCCGCAGATCTCCTGTGGCGCTTCCGCCTGTCAGCGGGTGTCGATCGGCGTCCAGGCCACCGTGTGGACGGCCTTTGCTCGCCTCTTCAGCAACCTCGTGGAGCGCCTCCCGGCCGTCGGGGGCGGGCGTCGATTACAGATGACAACGTGCCGATTCGGGCCTGCCAACCCGGCGTTGAAGCACTTCCGGCGGGGCACAGGCGGCCAGCGCATCTCGACGTAGCGCCAGCTCTGATGTGAAGCGCCGCGAACTTGGATCGCAGCCGTCCGGTGTCGCTTCCCCCAGTGAAGACGTGCCGACCGGGCGACGGTGTGCGCTCGCAGGCGCGCGGATCAGAGCGTGGACCCGGGTTCTTCGAGCACTCACGCAACCGTTACAGTCTCTCGGACTTTAGGCGTGCCTTACCTAACTTGGAGGATGGTTCGTGGAACATCGTCGCGCTCTCGCCCTGGCGGGCGCCGTAGTTGCGGTCGGTGCCTCGGGAGTAATCGCCGGGGTGGCACTCATGGGCCAGCCCGCGCCGAAGGAGGCCGCCTCGAAGCGACCCACGACGGCCACCTCGCCGCCTACGACGCCAAGTCCAGTTCCGACGGTCGAAGTAACGCGATACGTCGACGCTCCAGTCGAACCGTCCAAGGACACGACTCCGGCGGTGGCGCGGGGCCGGGGCAAGGTGCTTGCTGCTGCAGCTCCGGCGTCCGAGCAGCCGACCGCAGTACTGGCGCGTCCTGGGGCGCCCGAGCGGACTGCCTCCGACTCCGACGCCGTCGTCCCCAGGCCGACTGCCACCCCCGCGCCGGCGGGCACGGTAGGTGCGGACGACGACCGGCGCAATCACGGCCGCAAGAACGACGACCGCAAGGACGACCGGCAGGACGACGACTCCCGCGGCTCCCACGACGGCAAGTCCGGCGACGGCGAGGAAAACAACGATGACTAGGCGCGGCGGTAGACGTCGGCATCCGGCCTCGGTGTCGCGTATAGCGGTGAGCGGAGGCAGTGCCGCCGCCACGCTGCTTTTGGTAGCCGCTTTTGCCTCCACCGAGCAAGCGAAGGACGCCACCCGCCTCCAGCAGGAGACCGCACGACGCACGGCGCAGGAGCGCGCGGAGCGCCAAGCCCGGCCCGCCTCCCCGCCGCAGCAGCCGGTGCGGATCGTCACGATCGTGCGGCGCCATACAGGCCCCTCCGACGGTGGCGGGGAGCAGTCGATTCCTGGCAGGTAGACGGGCGGCTGCCTGTTTGACTTGCCGCGCTCACCGTCTTTTAGGCCGGTGGGTACTGCTCCATCCCACTGTGCTGAGGACAGGCACGAGCACGGATTCTGCTCCGGACACCCAGGGCTACCGGCCTGATGCTCCCCGCCAAAGCGCGGCGGGGAGCCCCGGCCCGTTTGAAAGGTTGCGCACGATGGACCCCAAGGTGTGGTGGTACGTCGCCCGCGCCAGCGGCCTCACCGCCTGGTGGCTGGTCTCCCTGGCGGCGCTGTGGGGCCTGCTGCTGTCCACCCGCGTACTGGGCGGACGGTCCGCCCCTGCTTGGCTGCTGGACCTGCACCGGCAGCTGGGCGGCCTGTCCGTGTCGTTCACCGCGGTGCACCTGATCGCACTCGTTCTCGATCCCGTGCTCTCATTCGGCTGGGCCGAGCTGCTGGTCCCCTTCGCCCGCGAGGCCAACCCGTCGGCACAGGCTTGCGGCGTGGTCGCCGTGTACTTCCTGGCCGCCATCCAGATCACCTCCCTGCTCAAGTCCCGTCTGCCCGACCGGCTGTGGCGGCACATCCACCGCACCGCTTTCGGGGTCTTCGCACTGGCCACCGTGCACGCCTTCACTGCGGGCAGCGACGCCGACGGCCCACTGGTGCGCTACAGCGCCGCGGTCATCGGCGCGGCCTTCGTCTTCCTGGTCGTGTACCGGCTAGCGGCGGGCCGGCATGTCCTTCGCGCGGCAGCCCGTCCTGCTGCCCCGCAAGCGGCCGCGGTCGATTCCGTGAAGCCTCGCGGCTTCCACCGGCTCACCGTCTCCGAGGTCCGGCGGGAGACAGCCGAGGCCGTGTCCGTCGCCTTCGAGGTCCCCGATGATCTCGCGGCCACCTTCCACTTCCGTCCCGGTCAGCACCTCACCCTGAAGACCGCGATCGACGGCGTCGAGGTCCGGCGCCCGTACTCCATATGCAGCGGGATCACCGACGGCGAATTGCGCGTGGCGGTCAAATCGCAGCCGGAAGGCCGCATGTCCAACTGGGTCGCCAACGGCCTGCGGGCAGGCGACCGGCTCGAAGTCGGCGTTCCGGGCGGACCGTTCGCGATCGACCTCAACCCGCTGCGGTCCCGGCATGTGCTCGGAGTCGCCGCGGGGAGCGGCATCACCCCGATCCTGTCCATCGTCAAGAGCACCCTGGCCATCGAGCCGCGCAGCCGGTGCACCCTCGTCTACGGCAATCGGGACGAGGCATCGACGATCTTCCGCGAGCAACTCACCCGTCTCGAAAAGGAGTACACCGAGCGGCTCCGCGTCCTCCATGTCCTCAGCCGTCCCGCCCCGGGCGACACCCCGGTCCGCCGGGGCCGCCTCGACGGCCCCGGCTTCCGCGATCTCACCACGGAGAAGAGCTTCGGGCTCGACGATGTCGACGAGGCGTACATGTGCGGCCCACCCGGCATGACTGAGTATGTGCGCCAAGTCCTCACTGAAGGCGGCCTGGCCCCGTCCCACATCCACTCCGAACGCTTCACCGCAGCAGCATCGCCCGTACCGCTCAGTGCGTACCCCGCCGACACCGCGGATGGCGGGCACGGCACCGGCGAGCAATTGGGGCCCTACGACGTCACGGTGACCGACCAGGGCGTCACCACGACGCTGTCCGTCCCCGGCTCCGTGTCCGTCCTGGAGGCAGCCCTCCGCGCGGGCCTCGACGTCCCGTACTCCTGCCAAGAGGGGATCTGCGGCACCTGCCGCGCCAAGGTCACATGCGGCGACGTCCACCACGACCCCAGCGACCTCGAACCCGCAGAAGCATCAGCGGGCTTCGCCCTCGCCTGCCGCACCCGGCCCGCTGGCCCGGGCGTCACCTTGGACTTCGACCGGGGCTGACCCGGCTTCGCTCCCGCTCACCGCAGCGGCGGCACCCCCGTAGTCCTTCAGCCCGGGTCGCAGGAGTGGAATCCCCGCCCCGACTTCCGGCCGAGCAGCCCCGCCTCGACCATCCGCTGAAGCAGCGGCGGCGGGGCGTACATCGGGTTCCTCGAACTCGGTGTAGAGAGACTCCGCGGTGGAGGCGACCGTGTTGAGGCCGATCAGGTTCACCAGCTTGAGCGGGCCCATGGGGTCTGCGGCCCCTGCACGACCCAGCCGCAGGACGCGGCGGACGACGAGGACGAGCGAACGCTGGGCCCGCTCAGCGCGTGGCAGATGGGGACAGGTCTGGGTGACGCGCCACAGGCTGCGGGGCAAGTCGCTTTCCACGAGATGGCACACGAATGGCACGCAGGCCGGAAATGGTCCACATAACAACTGATACTCCAGTGAGAAATCGTTGCCTGAGCTGGTCGGTTTCGTTGTTCGGATCCGTGGCCGCCGCGTGCGACGCCATCTGCGCGATCATGGCGCGCAGACGCGCTCCCTCGATGCCCGAACTCATGGACGCACCACGCTCCGCGCGGTCAACAAGATGGCCAACATGGGCCTGCCCGAGTCCACCGAGGCGCTACTGTCGGCCGCCTTCGACACCCGGGAGCCGACAGCGGACCTGGCGGCGGGGGCGTGTGCGGCCCGGCGGGCCTGGAGACGGTGCTGGCCACCCCGCGCGAGGCCCTGCTGATCGGCACGCCGGGTGCACTGCCGATGCTGCTGATCCACCGGCTGTCGCGGGACAGG
>NZ_JBFAIP010000211.1:0-4442 GCF_040654775.1 Streptomyces sp. NPDC050636
TCGTTGATGGAGCCGATGCTGGCGGACTTCCGGCGGGTCGCTGAGGGGCTGTCGTACGAGGCCCCGCGCATCCCGGTCGTCTCGAACGTGACCGGTGAGCTGGGTACGGCGGAGTTGGTGTGCTCGGCCGAGTACTGGGTCCGGCACGTGCGTGAGACGGTGCGCTTCGGTGACGGCTTAGGCACCTTGGAAGCCGAAGGCGCGGCCGTGTTCCTGGAGTTGGGCCCCGACGGCGTACTGACCGCGATGGCCCAGCACAGCCTGGAGGAGACCGCGACCGCCATCCCGGCGCTGCGCAAGGACCGCCCCGAGGAGACGGCCCTGCTCACCGCCCTCGCGCGCCTCCACGTCACCGGCGTGGAGATCGACTGGACGGCATGGTTCACCGGCACGGGCGCGCGCCGCGTGGACGTTCCCACGTACGCGTTCCAGCATGAGCGGTATTGGCCCCGGCCTGCCGCGCTCTCCGGGGATGTGACGGGTGCGGGGCTTCTCCCGGCCGAGCATCCGTTGTTGGGTGCGACGCTCACGCTCGCGGACTCTGGTGAGGTGCTGTTCACGGGGAGGCTGTCGTTGCAGACCTTGCCGTGGCTGACCGACCACGTCATGGGGGGCAGCGTTCTCTTTCCGGCCACCGGCTTTCTGGAACTGGCCATGCGTGCGGGTGACCACGTCGGCTGCGACCGGGTCGAGGAGTTCGTCCTGATGACTCCGCTGGTGCTCACGGAGGAGAGCGCCGCTCGGATTCAGGTGCTGGTCGGGGCTGCCGACGAGACGGGGGCCCGTTCCCTCTCGGCGTATTCGCGGCTGGACGATGCCTCCGACCTGCCGTGGGTGCAGCACGCCAACGGCACCCTGACCACCGGGGAGCGGATCGCGGACTTCGGCTCCCAGGTCTGGCCGCCGCAGGACGCGGTGGTCGTCGACCTGGAGGGCTTCTACGACGGGACGGGGTACGGCCCGGCGTTCCAGGGCCTGCGCTCGGTGTGGCGGCGTGAGAACGAGGTCTTCGTCGAGGCCGCGCTGCCGGGCCAGGTCGCCGAGGAGGCCGGGTCCTTCGGGATCCACCCGGCGCTGCTGGAGGCGGTGCTGCAGTCCCACCGGATGGCCGGGGTCGGCAGTGAGCACGACCAACTGATGCCGTTCGCCTGGCGAGGTGTGTCGCTGCACGCTGGGGGAGCGTCGGTTCTGCGGGCCCGGGTGGTGAAGACCGGTGAGGACTCGGTGTCCATCGCGGCCGTCGACGTCGAGGGCGCCCCCGTACTGTCCGCCGAGGCACTGGTGCTGCGCGGCCAACCGGCCGGCGTGGCGGCCCCGGTTGCCGCACCGCGCGGCGCGCTGCTGTCGCTGGACTGGGTGGCGGCCCCCGAGGTGCAGTCCGCCGAGGTGCGGTGTGTGTCCCTGGGCGCCGACGAGTTGGGTGTGGGCGTGTCGGTCGCGTCCCTGGCGGACCTCACGGGGGATGAGGACCTCGTGGTGGTCCCCGTGTCCGGTACGGGCGAGGGTGTACCTGCCCGCACCCACGAGCTCACCGCGCGGGTCCTGGGACTGCTGCAGGAGTGGGCCGACCGGCCGGAGAGCAGTGCATCGCGCCTGGTGTTCGTCACGCGGGGGGCCGTTGCCGCCGGCGCGGGCGAGACCGTGACGGATCTGGCCGCGGGCGCTGTGTGGGGCCTGGTGCGCTCGGCGCAGTCGGAGAACCCCGGACGGATCGCGCTCCTCGACCTCGGCATCGACCTCGGCATCGACCTCGACCTCGGCATCGACGACGAGGACGGGGGTCTTGCCACGGCGCTCGCGGACCTGCCGGGCCTGCTGGCCACCGGGGACGCCCAGTTCGTGTTGCGCGGCGGCACCGTCCGGGTGGCGCGGCTGGCCCCGTTGGACAGCGGCGCGGAACCGCCGACACCTGCCGAGCCGCGTGCCTGGGACCCGGAAGGCACCGTGCTGATCACCGGTGGTACCGGTGGTCTGGGCCGTGAACTGGCCAAGCATCTGGTGACCGAGCGCGGTGTGCGCCATCTGCTGCTGGTCAGCCGTGGCGGCCCGGACGCACCCGGGGCGAGCGAGCTGCGGGACGAACTGGCCGCCCACGGCGCCCAGGTGACCGTCCAGGCCTCCGATGTGACCGACCGGGAGGCGGTCGTCGCGGCCGTCGGCTCGGTGCCCGCTGCGCACCCGCTGACCGCCGTGATCCACACCGCCGGCGTCCTGGACGACGGCGTGGTGGCCTCGCTGACGCCCGAGCGGCTGTCGGCCGTACTGCGCCCGAAGGTGGACGCGGCCTGGCACCTGCACGAGGCCACCAGGGATCTCGACCTGGCCGCGTTCGTGCTCTACTCGTCCGTCTCGGGCGTCCTCGGCACCTCAGGACAGGGCAACTACGCCGCGGGCAACGTCTTCCTCGACGCGCTGGCCCGGCACCGTGCGGCGCGGGGCCTGCCCGCCCAGTCCCTGGCATGGGGCGCCTGGGCCCCCGTCGGCGGGATGACCGCCACCCTGTCGGACGTGGACGTGCAGCGGATCGCCTCCTACGGGGCCACGCCCCTGACCGTCGAGCAGGGACTGGCACTGTTCGACGCCGCCACCGCGACCGACGGCGCCCACCTCGTCCCCATCGGGCCGGTCGCCACGGGCGCCCGGGACCGGGGCAGTGTCCCGCCGGTGCTGCGAGGCCTGGTCAAGGGCGCCCGGCGCACGGCTGCGAGCTCCACGGGCGGCGCCGACGCGGCCCAGGCGCTCGGCCACCGGCTGCGGGAGGCACGGGCGGAGGAGCGTACGCGCTTGATGACCGACCTCGTACGGACCGAGGCCGCCGCCGTGCTCGGGCACGCCTCGGCCAAGGCGATCGACGCCCGGCGGGAGTTCAACGAGCTGGGCTTCGACTCGCTGACCGCCGTCGAACTCCGCAACCGACTCTCCACCGCCACCGGCCTCAGACTGAGCGCCACCCTCGTCTTCGACTACCCCAACCCCACCGCACTCGCCGACCACCTCGTCTCACAGCTCGTGGACGAGGCCGCCACGGGCCCGGCCCTCCTCGCGGAGCTCGAACGGCTCGACTCCGCCCTCGCCGCCGGCGAGCCCGACGCCCGCACCAGGGCCGCCGTCGCCGGCCGTCTGTCGCAGATCCTGGACAACTGGCGAGGAGCCCAGGCCGAGGAGGACGACGCGGAAGTCGCCGAGCGGCTCGAAGCCGCCAGTACCGACGAGGTCTTTGCCTTCATCGACAACGAGCTCGGCCGTCACAGCGATCGCTGAGTCCGGCCCCCTTACTTACACGGAAGGTTCCACGTCATGCCGAACGACAACAAGCTCGTTGACTACCTCAAGTGGGTCACGAACGACTTGCACCAGACCCGCCAGCGGCTTCGGGAGGCTGAGTCCGCCAAGCAGGAACCCATAGCCATCGTCGGCATGGCCTGCCGGCTGCCGGGCGGCGTGCGGTCGCCGGAAGACCTCTGGCAGTTGCTGAGCGACGGCCGGGACGGCATTTCGGGATTCCCCACGGACCGCGGCTGGAACCTCGACCTTCTCAACGGTGACGGCAGCGGCAGCAGCGCGACGGCCCAAGGCGGCTTCGTCGACGCCGCCTCATTCGACGCGGACTTCTTCGGCATCTCGCCCCGCGAAGCCGTGGCGATGGACCCCCAGCAGCGCTTGCTGCTGGAGACTTCCTGGGAAGCGCTGGAGCGCGCCGGGATCGACGCGGTGTCCCTGCGGGGCACCCGGACCGGTGTCTTCGTGGGCACGAGCGGCGTCGACTACATCAACGCCGTACTGAACTCCCGCGAGGACATCGAGGGGCACGGCAGCACCGGCCTCGCCGGCAGCATCCTGTCCGGGCGGCTCTCGTACAGCTTCGGCCTGGAGGGCCCGGCCCTCACCGTCGACACCGCGTGCTCTTCCTCGCTTGTCTCCCTGCACCTGGCGGCCCACGCGCTGCGCAACGGCGAATGCTCGCTGGCGCTGGCCGGAGGCGTGACGGTGATGTCGTCGCCGATGAGCTTCGCCGGATTCACCCGGCAGGGCGGGCTGGCGGCGGACGGCCGGTGCAAGGCGTTCTCGGACGCGGCCGACGGCACCGGCTGGTCCGAGGGCGTGGGCGTCGTCGTCGTCGAGCGGCTGAGCGATGCCCGTCGTAACGGGCACGAGATCCTCGCCGTGGTGCGTGGCTCGGCCGTCAACCAGGACGGTGCCTCCAATGGCCTGATGGCGCCCAACGGCCCTTCCCAGCAGCGGGTGATCCAGCAGGCTCTGGCCGGTGCCGGGCTGTCGGCGTCGGATGTGGATGCGGTTGAGGCTCATGGCACCGGTACGAGCTTGGGTGACCCGATTGAGGCCCAGGCGCTGTTGGCGACCTATGGCCAGGGTCGTGACCCCGAGCGCCCGCTGTTGCTGGGGTCGGTGAAGTCCAATCTCGGTCACACGCAGGCGGCGGC
>NZ_JBFAIP010000212.1:0-4253 GCF_040654775.1 Streptomyces sp. NPDC050636
GAACGCAAGTTCTTCGTCAACGAACACAACGAGCAGCTCTACGAACGAGAATTCTCCCTCTGCGAGCACTGAACCTCTTCTATCCTGAATACGTGCAGGTCAAGAGGGTGTGGACGGCCTGGACGATGGTGCTGATGCGGCGGGTGGAGCATCTGGCCCGCCGGAGCAGTCGCCAGGTTTTCAGCTGTACGAAGGCGCGATCTCCAGGAGCCCGCAGCCGGGCGTGATCACGGTTGAGGTAGGGATTCACCTGGCATGAGCGAGGCGGGGCAGGTGTCTTGTCCAAAGGCTCGCCTGGGCGGGCGAAGCTCAGTGGTGCCCAGTTCGCCCGGCTGGAGCGGGAGCTGGAGCGCGGCCCGCTCGCACATGGCTGGGCAGATCAGCGGTGGACACTGGCGCGGGTGAAGACGCTGATCGGCCGGTAGTTCCGCCTCTCGTACACGGTGGCGGGCACCTGGCGGCTCCTGAAGCGGAACGACTAGTCGTGGCAGCAGCCCGCCCGGCGGGCGGGCTAACGCGACGAGGAAGCAGCCGAGCTGTGGAAGAAGGAGATCTGGCCACGGGTAAGAGCACCGCGTGGCGTGCAACGGATGGATCGCTTTCGAGCAGGAAGCGGGCCAGTGGATGACGCCGCCGAGTGCCCGGACCTGGGTCGGCATCGGCCGCACCACAGTGGTGCGGGTACGAGGGCGCGGCTCCGGCAGAGTCTCGATGGCGGGTTGACCTGCTACAAGCCTGGCCAGCGGTCCCGGCTGAATCTACGCGGTCCGCGAATATCGAGCCCGCAAGGACGAGCCGAAGGGCTTCGGCCGGCAGGACTTCCGCGACCTGCTCATACGCGCCCGCAACCAGTTCGGCGGCCCGATCGTGCTGGTCTGGGACAACGTCCGCCTCCACCTGATCGCTGGGCTGCGGGAGTTCATCGCCGCGAACGCCGGCTGGCTCACCGTCTTCCAGCTGCCGACCTAGGTGCCGGACCTGAACCCGCAGGAGGGCCATCTGGTCGCTGGTCAATCGCAGCATCGGCAACCTCGTCGCAGCCGACCTGGCCGACATCACCCAGGCCGTGAAACGTAGGCTCAAGCAGATCCAGTACCGCCCCGACGTGGCCACGGCTGCCTCCCCGGCACCGGCCTGATCACGGACGGTTGACCGACATCACGGATTGAAGTTCAGTAGCACGCCGCCGCACGCCGTGAGACGATCGAAAACAGTCTGCAGCAGGCACTCAGCGATCATTCCGAAACGAGCTCTTCTCCGCGCCCCAGGCCGGAACAGCTCCGCCGTGAAGGACGATCGTCATGCCGAATACCACCGATCCCGAAGCCGTGATCCGCGCCCTCAACGACGCGGGAGTGGATTTCAGCATCCCGAAATCCGCGCTCACCGATTTCCTGGGCAACGCCGAGTTCACGCCGTATCCGGCGCTCTCCGCGGCACTTCTCAAGCTGCTCAACGGCCGCATGCTGCAACGCCCGGTCTTTCTCGACGTCATCGTGTTCAACTACGAGCACTCGCCTGGCAATCCGTCGCCCCGCCGGCTCGAAGACGTCGATGTCGCGGTCTTGGAGGCAGCCGTACTCGAAGGTTTCAACAACCGTTACGCGACGGAGCACGCCGATTTCTCGTCACTGCTGAAGCCGAGGACCGAACCGCAACCACCGCTTCAGACGCTCTTGCTCGTCGTTGAAGGCACCGCGAGCATTCACGACGGAATCACCTTTGTCGACACGGACAACCCCCAGGTCGAGGTCACGACCAAGCTGATCAAAGTGCACACGGAGTCGCCCGACGCCATGGTGGCGCAGGAACTTCTCCGGCGGGACAACGGCTGGCGATTCACCAACGGAGACGTTCGACTCTCCGTCGCCAACGGCGAAGCGGACGCCGAATCGACCCCGCGCCCGGTCCGGGCCGGATCCCTCAGCGACAGCGCCTACGCCTGGCCCGCCGCGCCTGGAACCTTCAGCGGCGACGCCGGTTCCGAAGTCAAGCTGCTGTCCCGTATCCGCGTCGGCTACCGCCCGGTCGACGTCAAGTTGCTCGTCGAGGCACCCAAGAACGGCTTCGCCGCCAACACGGCCGAGCAGGCACGCATCGCGCTCGACCCGGAGGTCCTCCTCGTCCCCGTCGAAGTCGCGCGCTTCTTCTCCGACAGCATCCCTGTTTCGGAGATCTCGATGCTCGGCCAGATGGCGCTGTGGGACCAGGTTCCCGTCATCAGCCCGACCACCAACTTCCGAAGCCTGGACGGCAACGGCCAACTGAAGTTCGCGGAACGGGCATGGGACCACTGGCCCACCCTCAATCCCGAGGGCCTCTACACCCACCTTGGCTGGGTCTCACCCGACAGCATCTGGGGCAAGGCGAGAATCAGATTCCGACTGGTCAACTACATCGACATCAAGACGGACAACCAGCACACCGCCCCGGTGACCGGACAGGGTGATGACGACAAGCCGCTACGGGAAAACAATGACACCCTCTCCAGCCACCCGCAGCATATCTCGGACAAAAAAGTACTCAAAGTGATCTTCATGAATCGGATACAGCACCAGGAGTCAGTGCATATCGGCCGCGCCCTCATCGGCAGTCGTTGCATCGGCATATCCGCCGGCACGTCCGACAGATTCGCGACCATCGCTCACGAGATCGGCCACTTGATCACGGATTCCCAGGCGCACAGCACCGAGCCGGACAATGTCCTGAACGACCCCGGACCGGGCATCCGCATCACCGAGGCACAGATCGCGAAAGCACGAGCCTGGGCGCAGAACTTCGCCGACTTCTGGCAGCACTGATTAAGAGTGCGATCGGTTGCAGCCTCCGCCGCGGCGTCCTGTAGGTACCGCCGGTCGTAGCAGGCTGAGACCGGCAACGCCTTGATATATCGACGAGTTGGCTCCAGAGTCGGGATGTCAGGCTTTCCAGAGGTAGCTGTGCTCTGGTCCCAGGGTGCATGGACCCCACGCTGAATATGGACTCCACGCTGAATTTGCTGACCTCGTGTCAGTTAGGGCTGATGGCATGTCACACTGTCGGCAGTGTGCCTTGAGTCGAGGAGCGAGCAATTGCGCAACCCCGAGCAGTTGCACAGATTCGATTTTTTGTGGCCCCGAAGCAAACGTGCTGCAGACTGATGACCCGTTTGAATGCGGAGCACATGCCGGTTCCTGCCTAGGTTCCTCTCCCTCTGAGGGAGGCCCGTCATGAGGAGCAAGACCAACTACGGCCTGTACGCGCTCGCGGTCGCCCTCGTCGGCGCGCTGGTGCTCGGCTTGCCCGTCGGTAGCCTGATCATCCTGGCCGTCGTCGTCGCCTGCCCGCTGATGATGTTCTTGATGATGCGCGGCATGACTGGCGGCCATGGGGACGAAGACCAGCACACGGACCGGAGTGACGCGCTGCGTAAGCCCGGCTCTGATCACGACCACATTGGATCCGGCCGGCCGTAGCCGGGACCGGTGTACCTCGCTCCCGGACGGTGCACGTCCCGGCGCGGGGCAGTGGCGAGGAGGACGTGATGGCTGACGCGGCATACGGTCCGTGGCCGTGGGTGGTCTTCAACACCCTGCCGGACAGCAGCCGGGGCAGCGGGCGTACGGCTCCGGGGCCCGGCCCGGCAGTGAAGGCCCACGGTGCTCCGCGCGGCATGACGCCTTGCGGAAAGCGCTGGAGCAGGCATCGCCTGCCGTGGTTCCGCTTGCCGGCCCGGAGGTGAGGGCGGTGCTGATCCTTGCTTGGACCATGGTCATCCTCGGTGGTGTCACCGTGGCTGCCTGCGCCGCCCACCTAGCCCGGCGTCACAGGCAGGAACCGGCGCAGCTGGTCCGCGCCCTGCACCGGACCGTCCCCGTCCTCCTCGCCGCAGGTGTGTTCCCCGTTCCGGTACTCCTCGCCACGGATGGGCTCGCGGCCGCCTGGGGCCTGTGGGGTGTCACCATCATCGCCGCGGCCTTGGTGCACTGCACCGCCGACACCTGCTGCGATGTACCTGCTGCTCGGCATGCGCACCGCGGCCGGAAGACGGCGTGAGCAGTCGGGGACGCGGTGGGCGACTCCCCACTCAATGCCTCCCGTTGGATCCGGCGGTGAGGCGTTCGACGAAGGTCTTCCCGCCGTTCTGCGTCTCGTAGACGCCGCCCTGGGTGGCGGCCAGGATGTGCTGGGCGTCGACGGCGGTGAGTGCCTGGGGCGGGCCGAGGCGGGGCCGGCCGTCCCGGTGGTGATGCTGACGGCCCGCGGCGAGGAGG
>NZ_JBFAIP010000213.1:0-4160 GCF_040654775.1 Streptomyces sp. NPDC050636
GCCGCGGGCAGGTCGATCAACCCGCCCCAACGGTCCGGGTGCTCCAGACCGACGACCCGGCCCAGACCCCACACCTGCGCCTGCACCGGACTGACGAGCGCCTCGCCGGGCGTGGCCACGACCGCGCCACGGGTGGCTATCCACAGCGGCGCGACGACATCGGCATCGCCGAGGGCCTGTACGAGTCCCAGCGTCGCGGACAGTCCCCCGGCCACCACCGGGTGCTCCGGCACCGGCGCCTCGTCCAATGCCAGCAGCGACAGGACACCGGACACGCCGGCAGACTCCACGCCCGCACTCTCCAACACCTCGCCGAGCAGCGCAGCCACACCATCCCGGTCCACGGACCCGCCCGGGACCTCGGCCACGACGACCTCGGCCCCACGTGCGGCCAACGCGGCAACACACTGCCGTGCCACCTCCTCCTCGCCCATCCCGGCAGGGGCCGCGATCAGCCAAGTCCCGGACAACACACGGGAGTCGGGCTCGGCGGCCGGGGCCCAGCTCGCCCGGTAGCGCCAGTTCGCGGTCGCCGACCGGTCCTGCTCACGGCGCCGCCACGACGCAAGGGCGGGCAGCACCTCCCCCAGATGCTGCTGGTCCTCAAGGGCGAGCGTGTCCGCGATCCGGGCCAGGTCGCCGTCCTCGACGGCGGCCCAGAACTGCGCCTCCGCCGCCGTACTCGCGCCATCCCCGCCCGCGGCCGACCCCGGCGTCGGGAAGGCCAGGACCCCCTCCGGCCAGAACCGCCGGTGCCGGAAGGCGTAGGTGGGCAGTTCCACCCGCTTGCCGGTCGGCAGGACGGCGGACCAGTCCACGGCGGCACCGTTGACGAAGGCCCGCGCCAGGCCGTTGACCAGCCCGGTCACACCCTGGTCGTCGCGGCGCTGCAGCGGTACGAAGACGCCCTCCTCGCTGCCGATACCGGCCACGGCGTCCGGGCCAAGCGCCGACAGCGAGCCGTCGGGGCCCACCTCGATAAACACCGACACACCCTGCGCCGCGAGAGCGGCCACCGCATCGGCGAACCGCACCGCCTGCCGCGTCTGCCCAGGCCAGTAGCCACCATCGCACTCGGTCAGTACGTCACCGGCCAGCGCACCCGCCCACAGCAAATCCGGACGGCGATACTCCAACTCGCCTGCCACGGCGCCCAGTTCATCAAGGACCGGGTCCATCGCCGGAGAGTGGAACGCATGCGATACGCGCAGCCGCCGCACCCGACAGCCCCGCTCACGCCAGTGCTCGACCACCCGGTCCACTGCTTCGGCCTCGCCGGAGACCACCACGGACTCCGGTCCATTGACCGCCGCGATCGACACCCCGGGCAGCTCCGCCAGACCAGCGAGCACGTCGGCCTCGGGAGCGTTGATCGCCGCCATCGCACCGCCCGTGGGCAGTTCCTGCATCAGCCGTGCACGCGCCGCCACCAGCCGACAGGCGTCCCGTAGGGAAAGCACTCCCGCTACATACGCAGCCGCCACCTCACCCACCGAATGACCCACCACCGCGTCCGCGACCACACCAGCCGCCTTCAACACCGCAGCCAAAGCCACCTCGAACGCAAACAAACCCGCCTGCGCATACAACGTCTGATCCGTCAGACCCTCATCGACACCGTCCGCTCCCAGGACGACATCGCGTACGGAATCACGGACAGACGCTCCCAACTCCAACTCAAGGAGCCCACACACCCGATCAAACGTCTCGGCGAACACCGGACTGCCCTCATACAGACCGCGACCCATGCCCAACCACTGCGAACCCTGACCCGCGAACACCAGACCCACCCGGGCACCCTGCCGCGCGACACCCGACACCACCGAACCCGCCGACACACCACCGGCCAGGCTCTCCAGGCCAGTCAGCAGCCCCTCGCGCTCACTACCCACGACCACGGCCCGGTGCTCGAACGCCGACCGCGTCGTAGCCAACGACCAGCGCACATCCGAGGGCGCCAGCTCCGGACGCATCAGCATCCATTCACGCAGCCGTCCTGCCTGAGCCGACAGCCCCTCGGCCGACCGGCCCGACACCAGCCACGCACCGAAGCTGTTGGACGCCCCCACGATGGCCGACTGGCCCGCATCACCTGCCGGTTCAGCAGCGGAGGTCGTCAACTCACCCTTCTCGGCGGGTGCTTCCTCCAGGATGATGTGAGCGTTGGTGCCGCTCATTCCGAACGCCGACACACCCGCCCGCCGCGGACGCTCCCCAGCGGGCCACGGCACCGAATCGGCCAGCAGCCGCACCTCACCCGCCGACCAGTCCACGTGCGACGACGGCTCGTCCGCGTGCAGCGTCTGCGGCAACTGCTCGTGCTGCAACGCGAGCACCATCTTGATCAAGCCCGCCACACCGGCCGCCGCCTGCGTGTGCCCGATGTTCGACTTCACCGAGCCGAGCCACAACGGCCGGTCACCTGCGCGCTCTTGGCCGTACGTGGCGAGCAGTGCCTGCGCCTCGATCGGGTCACCCAGCGTCGTACCCGTACCGTGCGCCTCCACCACATCCACATCAGCGGCGGACAGCTGGGCACTGGCCAGCGCGGCACGGATCACCCGCTGCTGAGACGGGCCGTTGGGCGCAGTCAGACCGTTGGACGCACCGTCCTGGTTGGTCGCGGAGCCGCGTACCACCGCGAGGACCTTGTGGCCGTTGCGCCGGGCGTCCGACAAGCGCTCGACCACGAGCATGCCCGCGCCCTCGGCCCAGCCGGTGCCGTTCGCGTCCTCGGAGAACGCGCGGCACCGGCCGTCCACCGACAGTCCCTGCTGCCGCGAGAAGTCGATGAACGTACCCGGCGTCGCCATCACCGTCACACCGCCGGCGAGCGCGAGCGAGCACTCGCCCGAGCGCACCGCCTGAGCGGCGAGGTGCAGCGCCACCAGGGACGACGAGCACGCCGTGTCCACCGTCACCGCCGGCCCCTCCAGGCCCAGTACGTACGACACCCGGCCCGACAGCACACTCGTCGCATTGCCGGTCATCAGGTGCCCTTCAGCACCGGACCCACCCTGACCCGCCAACGTCACACCGAGCCCATAGCCCGACGCGAAGCCACCGGCGAAGACGCCCGTAGCGCTGCCACGCAACGCTCCGGGGTCGATGCCGGAGCGCTCCAGCGCTTCCCACGAGGTCTCCAGGAGCAGTCGCTGCTGGGGGTCCATGGCCAGCGCCTCGCGCGGGCTGATCCCGAAGAACCCCGCATCGAACTCCGCCGCGTCCCGCAGGAACGCACCCGACTGCGTATACGAGGTCCCCTCACTCTCCCGATCCGGGTCGTAGAACCCCTCCAGATCCCAACCACGGTCGGTCGGGAACCCACCCACCGCATCACCACCCGAAGCCAGCAACTCCCAGAACTCCTCAGGACTGCCCGCACCACCCGGGAAACGACACGCCATACCCACAATCGCCAACGGCTCATCCACAGCCACAGCCGACACAGCCGCCATAGCCGACACAGCAGCCACCGGCGCACCAGCCACCGCCTCCACCCCAGTCAGCTCACCCCGCAAGAACTCGGCCAGAGCAACCGGAGTGGGATAGTCGAACACCAACGTGGCAGGCAGTTTCAGTCCCGTCACACCGTTCAGGCGGTTGCGCAGTTCGACGGCGGTCAGCGAGTCGAAGCCCAGGTCCTTGAACGCCCGTCGGCCCTCGATCGCTTCGGCCGAGGCGTGCCCCAGTGCCGCGGCCACTTCGGCCCGCACCACGTCCGTCAGCACCCGCTCCTGCTCCGACCGTGCCAACCCGGCCAGGCGTCGCGCCAGTTCACCCTCACCGAGCGCCGCGACTTCGGTCCCCGCACTCGCGGCGACCAGTTGGCGAACCTCCGGCAGGTCGCGCATGAGCGGCATCTCCCGCACATCCGCCGCACCCGGCGCGGACGCCAGCTGCGCCCAGTCCACGTCCATCACCGTCAGGACGGCATCGGGGCCGTCCAGCGCCTCACCCAGGGCACGCGCGGCAAGCTGCGGGTCCATCGGCGGCATCGGGCCACGCTTGACCCGCGCCCGCACCGCATCGCTGGACTCGGCGAAACCGCCACCCGCCCAAACGCCCCATGCCACGGTCAGACCGGCCAGGCCACGGCTCCGCCGGTTCTCCGCCAGAGCGTCCAGGAAGGCGTTCGCCGCCGCGTAGTTGCCCTGACC
>NZ_JBFAIP010000214.1:0-4102 GCF_040654775.1 Streptomyces sp. NPDC050636
GCCGGGGCCGAGGTCTGCGTCATGACAGATCTTCAGCCCCCAGGCAGGTTCGTCGGGTGTGGATGCCAGCAGCACCTTGAGGACTTCAAGAGTTGGGCGTGTCAGGCGAATTGCAGCCATAGGCCGCATCATATATCGAGAACGAGTATTGAACGGAACGGTTCCGTGGGCCCCCTATGCCTCGTCCTCCGCCGGTTCCCTCGCGGCAGCGTCTCAGGCCAATCGCTGGGCCTTGGGGCGGAAGGCCACCTCCGATTCAACGGACGAGAGCATGCCCTGCTGACCAGGTAGCAGTCCGCCGAATCTCGTCAGCAGACCTGGTCATGTCCCAGGCTCACGGCCCTTCTGATTTCGATGGTGAGTGCGCTGAGTGCCTCCTCCTCAGGGCCGACGTCGGATTTCACCCAGGCTGATCAAGCACCGTCGTAGACCCACGCACGGCGGCGGGCCCAGGCGCGGGGTGTCTGCCTCGCGCGCCAGGGCGCGCGCCGGTTGCCGACGATGGTGCGCGGGCGGACGCTGAGAGACCCCCCACTTGAGTCGCTCTAACGTGGGGTCGTCTGTGCCCAGTGGTGTGGTGAAGTGGTTCGATCCCGACAGGGGCTTGGGCGTCATCGCCCAGGACTGCGGGGGCTTCGATGCCGTCGCCTACCGTGCGGCGGTTCGCGGTGACGCGGAGCGCGAGTTGGTTGCGGGCAGGCGGGTGTGCTTCGACATCACCCAGGACGCCGCCGGTGTCCGAGCCGACAACATCCGCCGTCTGACCCCGGGGTGCTTTGCGCCCGCGGAGGGACCGGAAGGTAACAAGGCTGCACGCCAAGAAGCTGGGTGGCTCGTTGAGACGGCCCTGGCGTGAATGAAGTGGGCCCTTGCCCGTGGTGCGTGCAGTTGCGGGAGACTGGGGGCCGGCAGGTGCTGGTGCAAGGAAACGGCTCTCCGGGGCCTGCCGCCGTGTCCCGCGAGGTTGGACCGGTGACGGCGTTGTACGTGGTGGTGCTCAATCCGCGCGCACTGCGTCGCTTGGACCGTATCGACGCTGTGGTCATCGACTCATCCGTGCTGTGCAATGGCGAGCTTCGGCTGCTGTCCGCCGTCTCGACCGGCGACACGTACGACGATGCGGCGGTATGGAAGATCGCGAGCTATCTGCTCACCGACTACAGCCAGGACGATCTTCGCGGCAGCGGCCCGTGGCCGGGGACGGCCTGGCCGATGCAGGCGACGGCCGGGGAGACGAGGCGGGCCTTCCGGTCACGGACCGGGATCAGGGTGCCGTCCACGATCCACAGCCGCTCCACCGCGTCCGCGGGGCGGGAAGCCGGCTCCAGGGCCAGAAGCGGCCGCCGTCGTTGGATGACTCGGCACACCGTTGCCGACGAGACGCCGAACAGCGGCGCGAGCTGCCGCATCGTGAGGTTCGTGCGGTAGTACACGGCCACCAACAGCACCCACTCCGCCAGCGGCAGACACCACGGCCGGCCACCACCGGGACCGTTCCCGCCCCGCTCGCGCACGACCTTCAACAACCGCTCGAACTGCCGCATCCGCAGGCCCGTGAACGTCTCCACCCACAACGACTCAGCCCTCAACACCCCACCCATACAGGGAAAATTCCCGGATCACAGCCTTCTGCAACACGCTTTAGATGCGCTGTCTCGGCATGTTGGTGACGGGTGACTCGCTTTGGGTGGTGCTTGAACGAGGTGAGGGCCCTCTGGCTCGGTGTGGAATGCGGTATCCACGCCGACAGTCTAGAGGCCCTCGTGTCCCACCGTAATGCCCCGCTGACGCCGACTGGCAGGCTGGTCGTCGGCGATCTGAAGAAGCGCGTGGAGGCGGTCAAGGCGCAGGCACCCAAGGGCGACCCGGTGCCGGTCTTCCTCTGCGACTCGGGCACCGACCAGCCGTTCACCGCGGGCAAATCAGGTTTCGCCCAACGACATCATCAAGACCGCCGGCGGCAAGACCATCTTCGACGGCCTCAACCAGCGTGGGCCCAGGTGAACTGGGAGTCTGTCGCCAAGGCCGAGGCCGAAGTCATCATGATCCTCGACTACGGTGACCTGCCCGCCAAAGGAGAAGATCGACTTCCTGAAGAAGTCTCCTCACGTGAACGTACTGCTCGCCGTCAAAAGGAACAACTTCTTCATCCTCGACTACAACGAGGGCATCAGCGGGCCACGCCACATCAACGGCCTGGGGAAATTCGCGAAGTACCTGCGCATACTCGAAAGCTGACCGTGCCGCACCAGCGGGGCCGTGTCGGATCGGACACGGCCCCGCAGAGCTGATCCAGGCGCCCTGCGGGAGGATTGTGGAGAGTCAGCGAAACGCCATAGCTATTGCCGCGCTCTCCGCTGGCCTGATGAACATGATTTGCGGCTCAGTGGTCGAATTCCAGTAGGGACCTCACGTGAAAACCGTTATCGAATTCGCGACATCGAGGAACTCGAACTTTTGCTGACGGCCGCCATTTGTGACAACCTCCGCAGAGGGGGCGGGAAAGAGATTCCGACGTTGCCGCAGCCCGGCGTAGCGCGCGGCGACATGAACCTGCGGAGATGAGCAGCGTGGCGACAGCAGTGGAACACCAGCCCCACCCCGGACACGACCACACACACGGCGAGGGCTGCGGTCACGTGGCAGTTCCTCATGCCGACCACATTGACTACGTGCACGACGGCCATCTGCACCGTAGCCACGAGGACCACGTGGACGAGTGCGAACCGGGTGGGCACCACGAGCATTCCGGTCACGACCATGTGCATGGAGAAGACTGCGGGCACGTAGCGGTGCCGCATGGCGATCACATCGACTATGTGCACGACGGCCACCGCCACGCGGCTCACAATGGCCACTGGGACGACCACTAGAACTCCTCGGAACGCTCAGCACAGATGAAATGCACCCCCACCGGGGTGCATTTTGCTTGCACTCCATGAATCGATCCGATAAGCGCCATTCCGTCGTGGAGTTGCTACCTGGCCACTCTGACAGCGCAGCAGGTGGTCTAGAGATCTTCAATCGCAGATGACCGGTCTCGGTCAGGGGTGTATCACGGTGAGGCACGAGGGCCTTTCTGTCGCCGGTCGTAGATGTCGCAATCCACACCGAGCCAGAAGGCCCTCACCTATTTCAAGATCACATGCGAGTGATCGCCATCATCGTCCACAACCTCCCCGGACAGGACAACGCTCTTATCCCTTGAGGTCGAGGGTGGTGAGGAACCGGAGCAGGGCGTCGCTCACCTCCTGCGCGCGTTCCTGCTGCACCCAGTGGCCCGCGCCCTCCAGGACCACGTTCTCGCGGAGGTCGGTGAGGACCTTGTCCAGGTGGTGCGTGGGCGTGAACTTGCCCACCGGGTCCTGCGACCCGATGAGGAAGAACGAGGGCTGGGTGATGAGCCGTCCCTCCAGGTGTTCGCTGAGCGCCCAGTTGCGGTCGAGGTTGCGGTAGTAGTTGAGGCCGCCCGTGAAGCCCGTCCGCTCGAACGCCCTGACGTAGTAGGCGAGGTCGTCGTCGCTCAGCCACGCCGGGGGCGGGAACCCCTCGTCGGGGCGTGCCGCCCACGCTGCGGAGTAGATCTCGCGGGTCACCATCGTGCGCCGGACGTTCTGGCGCAGGGCGCGATCGGCGACCCCGGGCTCCTGGAACCACACCATGTAGAAGTCGTCGCCCTGGCTCGACCGTAGCGTGGCCAGCGGCGGCTCAGGGGAGCGGGGCGTCACCGGTACGCTCATCCCGGCGACGGCCCGCACTCGCTCTGGGTGGTGCCAGGCCATGTTCCACACGACAACCGCGCCCCAGTCGTGTCCGACGAAGACGGCGTCCTCCGCGCCGATGTCGTCGAGCAGGCCCGCCAGGTCGGCGCAGAGCGTCCGCATGTCGTACGCCTCCGGGTCCGCGGGGCGTGAACTGCCGCCGTAGCCCCGCATGTCGGGCACGAGGACGCGGTAGCCGGCCTCGGCCAGCGCGAAGACCTGGTGGCGCCAGGAGAAGCCCAGCTCGGGGAAGCCATGGCAGAGCACGATGGGCGTCGGTGACCTCGGCGAGAGTGGCCGGGGACCAGTGCGGATCACGGTCCTTGTCGATGACCTGGGCG
>NZ_JBFAIP010000215.1:0-4064 GCF_040654775.1 Streptomyces sp. NPDC050636
GCAGCTACTCGCCCTTAGGTGTCTAATCCGGTAGCTCCGTGCCGGTTCGCCTGGGCTTGGTGCCCTTCTTGTGGTGAGCGGGCCGACTGTATGCCTCGCCGGCGGCAAGGACGCGGGCCCTGCAGGGTCTGGTCGGGGCCTCGGGCTGCTGGAACAACGACTCTTTGGCCGGCATCAGGCGCATCGGCCGCTACAGCGAAGGCAGTTGGGCGCCCGAGCCGGGCGAACGGGAGGTCCGTCCGCCCGCGGCGGGTAGCTGGACGGAACTCATAGGGCGCACGGGCGAACTTGTACTGCGCGCGGCCTCCCTCGCGACCAGGCCGGAGCGTTGTGAGGTGCGTGACGAATGCCCCGGTTGACGGAAGAGATCGGGACCTGCGATCGGGACTTTGCGGGGTTGGGCAGCGGTGCCACGGGTTCGCGGAAGGGCGCCTGCGCGTGGCTGTGGAACCGGACGTTCAACGGTACTTGGGGTATCCGTCGCTGCGGTGGACAAGAGGGCGGTGGTGGTACTGGTGCCACCCGAAGACGGGTACCAGCGTGATCGATCGCGGGTTCCCGGAGCCCGAACATCGGATCTGACGCTGCGCAGCCGAGCGCGGCCGCTGGGAGGTTCGATGTCCATGTTCAGGAAACCGCGGTGGCTTGTGGCTGCCGTATCGGGTGTGGTGGTCACGGCCATCGCGACTGGCCTTGCGCCGGCGACGGTGCAGGGCGTGGCGGCGGGTGGTGTGGACCTCGGCTCTTCGCCCGCCCCCGCGCGCTATGCGGGGCAGCGGCTCGACTGGAAGCCGTGCGATCAGGATCCTTCGCTTCAGTGCGCGGCGATGACTGTGCCTCGCGACTGGCACCACCCGGGGACCGGCGCGGACCTGACCGTTGCGGTGTCCCGGCACCGGGCTGCTGACCCGGCACAGCGCCGTGGGGTGCTGATGATGGCCGCCGGCGGTCCGGGCGCCTCGGGGCTCGCGCGGCCCGCGGGCTTCGTCAAGGCGTCACCCGCGGTCGGTGCCGTGTACGACGTGGTCAGCTTTGACCAGCGGGGGGTCGGGAGCAGCTCGCACGCCACGTGTCAGACCGACGCCGAGTTCCGGGACTTCTATGCGGGCGACTTCCGTGACCGCTCACCGGCGGCGGTCCATGGCGTGGTGGACCGGTCCAGGCAGTTCGCGACGGGCTGCCAGGAGCGAAGTGGTGATCTGGTCAGATACCTCAACACGGACCAGGCCGTGCGCGACATGGACCTGTTCCGCACACTGCTCGGGGTGCAGAAGATCTCGTACTACGGGCCGTCGTATGCCACCTGGCTCGGCGCGTACTACGCGACACGGTTCCCACAGCACGTCGAGCGCGCCGTGCTGGACAGCAACCTGCCGTTCAACGAGACTTGGCAGCAGGCCGAACTCGGGCAACCGATGAGTTTCCAGCGCCGTTTCGAGCAGGACTTCCTGCCATGGATCGCCAGGTACGACGCGGTCTACCACTACGGGAGCACCGCCGCCGAAGCGAAGGCGAGGTGGGAGGCGCGCCGTAAGGCGCTGCACAACCGCCCGATCACCATCGGCTCGCTGACGATCGGGCCCAACCAGCTCGACAATGCCACGCTCCAGGGAATGTACAACGCTGACCGGCAGTGGGGCGCGCTGGCGTCCGTACTGGCTGCCCTGGAGCACTGGGACACGGCGGCACCGGCCGAACGCCGACTTGTCCGGCGGGCCTTCGCCAACTACCTGTCTCCCGGCTTCGCCGCTACGTACTTCCCGGTCACCTGCAATGACACCCCGTGGAGCCGTGATCTCGCCTACTGGATACGGCAGAGCGCCAAGGACGCCAAGAAGTACCCTCTGGTCGGGGCGCGGGAGCTCGCGTACGCCGCTGTCTGCGTGTACTGGCCAAAGTCCAACGCGCCGCGCGTGAAGGTCACCGGCAAGGGCCTGCCACCCGTGCTGATGCTCAACTCCGTGCACGACCCGGCCACGTACTACGAGGGCGCGGTGCGGGCGCACAAGGCGCTGCGGGGTTCACGCCTGGTCACGGTCATGGGCGGTGACCACGGGCAGTATCAGAACGGCAATGCCTGCGTCGACGGCATCGTCGACGCCTACCTCCTGAAGGGAACCGTCCCGGCGCACGATCCGACGTGCCCCACCAAGCCGCTGCCTGCACCCGCACCCACACCGGCACCCGCACCGGCGCAGCAGAGCTGAGCGGTTCGGGGGTGCGGCCGGGTCGCGGCCGTCCTGGTAGCCGGCGGCGGAGCCGAGTTGGCGGCATTCGGCGTCCCCCGGGGGTGGCTGTCGCCGGGGGCGATCAGGGCGGCGGTGCCGATGGCGACCGCGTCGGCGCCCAGGGCCATGCATGCGGCGAGGCCGGCGCCGTTGCGGATGCCGCCGGAGACGATCGGCTGCACCGTCCGGTGCACGCCCTCCTCACGCAGAGCCCGCTCGGCCTGCGGCAGGGCGGCCAGGGTGGGGATCGGGGCCGGCCTCACTGAGGCCGAAGTAACGCACCTTGCCCGCAGCGATCAGCTCACCGACGGTTCCTGCCACGTCCTCGATCGGTACGGCAGGATCGACGCGGTGCTGGTGAAGCACGTCAATGTGGTCGGTGCCGAGGTAGCGGGCTGTTCTCGGTGACCTCGCGGATGTGCTCCGGACGGCTGTCCAGCGCGGTTCCGATCTTGGCCGGGTCGCTCAGGTCGAAGCCGAAGTTGGTGGCGATCACGATGTCATCGCGTACGTCCTTCACCGCGCGGCCGAGCAACTGCTCGTTGCTGCCGGTGCCCCTGCCGTACAGCTCGGCGGTGTCGAAGAAGGTGACACCCGGCTCGTACGCCCGGTGGATGGTGGTGAGGCCGCCCTGTTCGTCGGTGGCACTGTACGCCATGGTCATGCCCATCGTGCCGAGGCCGATCGCCCCGACCTCCAGGCTCTGGCGGCCGAGCTTGCGTCGCGGAGGGCACGATCGCACTCCTGCACTGGTTCTGCCGCCTGCGCATTTGCTGGGAGATCCGCGATGACGTCCACCGAGCTTTCATCACGCTCGGCTGCGTCATCATCTGCTGGCGACGGCTGCGGAGCTCATGAATCGAACCCACCCTGATTCTCGTCGTGGAATGCTCCGAACGTGACAGGGCCAAGGCCAGAGGGCAATTGCCGTACGGCTGCCGCCACTGCCTCGTGCGCTGTGGTGGCTTGGGCGTGAACGCCCGCACCTGTGATGCCTTTGCTGACCGTGTACCGGTCGAGGTCATCAGTGAGTATGCACGGGCCGGTGATGGTCAAGGACGGGCGGGTGGTTGTCGAGAAGCGCAGCACCCAGTGGCTGGTGAAAGGGTAGAGGCGCCGCAGTGCCGGCTCGGCGTATGCCGCCTCGATGAGCGCGTGATACGCAGGCCAGTCCCGTTCGCTTGCCTCCGTGCGCATGGACTGCCACTCGGATTCGGTCAGGCGCACCGGATCGGGATCGGGCACCTCGAAGCGGCCGGTCAGACGCACGAACGGCGCGGCCTGGCGGATGTCACTCAATGGCGCCCCTTCTTGCCACGCCTGCGCGGCCCTGGCAACCTGCGCCAAGTCCTCGCTGTCGCCTCGGATGAGTGCCATGCCTTCGAACGGCTCCTCACCGTGGATCGACCACCGCCGCTCGCCCGCCCACGAGGTGACGACCAGAGCCTTGCGGTACGGCAGCCTGCTCTCGGCGATGGCACGGCCCAACGGGCTGGAGGTCGGGGACGTTACAGAGACGGAGAAACCGGCCTCCTTCGCCACAGCTCGGAGCGCCGCGGCGAGGCTGCCTCGCGTCGCGACGTCGGGATACAGAACGGCTGGATCAGGGTGCGTCAACACAACTTCTGATTGTGCCGCACCCGCCAGAGGTGGCGTACTGCCGCCCTCATTCTGATTCCGGTCCTTAGGCGCACCAGAGGGTCTCGCAGGCCAAGAGCCTGCTGGCGGCGAAGTCAACCCAGGACACTTCAGGTTGGGGCAGACTCGGACTGGTTCTATTTCGCCAGACTTGCGCTCCTGGTTTAGCTCACAGGATGTTCCATGAGAGGGAAGCGT
>NZ_JBFAIP010000216.1:0-3877 GCF_040654775.1 Streptomyces sp. NPDC050636
GGAGGGGCGGGCGAGTGTGCCCTCGTCCGCCCCTCCGGCTCACCGCGCCCACTTCCAGGAGCGATCGATGCCGACCCCTGCTCTGCCGGCCCCAACCGGCCTGCAATTGCGGCCCTTTCAGGCCGTGCGCTACGACCCGGCCCAGGCGGGCGATCTGTCCAACGTGATCTGCCCGCCGTACGACGACATCGGCCCGGCCCGTGCACGCTCCCTGCGCGTCCGGCCCCACCACATCGCCCGGCTGCTGTACAGCACGGAACCGCAGACGGCCTCTGGCCAGTTGGACCGCTGGCGACAGCGTGGCGTACTGGTCCGCGACACCCGACCCGCCCTCTACGTCTACCAGCAGCAGCACGGCACGCGGATCCTGCAACGGGGACTGATCGGTGAAGTGCATCTGCCCCGCGGTACCGCCGGCCCCGTGCTCCCCCATGAGGACGTACAACCCCATGTGGTCAGGCAACGCGCCGGATCCATGGCCGGTCTGCGCGCCCAGCTGGAACCGCTGCTGCTGACCTACCGGTCCACGGAATCGACGACAGCGCAGACCACCGATCAGGTCACCCGGCGTCCTCCGGTGGCCGTCGCCCGGACCGGCGCGATCACCCACACGCTGTGGGCCTGCACCGCCCCGGACGAACAAGCCCTCATCACTGCCGGTTTGTCACGATGCCGGGCGCTCATCGCGGACGGGCACCACCGCCACGCGGCCTGCCTTCAGTTGAGCGAAGGCGAGGATGCGAGTCCATGGCGGAGCAGCCTCGCCCTGCTGGTCGACTCCACCACCCATCCGCTGCGGTTGTCGGCGATCCACCGGGTGATACCGGGTCTGGAGCCTGACAAGGCCGTGGCGGCCGCCGCGGATGTGGCCCAGGTACGGCAGCTGCCCGGACCGCGCCTGCCCGAGCCCGGGGAACTGGTGCTCGCCGGAGCCGGCCGGGCCTGGGCGATCACCACTCCCGAACCGGAGGCCCTGCGCGAGGCACTGACCGGCCGACCGCCGCAATGGCATCAGCTGGCCGCAGCCGTCACCGACCACCTCCTCCTGGACCGTGCCTGGTCGGTGCCCGACCTGCCGGGTGCCGTGCACCATGTGCACGATGCGGATCAGGCTCTGGCCGCCGTCGCCGCACCGGACAACGGCACCGCGGTCCTGCTGCCCACGGTCACCGAGAACACGGTGTGGGACCTTGCCGGCGCCGGAGTGCTGCTGCCCCGCAAGACGACCTCGTTCGGCCCCAAACCCGCCGCCGGCCTGGTCCTGCGCGTACCCGACAAGCCCTAGCGGCCCCCTCCCCTCCGCCCGATCCCCCATCCGCGTCCCCGGAAGGCCCATCCCCTTGTCCCTGCCTCACCTCACCGAACGCCCCACGGCACCCATCACCGAGCCCGCACCGCCCTCCCGACCGGGCCGCGCCGCCCTGCGCAAGGCACACCGCGCCCACGCTGGCGGGGCGCTGCCGGGCCGCTACCTCGGCTACGTCGGCTACTTCGTCGGCGCGGGACTCATCAGCGGCGCCATCGTCCACCACCCCCTGGACCCGGCCCGCTACACGCGCATCGCCGGGTACGGCGTCCTGGTCTTCCTGGCCGCCACCGTCCTCAACGAAGTCATCCTCAAGCGGGACCGGCCCTCCTGGCCACGCATGCTCCTCGTGCTCGGCGCCTCACTGATGCTCTCCTTCGGCATCGGCATGCTCAGCGGCGGCCTCCAGCACTTCGAGGACTTCCCGGACCGGGCCGCCGTCCTGGTGCCACTCGGCCTCGCGCTGTCCTTCGTCGCCTACACCCTCAAAGAGGCGAGCACGCCCCTGCGACGGATCTTCAGTCTGTTCGGACTGGCCGTCCTGGTCACCTCGCTCATCGCCTTCGCGGGACTGCGCCAACTCGCCGCCGACATCGCTGAACAGCCCGCCGGCCACGGACACAGCCACGGCAGCGAACAAGAATCAAAGGAAGAACCAACCGAGGACGGCCACGGCGACACCAGCGACAGTCACGGCGACGAGGAAGGCCCCTCCACCGAACCCGTACCGCCGACCGCAACCCCCGCGACACCGGAGAAGCCCGGTGACACCGACGGCCACGATCACGCCCACTGACACCCTCTCCGCACCTGCTCCCGAAGGGACAGGCAGACAGGTACGGGCGCCTCCGCCCACGGTCAGGCCGGTCAGTCCGTGCCGAGCATCTTCCGCACCTGGGCGATCTCCGCGGACTGGGTGGTGACGATCTGGCCGGCGAGTTCCTCGGCGGGACCGTAGGCGCCCTGCCGCTGCTCTGTCCTGGCCATCTCGATCGCGCCCTGATGGTGACCGATCATCATGGTCAGGAACATGCGGTCGAACGCCTTGCCCGAGGCACCCTCCAACTCGTCCATCCGCCGGTCATCCCTCATCCCCGGCATCTCCGAGGCGTCCCCGTGATCCATACCGTCGTGGTCCATGCCTTCGGGGACCTTCTGGCCCCAGGCCCTCAGCCAGCCGGACATGGTCTCGACCTCCGGATCCTGCGCCTTCTTGCATCTTCTCGGCGAGCTTCTTGACGTCGCCGGAGGAGGCGCGGGACTCGGCCATCTCGGCCATCGCGACGGCCTGCCGGTGGTGCGGGATCATCCCTTGGGCGAACGTGACGTCAGCCTGGTTGTGCTTACCTGCCGGCGCCGAGGCGGTGGCGGTGGGAGTGGCCCCGGCACCGCCGTTGCCGTCGTCACCGCAGGCGGCCAGCGCCAGCGCGGCGGCCGCTGCGGCAGCGGCCAGAGCACTGCGGCGTACCAGGAAGCGGTTTGCGGGCATGGTTCGCGAAACTCCTGAATCGGCGGGGTCTGGGCATGCCGCTGCGGCCACGAGACCCGTACGGGGTCGCGGCCGCAGCGGCGTTGCCTATGTCCACAGGAGCGTGGGCCGCGCGGTGAGCAGGGGCGGCCTCGTGCTGATCCGCCGCATCCGCTGCGGGGACGTAGTCGCCTCGCGAAAGATCACGTGGCTCATCGTGAGCACGGCTGACCGCTCTGCGCGGGAGGCGCGGGGGGCGGAGCGTGCGGTGCCTCAGTGGTAAGCGTGGACGACGGCGTGGCCCTTGCCGCGGCCGATCATCCACTTGTTGACGGGCGTGGTGATCAGGAACGCGACGGCGAACCCGCCGAGCAGCGCCGCCCAGAACAGTCCGTCCGAGAGGTGTGCGTCCATGGCGCCCGGCACGATGGCGATGATGCCGTTGTCGACCAGCTCCATGACGGCGATGGATACGGTGTCGGCGGCCAGCGCGACCTTGATCGCGGTCTTGAAGTCCAGCCCCGCCCGACGGACGGCGAACAGGGTCAAGGAATAGCCGAAGACGAACGCGAGCGCGATCGCCAGGACCATCGTCTGTACGTTTCCCCACAGCAGCGCGGTGCCGATGACCATGCCGAGGATCTCGCCGATGGCGCACCCGGTCAGGCAGTGCAGAGTCGCCTTGGCCGCGGTTACCCAGGACGCGCCCGCATGTGCATGCCCTATGTGACCGGGGTGGTCCTCGTGGGCGGCGTGATCGTGCGCGGCGCCGGCGTGGTGAGCGGTGTGGTCCATGACCTGTCATCCCCATTCCCGTCCGGTGTGACCCCGTTCCTGGGCCCTCACAACACACAACGATATACCCCCCAGGGGTATTCCCGATAGCCCAGGCGGTCGGTCAGAAAAGCACCGTGCAGATGCGGCCCCGGCGACGGCGGCGCGTCGCGGGCAGCGGACCCGCGGCCCGGCAGGGGCTCCCCGACGCCCAGTCCAGCGTCGGCACTCAGCCATGCAGCCGTGGTCAGTCGACCATTGAGGCAGTGTCGGTGTTCAAACCACAGGGAAGGACCCCCTACGGGCTGCGCAAGCAGCGGGAAGCCCGC
>NZ_JBFAIP010000217.1:0-3792 GCF_040654775.1 Streptomyces sp. NPDC050636
CTGCCAGGTTCCGGACGCCCGCTGACGTCACGGCGTTCCTCGCGAACAACAGCCCCACGGAGATCAAATCAGCATGTTGATTCTCTGCGAGCCCTAACGCCTGGCTAACGTGCCATTGATCGTCGGCTGTCGGCTGTCGGCTGTCGGCTGTCGGCAGTTGGCCTGTCGGCCCGGATCGTCGTCCGGATGCCCGCCGGATGGATATCCGGATGCCGCAGGCGACGCCGACGGCTATGTTGGACGTGTCCAGGTGCGCAGGACGGGGTTACTTCCACTGTTAATGGGGCGGTCGCGGGTTCGAGTCCCGTCGTCGACTTCGGGTCGTTGTAGCTCAGTTGGTAGAGCACCACGTTCCCCAGCCGCTTTGATCTCTGGACATCCGAAGGCCCTGTCAGGCCAACCGCATCACGCGGGGGTCTGACAGGGCCTTCGTACGACAGCGGGTCAAAAGCGGGGTCTACGCCGGTCACATCGATCCACGCTGGTCTGCGCCGGTCCACGCCGGTCCACATCGGTCCATGCCGGTCCATGCCGGTCCATGCCGGTCTACGCCGCCTCAACGACCTCCGCACGCACCGCAAGCGCCCAGACCTCCAGCAGCGCCGCATACTCCGTCATGTCCTGCGCCGTCCACGGTCGGCCGCCCCGGGCGCACACAAAGCGCCGAATCGATTCATTCGCGTCGGAGACAGGAACGGGCGCACCCGTAGAGGGAGGGGGAGTTGGGGACATGTGAGACATGTTAGGGGCAGTCACTGACAACGCATCACCTCGTGCGCCCGCCGTATGCCGACGCCGTGCGTCCCGCCCGGCAGCCTTCCGCCGCCTCAACTCACTGACCAGGGAGGACCGTCGGCGACTCGACGCCCATTGATGTCTGCATGTGTCCGGTCCCACACGCTCCGCGTACGCCAGCTGCCGTACGCGTAGCCGTCACCGCGCCGACGGAACCGCCGACGCCGCAGCCCGGCTCAATCATCAATGGAGGAACAGGCAGAACGGATGGCCGGCCGGATCGAAGAAGACACAGACGTCGTCCTGCGGCTGAACCTCCGCCCGCGTCGCCCCCATTGCGACCGCGTAAGCGCCCGCTGTCTCCAGGTCGTCGACGCGGATGTCCAGATGCAGCATCTTCTGTTGCTGCTCGGGCCGCTCAGGCCACACCGGGGGCTGATAGTCCGGCTCGGACTGGAACGAGAGACCCACACCCCCATCCGGACACTTGAGCAGCACCCAGTCCGGTTCGCTCAGTTTCACCTCCCACTCCAGCAGACGCCGGTAGAAGTCCGCGAGCGCATGAGCGTCCGGACAATCCATGACCACCGTCGCCAGCGAGAACCGAGGTCCCGGCCCTCCTCCAGCGCGCTGTCTTACGCCGCCGCGATCCGCCATTGTCAGTGGTCGCCCGTACCGTGGTTCAGGTAACTATCCGAGCTGCTGGCGCTCCTCGGACCCGCCCCGCCCCTGTGACAGCGCACGGGGGCGGGGCACACACTTCCCACAGTCCATCACGTAGTGAACGGTTGCCCACCGCTTGCCGTCCTGTTGCCAACCGGGTGCTGGCCGGGGTGGTCGTACCGGGTGACCGGGTGCTGACCCGGTACCAGCCGTCACCTGGCCCAACCGAACGCGGCCCGTCCGCGAGCCGTCGAACCGTCGATCCATCGATCCGTCGAACCATTAATCAGATCGCCGCGAGAGAACGCCTGTTGTACTCTCCAGCTACAAGTTCTTGCTTGCACCTCCCGGTGCGCAGGCCCCGGTTCCTTCCTTTCAGAAACCGACCCGGAGCCAATTCTGATCTCGGGAGGCAAAGCATCGGGGTGCCCGGTGCGCAGGAAACGGATACTTCTCCTTCTCAAGAGAGAGACCCGGGTTCGAATCCCGGCCTCCGGTTCACGGGTTGGTGGCCTTCGCGGCCTTCACAGGTACGTGACCAGAGGTAGTTCAGCGGCCCAGAACGCTTTGTCTCCGTTGCCGAAAATCGATCTTGGGCACCCTTATGCTGACGCCTCCCCTCCAAGTGAGGGGATTTCTATCATGGCCCGCTTCAATACCCGCACGGCCCGCCCGTCGCCCGGCTCGCCCATAACGACGACCGGGGAACGTGCCGCCACCCACGAGGGTGCGACGGGCCATCTGCGTGACGCCAAGTCGGAGCTCTTCCTCCTCGCGGTGGCCAACATGGTCGGCACCGACAGCTTTTACGAGAAGGGCGGCGACCGGGACGACCGCTACACCCAGCTCGTCCGGCAGCTCGCCGTGGAGGACGGCGACTGGACGGCCGGCCTGCTGGGCTGGCTGCGCGGCCCCGGCAATATGCGTACCGCCGCGATCGTCGGGGCGGCCGAGTACGTCAGGGCCCGCCTCGACGGCGCGATGACACCCACGCACGCGACCGCGTCGAACCGCTCTGTCATCGCCTCCGTGCTGAAGCGCCCGGACGAGCCCGGCGAACTCCTCGCATACTGGATGGGCCGGTACGGCCGACGCGTCCCGAAGCCCGTCAAGCGCGGAATCGAGGACGCCCTCGGCGGCCTCTACACCGAGCGGGCCCTCCTGAAGTACGACACCGCCGGGCACGCGTTCCGGTTCGGCGATGTGATCGAGCTGGTCCACCCCGCGCCCGCCGCGGCATGGCAGGGCGACCTGTTCAAGCACGCCATCGACCGCCGCCACGGGCGTGGCGACGAGCCGCCGGCCACGCTTGAGCTGCTCCGGACGCGCGCCACGATCGCCGGCTGGACGACCGAGCAGCGGCGCGAGCTGCTGAACCGGCCGGACGCCGCGGACTTCCTGCGCCGCGCGGGGATGACCTGGGAGGCCCTGGCGGGCTGGCTCCAGGGGCCGATGGACAAGGCGGCGTGGGAGGCCGTCATCCCGTCCATGGGGCTGATGGCCTTGGTGCGCAACCTCCGCAATTTCGACGAGGCCGGGGTCAGCGACACGGTCGCCGCACGGATAGCCGCGCGGCTCGCCGACCCCGCAGAGGTGGCCCGCTCACGCATGTTCCCGTTCCGCTTCTGGGCCGCGTACAAGCACGCGCCGTCGCTGCGCTGGGGCCACGCCCTGGAGCAGGCGCTGGGCCACTCGCTGAGCAGTGTGCCGCGGCTGACGGGGCGCACGCTGATCCTGGTGGACCGGTCGCCGTCGATGTTCCCCGGCTACGCCTTCTCGACCCCGAACCGGTCGGATATCTCTCTCGCCGAGCAGGCCGCGGTGTTCGGTGCCGCGCTCGCCGTGCGGGCGGAGGCGCCGACGCTCGTCGAATTCGGCATGCGGAGCCGGCGGATCGATGTACCGAAGGGCGCGAGCACGCTCCGGCTGATCGAGAAGTTCGAGCGGATCGACGGTACGGACATCCCGTCCGCGGTCAAGGCGCATTACAACGCGCATGACCGTGTGGTGGTCGTTACGGACGAGCAGACCCGCCCCGGCTGGCTGCCGTCGAACTGTCATGGCCACTGGGGAGGAATGCCGGAAACGCAGATCGACGACCTCATTCCGCGGCATGTACCGGTGTACATGTGGAACATGGCGGGGTACCGGACCGGGGCGGCCCCGTCCGGCGGTGCGAATCGCCATGCGTTCGGCGGGTTGACCGACCAGGCGTTCCGTATGGTGCCGCTGCTGGAGGCAGGGCGCGACGCGAAGTGGCCGTGGCAGAACTGAAGCCGGTATTGCGGCAACGCGGCAATGCAGCAACGCGACAACGCTGCAACGCGGTAATGCGGCAACGCAGCAACGCGGTAATGCGGCAACGGTGTCGAAGCGGCGGCCCGGATTCCTTCC
>NZ_JBFAIP010000218.1:0-3752 GCF_040654775.1 Streptomyces sp. NPDC050636
CCAGGCTCTCCGGGCGCTTCCCTTCGGTCTTGCGTTTCCGACTCTATCAGATCCTCGCGGTCCTGATTTCGCCGGTGCGATTCGGCCTTTCGGCTCCTTCGCGTTTCCAACCTTACCAGATCCGTTTCCGTCTCCGGCCCCCTGTTGGAGCGGGGTTGACCGTCTGGCTTTCGCTTTTCGGCCTTTCCGACTTTATCAGGTTCAGTCCGTCCCGTTTCCGGTCCGAATTTACTTCCGATTAACCCGTCGAAAGGTTTTGCCTTTCGGCTTTTCCGACTTTATCAGAAGCGGAGCGGTCGAATTAATCGACCGGGGCTTCCGGAAGATGGTCGGAGTGCCCCGCCGAATTGAATTTCCGGTCGAAGCAGAGATTAGATTAGCCTTCGCGATCGGACCTGTCGAGTCCGTCGCAACCGTTCAAATCTACCTCCCCCTGTCACCCGTGTCAACGGGTTTCCTGGGGCGAAGAGGAGATTAGCAGGTCAGCGGGGCTTGACGCACATCAGGCGGCGGTCGGCAGGGCTGCGTCGCGGTCGGTGGTCTCGACGTCGCCGGTCTCGCCGGCACGTACGGCACGGCCGCCCAGGATGTAGACGTACAGGAGGAAGGCCAGCTCGGCGGCGATGCCGATGCCGATTCGGGCCCAGGTGGGCAGGCCGGAAGGGGTGACGAAGCCTTCGAGGGCGCCGGAGATGAAGAGCACGGCGGCGAGTCCGATGGCGACGCCGAGGGCGGAGCGGCCCTCCTCCGCCAGGGCCGTACGGCGACTGCGGGGGCCCGGGTCGATGAGGGTCCAGCCCAGGCGCAGGCCGATGCCGGCCGCGACGAAGACGGCGGTCAGTTCCAGGAGGCCGTGCGGAAGGATCAGGCCGAGGAAGGTGTCGAGGCGACCCGCAGAGGCCATCAGGCCGATGCCGACGCCGAGATTGAGCATGTTGGTGAAGAGGACCCAGAGGACGGGGAGGCCGGCGAAGGCCCCCAGCACCAGGCAGAGGGCGACAGCCTGAGCGTTGTTCGTCCATACCTGGGCGGCGAACGACGCGGCGGGGTGGCTGGAGTAGTACGTCTCGTACTGGCCACCGGGGCGGGTCATGTCGCGGAGGTCCTGTGGGGCGCCGATGGCCGCCTGGACCTCGGGGTGGGTGGCGATCCACCAGCCGAGGAGGGCGGCTATCGCAGTGGAGAGGATCGCGGTGGGCATCCACCAGTGGCGCAGGCGGTAGACCGCGGCGGGGAAGGCCGTGGTGAAGAAGCGGGCGGCGTCGCGCCAGGAGGCCTTGCGGGCGCCGGTGACCGCGCTGCGGGCGCGCGCCACGAGTGAAGTGAGGCGGCCGGTCAGCGCGGGGTCGGGGGCGCTGGAGCGGAGGAGGGAGAGGTGGGTGGTGACGCGCTGGTAAAGGGTGACCAGTTCGTCGGCCTCGGCGCCGGTGAGGTGGCGTTTGCGGCGCAGGAGTGATTCGAGGCGGTCCCATTCGGCACTGTGCGCCGTGATGAAGACATCCAGGTCCATACGGTGTCGCTCCTCGCAGCGCCGTGAGTGGGTGCCGGGTCAGCTTGGCAGACTGGCCGTGCCCGGCGTGGGGTGGGCGGCGTATCGGGGAACGAGAGGAGTGGGGCACGGGTGAGTGAGCTCGTAACAGGTGAAGCGGTGGTGCTGGGGCTGCGGCCTGCCAGGTTGGCGAGCCGGGCGCTGGCGATGATGGTCGATCTTGCCGTGGCCTGGGGGCTGTACATCGCGGTGTCGTTGTTGTTGGTGAGCGCGACATCGTCGTTGGACAGTGCCGCGGAGGCCGCCGTTGCGGTGGCCACGTTCGTGCTGGTGCAGATCGGGATACCGATCGTGATCGAGACGCTGAGCCACGGCCGGTCGCTGGGAAAGGTGATGTGCGGGCTTCGGGTGCTGCGGGAGGACGGCGGGCCGATCCGGTTCCGGCATGCGCTGGTGCGTGGGGCGATCGGGGCCATCGAGATCGTGCTGACGTTGGGGGTGGTGGCGTCCATCGCCTCGCTGGTCTCGGCGCGGGGCCGGCGGATCGGGGACGTTTTCGCGGGGACCTTGGTCGTACGGGAGCGGATACCCGTCGCGGAGGCCGGGGTGGCGCTGCCGCCGCCTCCGCCGTGGCTGGTGGCGGAGCTGGGGGCGCTGGATCTGTCGCGGGTGCCGGACGGGTGGTGGCTGACGGTGCGGCAGTACCTGTCGCGAGTGGGTCAGCTGGATGCGCAGGCCGGCGCGGCGATGGCGGGGCGGCTGGCGGATGACTTGCGGGGGTTCACCGGGACGCCGGGGCCGGCGGGCGTGCACCCGGTGGCGTATCTGGCCGCTGTGGTGGGTGAGCGGCAGTCCCGGGAGTCGCAGCGAGCTTTCGGGGCGTCGCTGGGGGCTCCGGCGACGGCGATGGGAGAGGTAAGGGAAATGGGGGATGCGGCGTCCGCCGGGGCGGCTGTCGCGGCGTCCGGCGGGGCGTGGTCGCTGCCGGGAGGTGTGCCGGGGGCCGCCGGCGGCTCAGGGCGTTCGGGGGCGGTGCCGGAGCGGGCGGACGGCGGGCTGAGTGGCGGTGCGGAGAAGCCTCGTACGGGGTTCGCGCCGCCGGTGTGAGGGTTAGCCGCCGGTGTGAGGGGGGGTTAGGGGGTGGGGGTTAAGGGCTGAGGTACGGGCTTGGGCTCGGGGTGCAGTGTGGCTGTGGCCGTGTGGATGTCAGCGGTGGGCGTCGGTGTCAGGCGTCGGTGTCAGGTGAACGTCGACGGGGGTGATTCGAGGGATTCGAGTTCGATGCCGGGGGCGGATAGGACCACGTCGCCGGCGATGTGGACGGTGTGCTGTTCGCCGGTCTCAAGGTCGTTGACCTGGTATTCGTCCGCGATGAGGGGGGCGTTGTCAGTGGTGTGTGGTGTGCTTTTCACCAGGGCCCAGGACTGATCGAGAGTGCGGGGGGCGAGGACGGGGGGTGTGAAGGCCACCAGCCGGGTGCGGACGGCTCCGGCGCCGGGGGCGGGCCGCAGCAGGCGGGCGGTGGCGATGAGGAATGCGGGGGACGCGCCGGTGAAGGCGTGGGCGGGGACGTTGCCTTCGGTGGCGTGTTCGCCGGTCGGGTCGGTGCGTACCCAGGTGACGCCGTCCAGGGCGGCGCCGCGGACCTGCCAGGCGGAGGCGTGGAGTTCGAGGCGGATGGGGCGGCCGAGGTCGTCGAGGGTGAGGTCGACGGAGCCTGCGTGGTCGCCGGAGGGCGTGGTGATCTGGGAGACGTAGCGCCAGCCGGAGGGGCCGGTGGCGCAGTGGAAGTGCTCTTCGCCGAGGGGGGTGTGATCGTGCGGGTCGTGCAGCGAGTAGTGGCCGCGGGGCATGGGGGATGCAGTCCTTCGGGCGGGCCGGCGGGGGGAATGGCTGGATGGCCGCGCGGGCCTGTGAACAGGCCTTTACGGGCCAGGCCCCCGCCGCGAGCGGCGAGGGCCTGGATTCACCGGCTGCTGGTGGTGATCAGTCGCTGGTCAGTCACTGAATCAGTAGTGACCGGCGCGGATCGGTGGGATCAGTAGCGGTAGTGGTCGGGCTTGTAGGGGCCGTCGACCTGGACGCCGATGTAGGCGGCCTGCTCCGGGCGCAGCTCGGTGAGCTTGACGCCGAGGGAATCGAGGTGGAGGCGGGCGACCTTCTCGTCCAGGTGCTTGGGGAGCACGTAGACGTCGGTGGGGTACTCCTGCGGCTTGGTGAACAGCTCGATCTGGGCCAGGGTCTGGTCCGCGAAGGAGTTGGA
>NZ_JBFAIP010000219.1:0-3731 GCF_040654775.1 Streptomyces sp. NPDC050636
GCCTCGATCTCGCAGCGGCAACGGTGCCCGGCCCCCGCACCGCAGGCGATCGGGCACCGGCTGAGGACGTGTGGGCCGTCAGCCCTTCCGAGCGGTGAGCACCGGCCCAAACCCCGGCCAGCACAGGGCAATGTGCGAGGCGACTGGCCGGTGGCCTCGGACGCTTTCCGCAGCACGTGCCGCAACCTTCGCGCCGTTCATCCCATCCGGCCTCGGAATCATCGGCAGAGCGGTGTGTCGGCACCGGGTGTCCGGCTCGGATCACTGGGTGGAGATCTTGTGGACGGTGGTGTCGTCGGGGTTCAGCCGTCGCCCGTCCGCGGAGAGGACTTCCAGTGGGCGGAGGCGATGTCCTTGTCGGCGGTCGACCAACTGTGAGTGTGCTTCGCCGGGGGCGAAGAAGTTCTGTTCTCCCCACTGCCGTAGTGCCACGATGACGGGGAAGAGCGCCTTGCCCTTCGGAGTCAGTACGTACTCGCGGTAGGCGCTACCGTCCGAGGCGGGGACGGATTCGAGGACACCGCCGGCGACCAGGGTGCGCAGACGCGCGGTGAGGATGTTCTTCGCCACGCCGAGGCTGCGCTGGAACTCCCCGAAGCGCCGGCTTCCGTCGAAGGCGTCTCGCACGATCAGCAGGGACCACCAGTCGCCGATCGCGTCCACCGACCGGGCGACGGGACATTCGCTGTCGTCGAAGCGCGTCCTGGTCACCATGGCGTCCCTCCCTCTCGCGACGGTTGCAACATGCTACCAAAATAGTTACCGTCGCCACTGGTAGCAAGATGAAACCAGATATCCGGAGGAGTGCTGATGCCCGGGAACGGTGAGGCTGTGACGCGACGGACCGAGGCTCGAAGTGGGGAAGGTTCCGCGTTCGTCCTGTCCCGTGGTGTCGTCATCCTGTTCGCCGTCGCCTGCGGGGCCGCGGTGGCCAACGTCTACTTCTCCCAGCCGCTCCTGGTGACCATGGGCCACGACCTCACCATGAGCCCGGCACTTGTCGGCAGCGTGGTCACCCTCACGCACGTCGGATACGGGCTGGGACTCTTCTTCCTCGTGCCGCTGGGCGACGTGGCCGACCGCAGACGGCTCATCGTGGCCCAATTGCTGCTCCTGGTGGTGGTGCTGGCCGTGGTAGCCGCCGCCCACACGGCAGCGATCCTGCTCGCGGGCATGGCCGCGATGGGGCTTCTCGCGGTCGTCACGCAGACACTGGTGGCCTTCGCGGCATCACTGGCCCCTCCCGCCGGGCGCGGACGGGTCGTCGGTCTGGTCACCAGCGGCGTGGTCATCGGAATCCTGCTTGCCCGCACCGCATCCGGCCTCATGGCCGATCTCGCGGGCTGGCGCTCCGTCTACCTCGCCTCGGCGTCGCTCACCGCTCTGCTCGCCCTGGTCCTGTACCGAGTGCTGCCGCGCCGCAGCGACGCTCCGTCGACAACCCTGAGCTACGGACAGCTCCTACGCTCCACGATCAGCCTGTTCGCACGGGAACGACTGCTGCGGCTCCGGGCCCTGTTCGGTCTGCTGATCTTCGCCGCCTTCAGCACCCTGTGGAGCAGCGTCGCACTGCCGCTCAGCGAGGCCCCGTACTTCCTGCCCCACAGCGCGATCGGGGCGCTGGGGCTGATCGGTGTCGCCGGCGCCCTGGCCGCGACCGTGGCGGGCCGCCTGAACGACCGTGGACTTTCCCGGCGGACCACCGGCATCGCCCTGGCACTGCTCGCCGCCTCGTGGTTGCCCCTGGCCTTCACCCGCAGCTCGCTGTGGGCCCTGGCCGTCGGGGTGATCCTTCTCGACCTCGCCGTGCAGGCGGTCCATGTCACCAACCAGACCCTGATCTACGCGCTGCACCCGGACGCGGGCAGCCGGCTGATCGGCGGATACATGGTCTTCTACTCGATCGGCAGCGCCACCGGCGCCATCGCCGCGACCTCCCTCTACACGGTGGCCGGCTGGGGCGCCGTATGCGCACTGGGTGCCGCGTTCAGCTGCCTCGGGCTCGTGCTGTGGGCGTTCACACGACACAGAACCCCGGCCCCTGCCGCCAAGGTGATCTCTCGCAGCGAAGCCTGAGCATTCTCGCCGAACATTGAGTGACGGGCGCGCCGACGACGTGAGCCGGGACGCGCTGGTTGGAACCTGGCCACGATGGTTGGAACTGAGATCAGTTCGTGGAATGGATGGGGTCCCGGGCTTCTGGGGGCGCGGACAGGATCGCGGCGTCGTGAGCGGCGAGTTCCTCTGGGGTGCCAACGAAGGCAGGTCCGCAGTTGGGAGGGAGACGGTCGACCACCATCGTGACGGCCTGTTGCGGCGTCGCAGCCGGACCCACGGACTCGCTGCGAAGGGGACCGGACACGCGGTATTCGCCCTCTGCCGCAGGCGGGATGTAGGGAATGTCCCATGTGCATGGGAACTCTGTGCAACGGCTGAAGTGCAGCTCTCCCATTCCCGTCCAGGGGAACAACTGGCGCAGGCGTGGTTCAGCGTAGGCGGCTTCGAGCAGTTCCGGGCGGACCCGCCCGTCGATGCGAACCCTCTGCCAACCTGCTTCGACGAGGGCGTGGCCCGGGGGCGTTGTGTCCATAGCGACACATCATCCCCGTCGTTGGTCGGGGTTCCAACAAGAATGACAATTCACCGGAGGTTCCAAGAAGCCTGACCATTTGGTTCCAACCAGCGTGTCCCACGAGACTCGAACCGCCAGGTCACCATGCCGTCACGGTTTGTCCTGTCTCCAAAGATCCGGTCCCCGTCTCAGGGGATCTGGTCCGATTCGCTTGCGGTCTCAGGTGACCTGGTTCGCCTAGATTTTTGTCCCGCTCTTATGGAGCCTTGTCTCCGTCGAATCTGACGTTCCCCACTTCGCACGTCAGGGACAAGGTCACGTGAGACCACCACTGCCTACTTGTTGCTGTGTTATCCAGGGGCAGTGACGACTTCCAAGATCTCCGGCAGGCCCGTCGATGCAGTGCTGTGCGACCTCGACAACGTGATCCGCTTCTACGACACGACGCAGCTGGCAAACCTGGAGCGTGGTGCGGGGCTGACGGAGGGCACAACCGCGAGGGTGGCGTTTGCGCCGGAGACAGACCTGCCGTTGCTTCTCGGCGCGATCACCAAGCAGCAGTGGGTGGAGTCCATAGTGGTCGGCCTCGAAGGCCAGGTGCCGACGGCACAGGCACGCGAGCTGGGTACGGCGCTCGCCAAGGCGCCGTTCTGGGCCGACGACGTTGTGGTGACCATGCTTCTTCAGGTGCGGGCCCACATGCCCTTGGTGCTGGTGACCAACGCGACCGTGGAACTGGAGGACGACCTGGCGTCGTTGGGTCTGGCGGACTTCGCAGACCACGTCGTCAGCAGCGCCCGGGTGGGGGTGGCCAAGCCAGACCGAAAGATCTACGAGATCGCGGCCGAGCAGGCGGGTGTCGCCTCGAACCGGTGCCTCTTTGTGGATGACCGGCTTGAGAACATCGAAGCCGCGATCGAGCTCGGGATGACCGGCGTGCACTACCGCGAACCAGCGGACCTCCATGGGCCGTTGCGGTTTCTGCTGGACAGCTGAAACCGCCACACTCCCATGAGCATTTTTCTGAGATTGCTGTCGGGCGCACGGTGCCTGACAGCCCCCACTGACTGTCGGCCCGGCTCGTCGGTGCTCTACCAACTCGTGTCGTCCGTACGGCGCGAGGACTGCCGCTGGTGCGGCCTGGAACTCATCGGCGACC
>NZ_JBFAIP010000220.1:0-3689 GCF_040654775.1 Streptomyces sp. NPDC050636
GAATACTGTCAGCCACACTGCCGATGGTGCGCCGCTGAGGATTCTCGGGGTGCACGTCGAAATACTTCGCCATCCGCCGAGTCTAGGTGATCAGGACATGTGAGTTGCCGCGAACGCCGCGCTGACACCCGTAACACCGATTCCCCGCTCCTCGGCCTCGCCACACTCACCAGCAGGCCCCCAGGCCGAGAGGCCGACAGGCCCGGTGGAGCCGGCTCTCCCCGGAAGCCGGCCCGGATACGCGAAATCCGCCACGGGATGTTCATGAAGGGCTGAAGGAAGGACTGAAGGAAGGGCTGAAGGAACCGCTGCCCTCCTGACGGTCTCACCTCAAAAAAAGCAAATGCTGCGTAAAACACTTGTTAAGGTGATCCGTTAGCCAATTCCCTTGAAGGACTGCACATGACCATGCCCGACCGCGCTCCCAATCCGGACCCGTGGGCCCCGCCAACCGACTACCCGTCGCCCGACTTCCGGGGGCCGATTTCCCCTTTTCCCCGGCAGGCGAACAACGGCCTTGGCGTCGCGTCGCTGACCACAGGCATCATCGGCATCGTCCTCGGCTTCGTCCCGTTCCTGTTCTGGCTGTCGGGCATCCTCGGCGCGCTCGCCCTGATCTTCGGTCTGATCGGCCACAGCCGGGCCCGCAAGGGCCTGGCCACGAACAAGGGGATGGCGCTCGCCGGCACCATCCTGGGCGGCCTCGCGGTGCTGCTGGCAATCGTCGGGCTGGTCCTCACCGTGGTGTTCGTGCGGCACGCCGCCGACCGGGCAAGGGACGAAAACCGCAGGTGGGGCATGCCGACCGCCGCCCCCTCGACCCCCGTCGCCCACAAGCCGCTGCGGTTCGGTGCGGCACGGAAGTACGAGGACGGGGTCACGGTCACCGTCGCCAAGCCCGCGCAGTACAAGCTGGACAGCTACTCCGTCGGCCACGAGAAGGGCAACCTCGCGGTCCAGGTGAAGGTCACGATCGTCAACGGCAGCAAGAAGACGATCGACATCACCAGCGCCCTGCCGACTGTGCGGGACGCCAACGGCGCCGCGGTCGGCAACATCTTCGACGGCAACAGCGCGACAAAGCCGTTCTCCGGAAAGCTGCTGCCCGGCAAGCAGGCGGTGAGCCAGTTCACCTACTCCGTCTCCCGCGACGGGGCCAAGGAGCTGCAACTGGAGGTCGGCCCCGACGGGGACCACGAGGACGGCATCTGGATCGGCTCGGCCCGGTAGTCGGCCCGGAGCAGGACAGGCGCCGCGAGGCCGCCACCCGTCGCACGGGCGACGGCCTCACACGGCGCTGTCCCGCAGTGCCTCCTCCACGATCGCCTCCAGGTGCGCGTGATGCGCGCCCCGCCAGTAGATCCGTTTGCACTCCGTGCACTGCGCGAAGACGTCATACGTGCGCTGAGTGCCGTGGTGGAGCTGGTCCTGGACCGAGTCCTTGTCGGCCTCGGTCAGCGGGCCGTTGCAGGCGGTGCAGCGGGTCCATGGGGCGAGCTCGGGGGCGAAGCGGCCGAGTACGTCGCGGAGTTGATCGTCGGGCCGGTCGCTGTAGACGTACGCCCCTGCCCAGATCTCGCGTCGCTGCAGCAGCCCGCGGTCCCGCGAGAGCAGTACCCGCTGTTCCTTGGCGGAGAGGGCGGCCAGCGCGGCGTCCCCCGGGTCCTCGTTCGTGTACGCCGCGTCGACGCCGAGCAGCCGCAGCCGCCGCGCCAGGGTGCCGAGGTGGACGTCGAGCAGGAACCGCAGCGGAGCGCCGGGAATCCGCTGTGGGCGTTCGACGGCGCGTACCTCGACATGCTCGCCCGCAGTCGGGATGTGGGCAGCGGTGACCTCACGGCCGTCCGAGACGAGGCGCCCGACCTCGGTGAGCGGGACGCCGAGCGACTCGACCACATGGCCGAGTGTCGACGCCCCGTCGGTCACCATGGGCGCACGGCCGGTGCGGCGGCCTGCGGCGACGAAAAGGTGCAGCTCAGAGGCGAAACTCAGGTGGATCTCCGGTCCGTTCACGCCGGATAGCATGGCAGGTGTTCAGCTTCTTCACCGAGCAAATCCCTCCCGACGCTGCTGACCGTTCCCATGTCCCCGAGGGTCGTAGCACAGAGCATCTGAGTACAACCGCCCATGCTGCGGGTCGTCCAGTGACGTTGGATGACGGTATGACCAACGAGCCACCGGACACCCGAACGCCGCGAGAGCAGAGTGCGCGCAGCCTCGCCGATACGGACGGTCCCTCAGCACTGCCTGCGCCCCCGCGCACCGCGGAGAGCGAAGCGCCCACCAAGGGCGGACGCAAGGCCGCGGGCATTGGCTGCGGAGCGGTGGTGCTACTGGCCGTGGTGGCTTTCCTGTCCGCCATCACGGATTCCGTTTACCCCGATGTCAAGCCCGAGAAGATGGCTGACCGCATCTCGGCCTACTCCCAGGACGCGTACGCCGCGCTCGACATCGACCGCGCCGTCAAACCGGGCTACGTGGATGTTTTCACCAATAACACCTACGGATCCGACTACTGCTACCCCGACGGATTGCTGAGTATCGCCGATAACCACGTGAAAGGCGCGTACCGGCTTCATCACCGCTGGACCTTGGCAAAGGTGTCCAAGACCAAGGCTCTCACCGCACTGCGCAGACTTCATGCGCACCTTCAGAAGGAGGGATGGCGCATCACGGAGTACGGGGAGAATCAACAGACCAAAGAGTGGAAGCTCACGGCCGAACGTGAGGGAGGCTACGGCACTGGCATCACGTGGGAACCCGAGTTCCAACGGCTCAGTGGCGGCAGCGGCGGGCCGTGCGCGGTGGACCCCGACTGGTCAGATGACCACCCCTACTCCTACGGACCGGACGTGGGCCACCCCCCAGCCCTCACTCCGTGACCTCGTTCCGCGCCGGTGTCAGTGTCCGTTTACCCCTCGTTACCACTCGCGCCCGCCGTCGACCAGACTCGCAACACTGCTCACCATGCCGTGAGGGCCGACTCGGAGATGCCCCCTGAGAGTGCCCCAGTCAGCCTCAGTAGCCTCAGCCCCTCTCACTGCTCAGAACTTCCTGAAAGGACAAGCACCCCATGGCTCAGCTGATACAGCGCGCCATCAACCCGCAGGTGTTCATCGACGCGTCCACGATCGACCTGGTGGGCGACGACCTGGTGGCAGAGTTCGAGCCCGACTGGACACACAACGGCCTGTTGGACGCCGCCCCCGCAGGTGACGCGGTGAGGATCCTCTGCGGGCAGGAAATCGGCACCGCCTCCGTGACTGCCGAGTTGTGGGACGGCCCGCCGCAGCTGAACACCGGCGACTGGCAGGACATCGCTGAGCTGTCCGTCGTCTGGCCGTCGAGCCTGATGGACTTCGGCACCACAGGGTCCAACGGGTCCGACATGCTTGAGCTGGCCGGCGCCGACGACTACCGGGTCCGTGTGTACGGCAGGAACCGCGACGGCGGCGACCCCCGCGACGACACCGATCCGGTCGAGGAGTACCTGATCCAGACGTGGCCCGCCGCCCCGCCCAACATCGCCGGCACAGGAACCGCCGTGACATACAAGCAGACCAGCCAACTAGGCACCCGCTACCGGGAAGAGCGCTAGGGCGTGTTTGAGATGTTGGTCGTGACTGTGGAACGATTTCGGGATGGCTCGTGGAGACCTGACGGACGAACAATGGGCCCGGCTGGAGGCG
>NZ_JBFAIP010000221.1:0-3626 GCF_040654775.1 Streptomyces sp. NPDC050636
GGCAGGGCCTGCTGTGGCAGTCCGGCAGCCAGTGGTCCGGGATCAAGGGTCAGTCGTGGGTCGTCTCCATTGACACCCCACCGTCGCAACGCGTGGCCACATACTGGCAATCACTCCTCGACGACGATCTCGTGGCACCGCTACAGGCCTACAGCCCGGCCGCCTGGAACGCCATCCAGCGGGACGAGATCCTCGCCATCCCGCACGCCTCGTGGTTCTCCGAGGTCCTTGCGACGAACGTCGCCGGCCAGTCCGGCCAGTGGGCCGTGGCGCCGATCCCCACCTGGGGCGGCTCGGACGTGACCGGCGACACCGGAGGCAGCGCCAACATCGTCTCCTCCTCATCGGACCACCCACGCGAGGCTGCGGAGTTCGCTCTCTGGCTGAACACCCACCCGGACAGCCTGGAGATCCTCATCAATTCGTCCGGAGTACTGCCTGCCGCCACGGCAGGCCTGGATCAGGCGGCCGTCGCGCCCGGCGTCGAGTACTTCGGGAACAAGCAGGTCAACCGGCTCTTCGTCGACGCGGCAAGCAGGCTGTCGACCAGGTGGTCCTACGGGCCGGGCATGGCGCAGTCCTACGCGAAGTTCAACGACGGTCTGGCCGAGGTGGTCGCCGGCCGCCAAGGCCTTCGCCAGCTGATGACGGAGGTGCAGTCCGCAACCGTCGAACTGCTGAAGGCGAGAGGACTCGCCGTGACCGTCCCCGGCGCAGGGGGCCCGAGCGCCGGCGGCAAGCCCGACGGACGCCGAGAAGAAGCACGAGAAGGAGAACGGGAGAAGTCCGATGGCTAGTTATCGCGCAGAACCCACACTGTGCCCCCGCATCGCGTCAGTAATACGGCCGAGCCAGGAGGCAAGGGCATGACCGTCGCACTGGAACCTGCTGCGAAAAGATCCCGGTCCGCCACAGATCGCCGGCGCCGTGCCAACCGTGTGGCGTACCTGTTCCTTGCCCCGTTCCTGGCGCTGTTCATCGTTTTCACCATCCTGCCGATCGCCCTCGCCGCGTATGACAGCCTGTTCACCGTTGGCCGCTCCGGGCTGGGCCTGGGTGGGGGGACGCTGCGCTTCATCGGGCTTGAGAACTACGCGACCGCGCTGGCCTCCCCCGAGCTGTTCTCCGGCGTGCTGCGGATGATCGGGTTCGGGCTGGTGCAGGTGCCGATCATGCTCGGCGTCGCCCTGGCCCTTGCGCTGGTCTTCGACGCCATCGAATCCCGCTTCTATTCCGTACTGCGCACGGTCTACCTGCTGCCCTACGCGGTCCCGGTCGTGATCGGCACACTCGCGTGGGGATTCCTCTACACGCCGCAGACGAGCCCGCTGAGCAATGCCGTCGAGACGATGGGCGGTCCAACCAGCTTCTTCGGTGAGTCGGTTGTGCTGTGGTCGATGGGCAACGTCGTGACCTGGGCCTACATCGGCATCAACATGACGATCCTCTACACAGCGCTGCGCGGCCTGCCGCGCGACGCCTACGAGGCGGCCCGCCTGGACGGCGCCGGAGAGTTCCGGATCGCCTGGTCGATCAAGATTCCCCAGCTGCGGCCGGCGCTCGTCATGACCACCGTCATCTCGATCATCGGAACGCTCCAGATCTTCACCGAGCCCACCATCCTGCGGAACCTGACGCCGACCATCTCCAGCACCTACACACCGAACATGACGATCCAGACGATCGCCATCGCGCAGCAGAACCCGCAACTCGCCGCCGCGACTGCCATCGTCCTGGCCGCGGTCATGTTCGTCCTCTCCTTCGGATTTCTCACCTTTGCCCAGCGAAGGAGCTCCCAGTGACCGGCACGCGTCAACTCGCCACGGGGCGGGCACCGCGCTCCCACGCCCCCGCTCGCCCGTTGAAGCAGCGCCCCCGAAGGGGACTGTGGTGGGGCCTGACAACGGTGCTGCTGCTCAGCATCGCGGCGTACTTCCTCCTGCCCATCTACTGGTTGTCCTTGGCCGCGGCGAAGAGCCAGTCGGATCTCTACGGCACCTCGGGGCTTCTGCCCGGCAAGTTCCACCTGTGGGACAACCTCGTCGCACTGAGCGAGTACAACGGCGGGATCTTCTGGCGCTGGATGCTCAACTCGGTCCTCTACACCGGCGGTGGTGCCCTCGCGTGCGCCTTCATTTGCGCGCTGGCCGGCTACGCCCTCGCGGTGTATGACTTCCGGGGCAAGAAGCCCATTTTCGCAATCATCATCGCCAGCATTCTGGTGCCGAACACGGTACTGGCGCTGCCCGTCTTTCAGCTGGAGCGGAAACTGGGCCTGGTGGACACCTACTGGGGCGTGCTGCTTCCGGTCCTGGTGCTTCCGTTCGGGGTCTATCTCGCTCGGGTGTACACCGAGAGCTCCATCCCCACCGAACTGCTAGAGGCCGGTCGCGTCGACGGCGCCGGCGAGTTCCGGCTGTTCCTGAAGGTCGGTCTTCGCCTGATACTGCCGGGCGTCTTGATGGTCTTCCTGTTCGCCTTCATCAACATCTGGAACAACTTCTTCCTCCCCCTGATCCTGCTCTACGACGAGCACCTGTACCCACTGACGCTCGGTCTGAACAGCTGGAACCAGAGCGGCCTCACCGAGCCTCAGCTGCAACACCTGGTCGTGGTGGGTGCGTTCGTGTCGATGCTCCCCCTGCTCATGCTGTTCCTGTTGCTGCAGGACCAGTGGAAATCCGGGATCACCGCCGGCGGCCTGAAGTTCTAGCCATGAGCCGGCGGCTTGAAGTTCTAGCCATGACAGGAACGGGAGAAACGGTAGAGATGACCCACGTCAGCGAGGAGATCGCCGGTCAGCCCGAGTGTTGGCAGCGCGCATCGACACCGGTCGCCGAGCACCACGCCGTACTGCGCGAAGCCGCGGGGCGGAGCGAGACAGACACATTCGCCGCGTCCGAGATGCCCATCGACCGTTCCGGCGACCACATGCGGGTCACGGTCGAGAGGGCCGCTGCGCGGGGCCTGGACCCCGACCGTCCGCGGCACCTGACCCGCTCGGCGATCCTCAGCGGCTGATCGGACTGGACTCCTATGGCAATCGCACCTGAACTCGTGCTGGCGATCGATGTGGGGGGCACCCGGATGAAAGGCGCTGTCGTCGATGCAGCGACACGGGTGGTACACGAACAGACCCGCCCCACGCCGAGGGCCGGGGGGCCCGATGCCGTGGTCGACGCGGTCGCCGCGTTCGCTGAGGAACTCGCGGAGCTCGGCGGTGAAGCGGTGGCGGCCGCGGGAGTCGTCGTGCCCGGGATCGTCGACGAAGACACAGGCATGGCCGTCCTGTCGGCCAATCTGGGGTGGCAGGGCCTGCCACTGCGCGCCGTGCTCGATGCGCGGCTGGCGATGCCGCTCGCGTTCGGCCAGGACGTGCGGGCGGGCGGGCTCGCGGAGGCTCGGATGGGTGCTGCCCGGGGAGCACGCAATGCGCTGTTCGTCCCGGTGGGCACGGGTATCGCGGCGGCGCTGGTGCTCGACGGGCGGCCGGTGTCCAGCGGCGGTTTCGCCGGCGAGATCGGGCACCTGGTGTGCCGGTGAGGCGGCGCAACGGGCCGTGGGAGGGGGGCGGGGCGGGGGGTGGGGTGCCTCGGCGGCCCGGCGGGGGGGGGGCCGCGGTGAAC
>NZ_JBFAIP010000222.1:0-3587 GCF_040654775.1 Streptomyces sp. NPDC050636
CGTTTGGTGTTGGCGGATGTGGATGATCTGTCGGCTGACGGTGTCGTGGAGTGGCTGCGTGCGGGCGTGGGGTTGGGTGAGTCGCAGTTCGCGGTGCGTGGGGGTGAGGTGCGGGTGCCGCGGCTGGTGCGGGTGGCACAGGGGCTGGGGGCTCCGTTGGAGCGGGTGGGTCGTGCGGGCACGGTGTTGGTGACGGGTGCGTCGGGTGCGCTGGGTGGGTTGGTGGCGCGGCATTTGGCTGAGACGGGTCAGGTCGAGCGGCTGCTGCTGGTCTCACGCCGTGGGCCGGCTGCGTTCGGTGTGGCCTCTCTGGTGGCGGAGTTGGCCAGTAGTGGGACCAGCGCGCAGGTCGTGGCCTGTGATGCCGCCGACCGGGAGCAGCTTGCCGGTGTCCTGGACGGGGTGCCGTTGACCGGGGTCGTCCACGCGGCCGGGATCGTGGATGACGGGCTTGCCACGGCTCTGACCCCCGAGCGGGTGGAGTCGGTGATGCGGCCGAAGGTCGATGCGGCCTGGAATTTGCATGTGTTGACCCGTGATCTGGATCTGGATCTGGACTTCTTTGTTCTGTTCTCGTCGGTGTCCGGGGTCTGGGGTAACCCGGGGCAGGCCAACTACGCGGGGGGCAATACGTTCCTGGACGCTCTTGCCGCGTACCGTCGTCGGTCCGGTGTGCCGGCGACATCCCTGGTGTGGGGTCCGTGGGAGTACGGCATGGCGAGCGGTCTCGCCGACGTCGACTGGCGACGGTTGTCCCGCCAGGGGCTGAAGCCGCTGTCCGCGGCGGACGGGCTCGCCATGCTGGACGCGGCCATGGGCCGGGCCGAACCACTGCTGGTGACGGCCCAGTTGGACCTGGCCGCCCTGCGCCGTTCCGGCGAGGTCCCGCCGCTGCTGTCCGGCCTTGTCCGTGTGGCGCGTGCGGGCTTGCCCGTCCGCCGTACGGTCGGCCAGGCCGCCGATGACCAGAACGCGCTGGCCGCGCGTCTGACCGGGCTGAGCCCGGCCGAACAGCAAGAGGCCGTGCAGGACCTGGTCATGGGGCAGGCCGCCCTGGTGTTGGGCATGTCGGGACCGGAAGCCGTCGACTCCGCTCGCTCCTTCCGCGACACCGGTTTCGACTCCCTCACCGCCGTTGAGCTGCGCAGCCGTCTGAACAACACCACGGGACTGCGTCTGTCGGCGACGGTGGTGTTCGACTATCCGACCCCGGCGGCGCTGGCTGGGTTCGTGCTGAGCGAGCTGGTCGGCGAGTCCGGCGCGGCCGGTGCCGTATCGGTGGGTTCTGTGGTTCCGGCGGCCGGCGGAGTGTCGGTTGATGACGACCGTCTGGTGATCGTGGGCATGGGGTGCCGCTTCCCCGGTGGTGTGTCGTCTCCGGGTGAGTTCTGGGAGTTGCTGGAGTCGGGTGGGGACGCGGTGGGCGCGTTTCCCACGGACCGGGGCTGGGCCGAGGACATTCATGACCCGGATCCGGATGCGGTGGGCAAGAGCGTCTCGGGTGAGGGTGGATTCCTCTACGAGGCGGGGGAGTTTGACGCGGAGTTCTTTGGGATCAGTCCGCGTGAGGCGGTGGCGATGGATCCGCAGCAGCGGTTGCTGCTGGAGACATCGTGGGAGGCGCTGGAGGACGCGGGGATCGATCCGGGGGCGTTGCACGGCAGTGACACGGGAGTGTTCACCGGCCTCTTCTACCACGACTACCTGCCGACTCATGCCGTGCCTGAGGAGGTTGAGGGGTATCTCGGTACGGGGGGTGTAGGCGCGGTGGCGTCGGGGCGGGTGGCGTATGCGCTGGGGTTGGAGGGCCCGGCGGTGACGGTGGATACGGCGTGTTCGTCGTCGTTGGTGGCGTTGCATTTGGCGTGTCAGTCGCTGCGGTCGGGGGAGAGCTCCCTTGCGTTGGCGGGTGGTGTGACGGTGATGTCGACGCCGGGGACGTTCATTGATTTTTCGCGGCAGCGGGGTCTGGCTGCTGATGGGCGTTGCAAGGCGTATGCGGAGGCGGCGGACGGTACGGGCTGGGGTGAGGGGGTTGGTGTCCTGGTCGTGGAGCGGTTGTCGGATGCCCGGCGTAATGGTCATCGGATTCTGGCGGTGGTGGCCGGTACGGCGATGAACCAGGACGGCGCGTCCAATGGTCTGACGGCGCCGAATGGCCCGGCGCAGCAGAGGGTGATCCGGTCGGCGCTGGCCAGTGCCGGTCTGGCCTCGGCTGACGTGGATGTCGTGGAGGGCCATGGCACGGGTACGCGGCTGGGTGATCCGATTGAGGCGCAGGCGCTGTTGGCGACGTACGGCCAGGGCAGGGCTGGGGACCGGCCGTTGCTGTTGGGTTCGGTGAAGTCGAACATCGGTCATGCGCAGGCGGCGGCAGGTGTGGCGGGGGTCATCAAGATGGTGGCCGCGATGCGGCACGGCATCGTCCCAGCGACGTTGCACGCCGAGGAGCCGTCCTCGCGTGTTGATTGGGATGCGGGTGCGGTGCGGTTGGTGACCGAAGCCGTGTCGTGGCCGGAGGTGGGTGAGCGTCCGCGGAGGGCGGGTGTGTCGTCGTTCGGGTTCTCCGGCACCAATGCGCACGTGATCATCGAGCAGGCGCCTGACGACGAAGCGCCCATGCCTGGCGCTGCACCCCCGTCGGCGGGTGCTGATGGTGTGGTGTTGCCGGTGGTGCCGTGGGTGGTGTCGGGTCGGTCGGCTGCCGGGCTGGTGGGCCAGGCCGGGCGTCTTGCGGAGTTCATCCAGCATCGTTCGGACGTAGAAGTGAACGACGTGGGGTGGTCGCTGGCGGTTTCGCGTGGGGTGTTGGAGCACCGTGCGGTGGTGCTGGGTGCGGATCGCGGTGAACTGGCGGCCGGAATAAAGGCGTTGGCGGAGGGTCGTGAGGTTCCGGGTGTGGTGTCCGGGGCTGTGGGTGGTGTGGGCAAGGTCGGGTTTGTGTTTACGGGGCAGGGTGCCCAGCGGGTGGGCATGGGTGCGGGTTTGTATGCGGCGTTCCCGGTGTTTGCGGAAACGTTTGATGCGGTGTGTGCGGGGTTGGCTGAGCATCTGGAGGGTTCGCTGGCGGCGGTTATTCGGGGTGAGGGTGAGGAGTCCTGGGTCGGCCAGGGGCGGATCGATGCGACGGTGTGGGCGCAGGCGGGGCTGTTTGCGGTTGAGGTGGCGCTGTTCCGGCTTCTTGAGTCGTGGGGCGTGAGCCCGCAGGTGGTGGCGGGGCATTCGATTGGTGAGCTGGCGGCTGCGTATGTGGCGGGGGTGTGGTCGCTGGGGGATGCGTGTGCGGTGGTTGCCGCGCGCGGCCGGTTGATGCAGCAGCTTCCTGCCGGTGGCGCGATGGTGGCCGTCGAGGCGGGCGAGGAGCGGGTCCTCGAAGCGATCGCGGGCCGGCCCGGTGTGGGCATCGCTGCGGTCAACGGCCCCAAGGCCGTGGTGATTTCAGGCATCGAAGATGAAGTGCTGGCAGTGGCCCAGGCGTTGGCGCAGGCCGGTGCGCGGACCAGTCGTCTGCGGGTTTCCCACGCGTTCCACTCGCCGTTGATGGAGCCGATGCTGGAGGAGTTCGCGCAGGTCGTCGGCTCCGTCGA
>NZ_JBFAIP010000223.1:0-3503 GCF_040654775.1 Streptomyces sp. NPDC050636
AACCTGTTTGCCCGGGGGGGGCGGTGGGTGGGGGGCCCCCTTGCCGCCCCCGACCTGGCACCGCTCCCCGTCCACCCCGCCGCGCGGCGGGGCGGGGGCCGCGGGGCCCCCGCGCCCGACGCGCCCACCAGGACAATGTGGTCCATGGTGGGCACTACTCCACCACCTCGATCGCCAGCGCGGGGCAGCGGACGGCGGCGTCCTTGACCTGGGGCAGCAACTCGCGTGGCGGGACGGCGTCGAGCAGTATGACGACGCCGTCCTCGTCCCGCTGGTCGAAGACGTCAGCGGCGGCCAGCACGCACTGGCCCGCGCCGACGCACTTGTCCTCATCGATGAGGATCTTCATGGGGATTCTCCGTGTGGTGTGTGGTTCGGACGACTCGCCGGGTGGTGCCGGCCTTACCAGGTCACGGGCAGCTCGTGGACGCCGTAGACGAGCATGTTGTCGCGCATGGGCACCTGTTCCACGGGAACCGCCAGCCGCAGTTCGGGGAACCGGTCCAGGAGCGCGGACAGGGCTGCCTTCATCTCCACCCGGGCCAGCTGCTGGCCGAGGCACTGGTGGATACCGTGGCCGAACGCCAGGTGCGGGCTGTGCGGCCTGCCCACGTCCAACCGCTCAGGGTCGTCGGTGAGGTGTGCCGCGTCCCGGTTTCCGGATGCCAGGGAGGCGACCACCAGGCTGCCCTCCTTGATCTGGTGGCCGTGCAGCTCCACGTCTTCCAGCGCCGTACGGCGCAGACCGAACTGAACGATCGTCAGGTAGCGCAGCAGCTCCTCTATCGCGCTGTCCATCAGGGAGGGGTCGGCGCGCAACGCTGCCAGCTGATCAGGGTTGCACAGCAGGCACATGGTGCCCAGCGCGATCATGTTCGCGGTCGTCTCGTGCCCGGCTATCAGCAGCAACACCCCGACGCCGACCAGTTCTTCATCGGTCAGCTCTCCGGAGTGGACCAGTTCGCTGAGGATGTCGTCGGCGGGGTTCTCCCGCTTGGCGAGGGCCAGTTGGTGGATGTACCCGCGCATCGCCGTCTGGGCCTGCTGGAACTCCTCGGGGCTCGAATCCAGCCGGAGGAGCGTGGCCGAGTTCCGCTGGAACTCCTCTCGGTCGGCGTACGGCACCCCGAGCAGTTCGCAGATCACCAGTGAGGGAACCGGCAGTGCGAAGGCCTGGACGAGGTCGACCGGGCCCTCGGCCGCAGCCATCGCGTCCAACCGCTCGGCGACGACCTGCTCCACCGCCGGCGCCAGCTGCCGCATCCGACGCACGGTGAACTGCCCGGTGAGCAGCCGCCGGAACCGGGTGTGCTCCGGCGGGTCCATCATGAGGAACATCCCGGGCGCGGTCGGCGGCACCGGTGCGTCGGCCGTCTCGGGGCCGCCGGGCCGCAGGAGGGTGCGCTTCGCGCTGAACCGCGGGTCGGCGAGGACCGTGCGCACGTCGTCGTACCTGGTGACCAACCAGCCGGTGGCACCGTCCGGGAAGGTCATCGGTGTGACCGGGTCCTGCTCACGCAGTGTGCGGTACTCCTCCGGCGGGTCGAAGGGGCAGGTCCGCGCTGTGGGCTGGGTCGTGATGGGCTGGGTCGTGATGGGCTGGGCGTTCGTCACGGAAGAGTCCTTTCCAGAGGGAGGGATGTCCCGGTGTTCGTGCGGTCGTTGGTGGCGCAGAGGTGGTCGCCGAGGGCGCGCCGGTAGACGCGCCAGCCGAGCAGAGCGCTGAGCGCGAGAACGGGGGGCCCGAAGGCGTCGGCCGTGCCGAGGGCGACGGCCTGGCCGGACAGGTACAGCGGCAGCTGGATCGCCAGCATCGCGAGACTCGCGGCGAGGATCACCAGGTTGCCCTTGATGAACGCCCGGCGCCGCACCGTGCACCGGCGCCAGGCGGTCCGCTCCTTCGTGATCAGCCCCACCACCAGGCCCATCGGCGGCCAGCCGAGCAGCAGCAGCACGGCGCTCGCCAGGGCGCCCACGCTGTGCATCACCAGGTTCGGCAGGAAGAAGTCAGTGGCCTGGCCGGTCTTTGCGGCCAGAGTCCCCTGGACGCAAACGAGGCCGAGGACCGCGAGCGCGCGCCACACCGAATCGCCGCGCACCACCCGGTAGACGCAGACCCCGGCCGCTGCGGCCATGGCGAGTACCAGCGCGACGGTGAGCCGGTGAGTGAGGGCGTAGCTCACGGTGAATCCGAAGATGGGCGCGACATCGACCACTGCTGCACGAAGCCGACTGCGAACGGCGGCTTCGGCAGCGTCCTCGCCGTCGGCCACAGGATGTGCGATTGGGTCCACGGCTGCTCCAGGTTCCTCGACAGACGGTGCCTTCTCGCCGCTTGCGACCCTGTTCACGATGCCGTCCCGCCCCGAGGCTGTCGTCGTGCGTCCGCAGACACTTGGCCTGCCGCAAACGCAGTACGACGGCGCGACGCCTACCACGTGCGCAGGCACCGGCCGCGTGGCTCAGCGAAGTTCGGTCCCGGCTCCGCGCTCCAACGCGCGACGCTTCGACGTCACGGCATGCGGGAGAAGCGGCGGGCGGCGACCAGGAGGAGCAGGGGGAGCAGGAGGGCCGTAGCTGAGCGGGTTGACAGTCACCATGGCGCTGGCGCCCAGCCAACCGGGCAGTCCGCCGACCGGGAAGACCGCTCCACTCGAAAGTGATGTTTGCCCACTCCGTGGCCGGCACATGGTCGGGCCTGCATGGGTTTGCTGTCGGTGACGCAATCCGGTCGTCGCCGCGCGCACGGCACGCGGCGGCGACCGGAAATACCCGGAGGCCATGGGAACGGCCAGAAGAGATCGTTTGACCTGCTGGATGACGCACACCTGGTGCCGACAACCGCGGCCAGAGGAGAAGCACGACCGGGGAACGACGAAGGCCCTGACCAGCGGCCGTCGATCCCGACCCTTTGACGTCGCATCACAAACCGTTGGGTGACAGAGTTTTACTCGGCTACGGGCTCCAGGAAGTACTCGTAGGAATCCAGGTCGAAGACGATCCCCGTGAGCTCACCAAGAGCAGTCGCCTGGCTCTGGTCCAAGGGGTACACATCGGCGAACCTGTCGACCGGAATACCCACTAGCTTGGCGGCCACCTCCACGCCGATCCCCGAGACGTCCGCCACACCCTCCAGAGGGTCGGAGTCCTTCCTGAAGATAGTTACAACGATTTTCACTTGTCCACCTCACACGTGAGCCAGCGCTCGTCCTGGAACTCGGCAGGGATCTCGATGCTGGATGCGCCGCCGTCATGGATGATCAACCCGTACTCCTGAAAATTTGAGATGAATTCAATCAATTCATCCGGGCACTCGAAGAATGAATCGTGCTCGTCGCAGAGCCAGTTGACCTGACTCGCCATGTTTCGCAGCAGCGGTCGGTCATCACCTTAGCTTTCACACAATCGCCCATCATGGCCGGAGAGTTGATACACCAGTGCCGGTGCGGGCCCGGACCGCACACGAGTGGGGCTGGACCTCCGCCCGTACGCTGGGCAGCTTC
>NZ_JBFAIP010000224.1:0-3445 GCF_040654775.1 Streptomyces sp. NPDC050636
GGGTCCCCTGACAGCCGCAGGGCGGCGGATGTGACACGGCACGGGGCACGTGGGGCATGTGCCGTCCGGCCGCTTGTGCGAGCGCGTGCACCCCACGCCCATTGACGGTCTTGCGTTCGACCGGTCGTCATCCGCGCCACGCCGGAGCCGGGCGCAACCACCCTGCCACTGCGCATGGTTGCCTCACCGCAGGAGGTGGCTGGTATGAGAGGCGAAATCCGGAAAGACCAGCACATGTCACGGCGGAGACTGCTGCTGGCGGTGGCACTGACGCCGGCGCTCGCCGGGGCGGGCGCATGCCGCGGCACGGGGGCCGACGTGGCACCGGACGGCAAGCGCCGGGACGGCGAGGGCCTCGGCCCAGTGGCGATGACGCTGCCGGACTGGGACGAGGTCGCGGAGGCGCTCGGCCGTCCGGGCAGCATGATGCGCGAGAACCTGGCCTACCACACCGCGTTCCTCCGCCACGACCTGCATGTGACCTCGTACGGCGTCACCGTCTCGGCGGGGCTCGCGCTCGGCTCGCACGTGGCCTTCGTCCGCTACCCCGACGAGACCACGCTCCTCATGGGCGATCTGGTCGTCACCGAGGACGAGTTGCAGCCCCTCTCGGACGGGCTCCACCGGGCCGGTATCGAGCAGACGGCCATCCACAAGCACCTGCTCGCCCAGACCCCCGACATCTGGTGGACGCACGTGCACGCCCACGGCCGGGACGCCGTGGCACTCGCCCGGGGATTGCGCAAGGCGCTCGACGCCACCGCGACCCCGGACCCGCGCCCCACCACGAAGCAGCAGGACGTCGACCTGGACACCGCCGGCATGGACGCGGCGCTCGACTGCGAGGGGGCCGTCGTCGACGGCGTGCACAAGTGCCTCTTCATCCGCCGCGAGACGGTCACCGACGGTGGGCATGTACTGCCGCCGGGGCTCGGCTCGACCTCGGCCTTCAACTTCCAGCCGGTGGGCGGCGGCCGAGCGGCGCTGCACGGCGACTTCGCCCTGGTCGCCGACGAGGTGCAGGGAGTACTGCGTGCCCTGCGGCGGAGCGGGCTGCAGCTGGTCGAGCTGCACCACCACAACCTGCGCGACGAGCCGCGGCTGTTCTTCGTCCACCTGTGGGCCGTGGACGACGCGGTACGGCTCGCCCAGGGGCTGCGGCGCGCGGTGGACCTGACCAACGTGGTAGCCGCGCCCACCGCGGGCTAGTGCTCCAGCAGCGGTTCTCCATTTTCTTGCTGGTCAGCGCACTGTCTTCGAGCCTATGTGGGCTGACGGTCTGTTATGGGGCCGGGGTTCGTGACTCACCCGGACGGGCTCCACGGCTGCTTGCCTCATGCCGCTGGGACCCGGACCAGGCTTTCGCCCCCTCGCTCTCGCCAGGCTGTTGCTTGGCCATGGCCCAGAACGCCCCACGCTCGGCGGTGAAGGCGCCCTCGGCGCGGGCATGGGACAACATCTCGGAGCGGTCAAGAGCACCCGGCTGGGGCAGCAGCACCTCAAGTGGTCCAGTACCAGGTGCTCCAGACCGCAACCGGCGAGCCGGGCACAGCGGGCGATCTCGCGGCGGTTGTCGAACACGACGAGCCTGGCGCCGGTGAGGTGGACGGTGACCTTGCGGTCGATGAAAACGAGCGAGGAGAGCGCCGCCGCACAGGAGGCGATAGCCCGGGATATGGGCTGGTAGGTACTCCCGCCTCAAACGCTCAACCTTCGTTTCCCGACGAATAATCAGGAGTATGCCGCGTCATCTACGGACATGTCGCACCGTCAACAGGCCGGGAAGGATGCGGAATGCAATATTCCATACGCGTTACGGAAAGATCCTTGTCCGCCCATGGGGCATCGATTATGGTGTCGATCATGCATATATCTTTCATATGTACCGGGAATATCTGTCGCTCACCCATGGCGGCACTGATGTTCAAGGAACACTTACGCAAGGCCGGAATCGCCGATCGCGTCTCCGTGACCAGCGCGGGTGTGGGTACCTGGCACACCGGAAAACCTATCGACAAACGAGCCGCCCGAGTTCTATCGGCAAACGGCTACCCGGTTCACCACGTAGCCGCGCAATTTGGGGAGCGCGACCTCGAGGCTAATCTCTTCGTGGCCATGGACTACCATCATGCGGCCGCACTGAAAGAACGTATCGGAGCAAAGTTCGGAGCGACGAAATCTGACGAACGGGTCCGGATGCTGCGGTCGTTCGCTCCGGAGCACGGGAGCTCGGGCGGTGGGCCAGGCGATGTGCCCGACCCGTATTACGGACAGGACGCCGACTTCGTCGAAGTCTTCTCGATGATCGAAGCCGCGATGCCGGGGCTGATCGAGCAGGTGAGGTCCATGCTTGGACTGGGCGAGGCCCAGGAATCCGGGCATCACGCCTCCGCGGTCCACGATACGCAGGACCTGCCGTCGGCACGGGACAAGGCCGATCATCTCGGCGAGCAGGAAAACCCGGCCCTCGCCGCCGCTGCCCTCAGCGAACTCCTGCCAGTCTTCGAGCGCGTATACGGCCCGGATCACCTGGAAACCCTCACCACGAGGGACATCCACACGCACTGGCTGGCCGAGGGCGGCAATTTTCTCACCGCACTTCAAGCGTTCCGCACTTACCTCCCTGACTGGGAGCGCGTAGCCGGCCCCGAACACCCAGGAACCCTGCACTGCCGCCAGAACATCTCGTACTGGACGGGTGAGTCGGGCGAATTCGACCTGGCCGTGGAATTGAGCAAGGAGCTCCTTCCGATGCGTGAGCGGGCGCTGGGCCCGACGCACGCGGATACCTTGCTGACCCGGCACCGCCTCGCATACTGGATCGGTGAGGGAGGTCAGCCTGACGCCGCCCTGACGAGGTTTCGTGAACTCCTGGACATTCGTGTTGAACATCAGGAGGCCGAGCATCCGGACACCCTGACCACCGAGCATGAAATCGCTCGCCGGACCGGTGAAGCCGGAGATGCGGAAAAGGCCGCGGAGCTGTTCGAGGATCTCGTACCGCGGCGTGAGCGGGTCCTCGGTCCTCGGCACATCAGCATGCTGACGACCCGACACGAGTACGCCAAGTGGATCGGCGAAGCAGGGGCACCGGACAAGGCGCTGGCCATGCTGCACGACCTGTGGCCCGTGCGTCAGGAGGTCCAGGGCGCTCACCACCCTCGGACCTTGCTGACCCAGCACGAGCTGGGCCGATGGACGGCGGTGAGCGGGGACCGGACCGCCGCTCTGCCCATCGTGCAGGAGGTGCTGCACGCACGGGACCGTGTCCTGGGTCCGAACCACCCGCACACGCGGCAGACTCGTGACCTGCTCGCGGGCCTCGGCATCCGCTGACACCCACACACTCACACGCAGATGCTCACGCCCCGCACTCCACATCACCTGGCTGTTGACCTGGCCCTCGGTGTCGATGCCGTTCCGCTCGCCTTTGAGGAAGCGGTCG
>NZ_JBFAIP010000225.1:0-3239 GCF_040654775.1 Streptomyces sp. NPDC050636
GCCTCGACGACCGCGTCCGCACCGTACCCCGCAAGCTCGACCACCAGCTCCTCGACGCCCTCGGCGGCCAGACCGCTGCGGCTGACCAGCAGCAGGCTCCGTACTCCGTGCCGCGCCGCCAAGTGGCGTGCCACCGTGCGTCCCAGGCCGCCGGTACCACCGGTGATCAGGACCGTGCCGGACGCGTCCCACGCGACCTCGGCCGTGTCCTGCGTCTGTGCCCGGGCCAAGCGCGTGGCGAGGACCTCGCCGTCACGGATCAGCAACTCGGGCTCGTCGGAAGCCAGTGCGCGCGGCAGCAGTGCCGTCGCTTCGGCTGCCGTGCCGGAGGCGGCGTCGGGGGTGGCATCGAGGTCCACGAGACCGAAGCGGCCCGGGTTCTCCGACTGGGCTGAGCGCACCAGGCCCCAGATGGCGGCGCCCGCGAGATCCCTACCGGAGACCGCGCCGCGCGTGACGAACACCAGGCGCGAGGCAGCGAACCGGTCATCGGCCAGCCACTCCTGCACCAGCTCCAACGCCCGGACAGCCGCGGCGTGTACGGACTCCACCACCCCGACGGGTCCGTCGGCCGACGGGACGAGTACGACGTCGGGGACGGCGGACCCGGCGAGGGTCTCCAGGTCCGCGTGGGCCGGGAGGGAGAGTCCGTTCATGATGCCCTCGGCGTCCTTGCCGAGCACGGCGAGCGACTCGACGGGTTCGCCGGTGAGCTGTATGCCGGTCCAGTCGACCTTGAAGAGGGCGTCGCGGTCGGCGGCCTGCAACTGCCCCGCGGAGAGGGGACGGACCGCCAGCGAGTCCACCGTCGCGACCGGCGCACCGGCCGTATCGGCGAAGGCGAGCGACACGCCGTTGCCGGCGGGGCGGATACGGACGCGGAGGCGCGAGGCGCCGGAGGCGTGCAGGGACACCCCGCCCCACGAGAACGGGACACCGCCCTCTCCCCCGTCGCCCAGCATGCCCGCGTGCAGCGCGGCGTCGAAGAGTGCCGGGTGCAGTCCGTACGCGTCCCCGTCCGTGCCCTCGGGCAGCCGTACGTCCGCGTAGACGTCCGCATCCAGCTTCCAGGCCGCGTGCAGCCCCTGGAACACCGGACCGTAGGCGAACCCGGCATCCGCGAACTGCTCATAGCAGCCCGACACATCAACGGGCTCAGCCCCCTCCGGCGGCCACACCACCGCATCGAACGACGCCACCTCCGCCCCCGAAGACACCACACCACTCGCGTGCAGCGTCCACGGGCCCTCGCCCTCGCGCGCATGCACCGACGCCGAGCGGCGACCCGAACCGTCCGCCTCCCCCAGCCACACCTGCACCTGCACGCCACCACCCGACGCGGGCAGCACCAACGGCGCGGCCAACGTCAGCTCCTCCAACAGATCGCAGCCGACCTCGTCAGCCGCCCGCAGCACCAGCTCCACCAGCGCCGTCCCCGGCACCAGCACAGAACCCAGCACCACATGATCCGCCAACCACGGATGGGAGGACACCGACAGCCGCCCGGTGAACAACAACCCACCCGAACCCGCCAGTTCCACCGCAGCACCCAGCAACGGATGATCCGCCGAACCCAGACCCGCGAACCCCACATCACCCGAACGCATCACACCACCCGAGGGCCAGTACCGCTCGCGCTGGAACGCGTACGTCGGCAGGTCCACCCACCGCGCACCCGTGCCCGCGAAGGCTGCGGACCAGTCGACCGGCACGCCGTGGACATGCAGGCGCGCCAGCGCCGCGAGCAGTGTCGGTTCTTCGGGCCGGTCCTTGCGCAGTACGGGAGCGAAGACGGCCTCGTCCGGCGCGGACTCAGCGGCGAGCGCGGAGAGTGCGCCGTCGGGGCCGAGTTCCAGGCACGCGGAGACGCCCTGCGTGCTCAGCGTGCGCACTCCGTCGGCGAACCGTACGGCTTCGCGGACGTGACGGACCCAGTACTCGGCGGAGCACAGCTGTTCCGCGGTGGCGGGCTCGCCGGTGAGGTTCGAAACCAGCGGGATGCTCGGTGCGCCGTACGCCATGCCTTCGGCGACCGTGCGGAAGTCGGCCAGCATCGGTTCCATGAGCGGTGAGTGGAAGGCGTGCGAGACCCGCAGCCGTGCAGTCTTGCGCCCTTCGCCCTCGAAGTGCGCCGCGACGGCGAGCACCGCGTCCTCGGCGCCAGAGACCACGACCGATGACGGACCGTTGACCGCCGCGATCGACACCCCCTGACCCAAGAGCGGCAGCACCTCCTCCTCGGCGGCCCGGATCGCCACCATCGCCCCACCGGCGGGGAGTTGCTGCATCAGCCGGCCACGGGCCGCCACGAGCCGGCAGGCGTCCGGGAGGGAGAAGACACCCGCGACGTGTGCCGCGACAATCTCGCCGACGGAGTGCCCCAGCAGCTGGTCCGGGCGCACGCCCCAGGACTCCAGCAGGCGGAACAGCGCCACTTCGATCGCGAACAGCGACGCCTGGGCGTACACGGTCCGGTTCAGCAGTTCCGCGTCGTCACCCCATACGACGTCCCGCAACGGGCGGTCCAGATGCTCGTCCAGCCCGGCGCACACCGCGTCGAACGCCTCCGCGAAGACCGGGTGGCGGCCGTACAACTCCCGGCCCATGCCCAGCCGTTGCGAGCCCTGGCCCGAGAACAGGAACGCACGCTTGCCGGAGCGGGTCTCCCCCTCCGCCGCGATGTCCGCCCCGTTCCGGCCCTCGGCCAACGCGGTCAGTGCGCTCAGCAGGCCCTCGCGGTCCTCGGCGAGCACCACCGCGCGGTGCTGGAACGCCGAGCGGCCCGTCGCCAGCGAGTGGGCGACGTCCGTGATCCGCAGCCCCGGCTCGCCGTCCAGGCGGGACAGCAGCCGGGCCGCCTGGGCCCGCAGCGCCGCTCCGTTCCTGCCCGACAGCAGCACCGGCACCAGTCCCTCAGGACCGGCCGCGGCGTCCTGTGCGGCAGCCGGTTCCGACTCCGACGGCTCGGACTGTTCCAGGATCACATGCGCGTTCGTGCCGCTGATACCGAAGGAGGAGACACCCGCACGGCGCGGCCCGTCACCCTCCGGCCACTGCGCCGGAGACGTCAGCAGCTCGACGGCACCGGCACTCCAGTCCACATGCGACGACGGAGCATCCACGTGCAGCGTCCGCGGGAGCACACCATGACGCATCGCCAGCACCATCTTGATCACACCAGCCACACCCGAAGCCGCCTGCGCATGACCGATGTTGGACTTCACCGAACCCAACAACAA
>NZ_JBFAIP010000226.1:0-3173 GCF_040654775.1 Streptomyces sp. NPDC050636
TTGTTGTTGGGTTCGGTGAAGTCCAACATCGGTCATGCGCAGGCGGCTTCGGGTGTGGCTGGTGTGATCAAGATGGTGCTGGCGATGCGTCATGGCGTGCTCCCGCGCACGCTGCACGTGGATGCTCCGTCGTCGCATGTGGACTGGAGTGCCGGTGCCGTCGAACTGCTGACCTCTCCGGCCCAGTGGCCGGAGGGTGACGGGCCGCGCCGTGCGGGCGTCTCCTCCTTCGGCGTCAGCGGCACGAACGCGCATGTGATCCTGGAACAGCCCGAACCGCTCGCGGCCGAGGCAGCGGCGGACGCCACGGTGACCGGGCCCGGCTCGCCGCCGTGGGTGCTCTCCGGCAGGAACGAGGCCGCGCTGCGTGGCCAGGCGGCGCGCCTGCTGCCCCTGGTGGTCGGCCGGGAGGACCTGCCGGCGCGGGACATCGGCTACTCACTGGCGACGGGCCGGTCGAGCTTCGCCCACCGCGCGGTGGTCTGGGGCGAGGACCGGGAGGACCTGGTACGGGCCCTGTCGGCGCTCGCGGTCGGCGAGACCGACGCGGGCGTGGCCGAGGGCCCGGTCACCCCGGGGAAGTCGGCGTTCCTGTTCTCGGGCCAGGGCTCGCAACGGCTGGGCATGGGCCGGGAGTTGTACGGCCGTCATCCGGTCTTCGCGGAGGCGTTCGACGCGGTGTGCGCCGGGCTGGACGAGCATCTGGACCGCCCGTTGCGGGACGTCGTGTGGGGTGACGACGCGGAGCTGCTGAATCAGACCGTGTACGCCCAGGCCGGGCTGTTCGCCATCGAGGTGGCCCTGTTCCGGCTGGTGGAATCGTGGGGAGTACGCGCGGAGTTCGTGGCGGGGCACTCGATCGGCGAGGTGGCCGCGGCCCATGTGGCGGGTGTGCTGTCGCTGGCAGACGCGTGCGCGCTGGTGGCGGCCCGTGGCCGGCTGATGCAGCAACTTCCCGCGGGTGGGGCGATGGTGGCGATCCGGGCCGCCGAGGAGGAGGTGCTGCCGCTCTTGGGTCAGGGGGTGTCGATCGCGGCGGTCAACGGTCCGTCGTCGGTCGTGGTCTCCGGTGCCGAGGACGCGGTGCTCGCCGTCGCGGCGCACTTCGAGGGCGAAGGGCGCAAGACTGCACGGCTGCGGGTCTCGCACGCCTTCCACTCACCGCTCATGGAACCGATGCTGGAGGAATTCCGCGCTGTGGTGGCACGGCTGTCCTTCGGCACGCCGACGATCCCGGTGGTGTCCAACCTGACCGGCCGGCTCGCCGAGCCCGAACAGCTGTGCTCCGCCGACTACTGGGTCCGGCACGTCCGCGAGGCAGTGCGTTTCGCAGACGGGATACGGGCTCTGGGATCGGAAGGGGTGACGCGGTTCCTGGAACTCGGCCCGGACGGTGTGCTGTCGGCGATGGCCCGGGAGTCGGCACCGGAGGAGGCCGTGCTCGCTCCCGTACTGCGCAGGGACCGGCCCGAGGAGACGACGCTGCTGGGTGCCCTGGCGCAGCTGTACGTCCGGGGCACGAGCGTGGATTGGGCGGCGCTGTTCGCCGGTACGGGTGCGCGGTGGGTGGACCTGCCGACGTACGCGTTCCAGCACGAGCGGTACTGGCCCTCGGGCGGTGTGGCGCGTTCCGGTGATGTGCGGTTCGCGGGTCTGGGCACTACGGGGCATCCGTTGCTGGGTGCGGCGGTGGAACTGGCGGGTTCGGGTGGGTTGTTGTTCACCGGGCGGCTGTCGGTGTCCTCCCATCCGTGGTTGGCGGACCATGTGGTGCTGGGGTCCGTTCTGGTGCCGGGGACGGCGCTGGTGGAGCTGGTGCTGCGGGCGGCCGACGAGGTCGGCTGCGATCTGTTGGAGGAGCTGACGCTCGTCACGCCGTTGGTGCTGCCCGCGTCGGGCGGTGGCGTGCAGGTGCAGGTGTGGCTGGGGGAGGCGGACGGTTCGGGTCGCCGCTCGGCGTCGGTGCATGCGCGCGAGGGCGAGGGCCCGTGGACGCTGCACGCCGGCGGCGCGGTGACCACGGGGGCGGAAGTGGCCTCCTTCGATGCCGCCATATGGCCTCCAAAGGGCGCCGAACCCCTCGACGCGGCGGGCTGCTACGACGAACTCGCGGATGCCGGGCTCATGTACGGCCCGGCGTTCCAGGGCCTACAGGCGGCCTGGAAGCTCGGCGAGGACATCTACGCCGAGGTCCGGCTTACCGAGGGCACCGACGGCGACGCCTACGGTCTGCACCCCGCGCTCTTCGACGCCGCGCTGCACGCGGCGGCATTGGGAGGCGGGGGAGCGGGCGGCATCCCGTTCTCGTGGGGCGGAGTGTCCCTGCACGCCTCGGGCGCCTCGCACCTCCGCGTCCGTATCCGCGACGCGGGCAGCGGAATGTCGGTCGCGCTCGCGGACTCGTCCGGTGCGCCGGTCGCCTCGGTGGAGTCGCTGGTGGTACGTCCGCTCTCGGCCGGTGACTTGCAGACCGCCGACCGTGACGCCCTCTTCAAGGTCGACTTGACCCCCGTCCCGCTCACGGACGAGCGCGTCGCGCTCGGCACCGGCCAGGATGGCGAACCGTTGCGGACGTACGCGGATCTGGAGCACCTGGCGCAGGAACCCGCCCCCGCTGCCGTCCTGGTCGCGCCGCCCGTCGGCACCGCCGGAACGGTGGAGTCCGTACACGCCGCGGCTGTCTGGGCGTTGGAGATGGTGCAGTCGTGGCTGGCCGACGACCGGTTCGCTGCCTCGCGTCTGGTGTTCGTGACGCGTGGTGCGAACGCGGGCGCGGATCTCGCGGGCGCCGCTGTCCGGGGTCTGGTGCGGTCGGCGCAGTCGGAGAACCCGGGCCGGTTCGGCCTGGTGGACCTGGACGGTGACGCCGATGTGACCGTGCTGGCGCAAGGGCTCGCGACCGACGAGCCCGAACTGTTGGTGCGTGGGAACGAGGTACTGGCGGCCCGGCTGGCCCGGGCGCAAGCGCAGCGCGCCATCACCTGGGACACCTCCGGCACGGTCCTGATCACGGGTGGTACCGGTGGTCTCGGGCGTGTCATGGCCCGGCACCTCGCGACCGAGCACGGGGTGCGGAATCTGCTGCTGGTCAGCCGCAGCGGTCTGGCCGCCGAGGGCGTCGAGGAGCTGGTGGTCGAGCTTGCGGGGTACGGTGCGGACGCGGTCGTCGAGGC
>NZ_JBFAIP010000227.1:0-3162 GCF_040654775.1 Streptomyces sp. NPDC050636
GTGCCTCAGGCCGTCGAGACCGCTGCCCACGGTATCGGCGGCCTCGATGCCCTGGTCAACAACGCAGGAAGCTTCCGCCTCGGCCAGGTCCACGACGGCCGCTACTCGGACTGGCGGGAAATGGTCGAGCTGAACATCCTGGGTCTGCTTGCCGCGTCCCAGGCCGCCGTTCCCTTCCTGACACGAAGTGGGTCCGGGCAGCTGATCAACATCAGCTCCATGAGCGGCCGACGGGTGTCCGGTGCGGAAACAGGCGTCTACGCGGGCACGAAACACGCGGTGCACGCCATCAGCGACGGCCTCCGTGACGAGCTGCACGACCGCGGCATCCGGGTCACCGTGCTCTCCCCGGGCATGGTGCTGACCAACCGCGGTGCGTACATCAGCGACCCTCAGCTGCGTGACGCCACAGCGCGCTGGCACGAGGAACAAGGCCTTGATCCCGACGACGTCGCCGCACAGGTCTGCCACGTACTCGCCGCACCCCGGGACGTGCATCTGGTCGAGATCGCCCTCATCTCGGCACGGCAAACCCCCTGATGCGAAAAGCCTCCTCGGCCTCCGCCGGCTACCGCCCCTTACTGCAGTCCTCGGTGGTCTCGGCCCTCGGTGACGGAGTACGCTTCGCCGCCCTGCCGCTGCTGGCCGTCACACTGCTGCACAACCCGTTCGAGGTGACCGTCCTGACGGCGGCCGGAACGGCCCCCTGGCTGGTGGTAGCCCTGCCGGCCGGGGTGTATGTGGACCAGTTCGACCGGCAGCGCGTCATGATCTTCGCTGACCTGCTGCGCTGCCTCGTACTGGTGGTGGCGCTCGTGCTCCTCCTCACCGGACACCTCACCTTCTGGCCACTGGTTCTCGTGGCCTTCCTGCTCGGTGTCGGAGAGGTGCTCTTCGACTGTGCCGCGCACGCACTGCTTCCGGGCCTGGTGACCGGCGAGCGCCTGGAACGGGCCAACGGCCATCTGTACGCCACCCAGACCCTCGGCCGCGACCTGTTCGGACAGATGCTCGGCGGGATGCTCTTCACAGTGAGCAGACTCTTGCCGCTGATGGTCGACGCGGTGTCCTTCCTGTGCTCGGCACTCCTTCTGCGCCGGGTGAGCACAGCACGGCGGCCACCGGCCGAACGGCCCCGCCACATCCTGCCGGAGATCGCAGAGTGCCTCCGATACCTGCTGCGCCATCGGGTCCTGCTGAAGCTCACTGCCGCGGCGACACTGGTAAACACCGTCTACATGGGGCAGCTTGCCGTGCTGATCCTTTTGGTAAGGCAGGAACTGCACCTGCCAGCTGCCCTGTACGGCGTGTTGCTGACCACTGGCGCGCTGGGTGGCGTCGCGGCCAGCATGACGGCCGCACGTCTCACCGAGGTGTGCGGCCGCAGAAGAATTCTCACCGGCGCACTCGCGCTCCTCTCCCTCACAGGACTAGGGATCGCAGCGACGAGACATGTCTATGCCATCGCCTTCGCGTACTGCCTTTCGGTGTACGCGATCACCTGCTGGACGGTCATTGCCGTCTCCCTCCGCCAGGGGATGGTCCCCGACCGGCTCCGCGGGCGGAGCGTCAGCGTGGACCGGCTGTTCACGTGGGGCACAAATCCGTTCGGCGTGCTCGCCTTCGGCGTGGTGAGTGAGTTGTGGGGACCGCGTACGGCGTTCGTGGCCGGCAGCGTCCTCGCCGTGGCCGCGCTGGCGGTGATGGCCTCTGCCGTCCGGTCCCTCCCGGACCGCGACGGCCCCGAACACCCCGACGCCGCCCCGAAGCCGGGTCAGCCCCGAGCCGAACCACATTCCCAACGCTGATGCCCCCCTTGATACCCCGACACCTGACGGGCCGGCGTTCGCTCGCTCGCTCGCGAACTCAGCGGGTCAGGTTGGCGAGAAAGACGCGGCGGCGGGCCAGAGTGTGAGCTCGACCCCGAAGGGGCTGCGGATCGGGCCCTTGATGTGGACCAGGCGGCCGGACGGGTACACGAGGTCGCCTTGCCGGTAAGCGTCGAGGTAATTGCGCAGGTGGGTAACGCGGCGGGCGAAGGACCCTTGCTCGTCGATCGTGGAGCAGCTCACCGTTTCGACCTCGATGCCGTACTGCGCCGGAGTGGGAGATGCCCAGTGGCCGGACCGAGAACAAGACCCAACCGCTCACGGACGAGATCATGCAGCCGATGCTCGCGGCCGCCCTCTACCTGGTGTCCACACTGGGCCCGCACGCCATCGCCCTGGCACACGAGATACGTGAATCTGACCTTCACTCGGCACGGCGAGCCCAAGGACTCCGGCGCGTCGGCCCCAAGAACCGCGTCCCGGTCCGGGAGCTCAGCGAAATCCTCGCCGAGTACACACGAACGTGCACAGCCCTGCCGACGCTGGACGACCATTACGTCTCGAAGCGGCTCGCCCAGGGCAGAATCCGGCTTCGTCCTCGAAGACCAGCCAGGCTCCGAGCACCACCACGGTCTTTCCACGTTCGGCCAGGTCTCCTTCACCCAGCCGGTCACCGTCTGCTCGTCACGCTCCAGGGCGCGGCGGGCGGGGACCTGTTGGCTCCAGCCGTGCCGCCGCAGCATCTGGGCGATGCCAGATGGCGTGATGGTCTTGTGGAACCTCCGGCCGATGAGCGTCTTGATCCGCGCCAGTGTCCAGGTCTGGTCCGGCCAGCCATGGGCGACCGGGCCTTTGGCCAACTCCTCCTCCAGCACTGCGAACAGGGCCTTGCTCAGCTTTGGCAGACTGGCGGGCCCCTTCGAGCGCAGGGCCGCTGACCCGCCGTCGGTCCATGTCCGGCGCCACCGCTGCACCGAGCGGACAGTGACCCGTAATCGCTTCGCGATCACCGCGTTGTCCTGCCCCGCGGCGAACATCTCCGACGCTTCCCTGCGGATGCACTCGCGAAAAGCACGCCGCTCAGCGGTCAGACCCCCACCCTGCGCATACCTCATAACGAACGAGTACCGCGGCAACCACAACCTGTCAGCCCCTACGACACCACGCCTACAAGCTCAGTAGAGCCGTCCTGGATCGATCCATTCACCGGGCTTACTGAGGTTGAACTCGTGTTGTCGTAAGCGCTGACGGCTGGTCGTCTGCTGCGGTATCACCACAGGCATGCGGTATCCACAAGGGGGCGGGCTGACCGCCGAACGTCAGGAGTTTCGCG
>NZ_JBFAIP010000228.1:0-3118 GCF_040654775.1 Streptomyces sp. NPDC050636
ACGCTTCGACAAGCTCGCCGTCCGCTACGAAGCCACCATCCAACTCACCCTGATACGGCAAACACTCTGACCACATCTCAAACACGCCTTAGGGCCTTTCCGACCATGACCCATCGGACAGACCCTAGGGCGAGGCGAATTCGAGAACTCCACTGTCGGCGCAGCGGGGGCGAACTCTGTGCTGGGCACCCCGGCCCGCGAGCGCACCCGCCGGCTCTCTACATAGCCGGTGAACCCCGGTCAGCGAAACCGGCGTTCACCGCGGCTCTTGATGCCTCACCGTCTGTCACCGACTCGATCGTGGAGAACCACCGATTGCTCAACATCCACCGACACCGCCACTGCCACCGCCACCGACACCGACACCGACACCGACACCGCTCACTGTGCCCGGATTCCGATGTTTCCACAGGAGCCAGTGCTCACGAAGTCGCGGACCCTGCACCGCCCGTTCTAGGATCCGCGGTTTCATGAGCAATTCCGCGTGATCACAAGCGCCGTCCGAGCACATCCGGGTGATCACGACCAGTAGTAGCGTTCAGTAGTTGTCAGTTCCCAGGTTCTTGCGATCTTCCGGAGCGGGTCGTGCTCGGGCTTCCTACGCGGGTCGGTACGACATGGGATAGTCGCTCGCACGTGGGTCGGACCGCACACAGGCTGGGAATGAAAGCGCAGAGGACGCCTGAGCGGTAGGGGAGGTGGCGGTGAGCGGGAGACCGCGGTTGTGGGTGGCCGGTGCGCTGATGGGGGTCACCGCTTCAGTGCTGACGTGCGGACTGGCCGTGGCCGCGGTGGTGCTCGTTCCCGCATGGTGGCCTCACCCGGCGGTGGCCGCTGTCGCGACGCTGTTGCTCCTCGGCTTGGGGTTCGCAGTGATCTCCACGTGTTTCATCCACCTTGGTCCTAAGCACTTCGGGGCGGCCGCACTCGTGGAGTTTCTGCTGGCCGTGGGGTTGCTGACCTTTCTCGACCAGGCCGTGCTCGACATGTGGGCCAAGCCCCTGGAGACCGTCGTCACAGACACCGTCAGGCATGAGAGAAACGCGCCGACGGGGAAAGTCACCGGAGTCTGGTGGGAGTGCTCGCTGGAGCGGCTCGACGGTACCGAACTCGAACGGAACCTCAGGGAGTCGGACTTCATCCCGCTGGGCAAGGCCTGCCCCGCCGGCGCGGAGGCAGGCGACCGGCTCGTGGTGTACACGGCGCCCGGAGGGTTCGCCCAGCCGCAGATGAACGCCCCGGTCGGGGGTGTCTGGCTGGTTGTCACGTTCACTGCCGCCGCCACGGCGGCAGCGACGACGTTCACGTCTATCGGAATGACTCGCGCGGGCGCGCCGAGCATCCCGCGTCTCCTACAGGGCCGGGCGGAAGAATCGCCGCCGACCCGCACCTGAGACCGGCAGCGGCAGCGGCAGCAGGCTCACGCGCCGGTGGGCTTCCCGGCGGCCCGGCCGGTCAGTCCCCGTCGTCGACCCACCGCTGGCCGCATCGCCGGCACCTGCCGCCCCACCAAGGGTTATCCCAGTCGTGCTCGGTGACGACCTCGCTGTTTGTCTCGCCGCATCGCCGACAGATCTGTGCGAAGTCGCAGGGCGTGGCCCTTCGGTACGAGGTGACATAGCCCGGCCGCTGCGCCATGGGGAGGCCGTCCACTGCTACGAGGTCGTTCGTGTGCCGGACCCACCCGAATTCATGTCCGCAACGAACGCAAGCCACAACCCTCCAGCACGATTGATCCCTCGATTCCTCGCGCCCATACTCGTGCAGCACACCGGACCGCTGGAGCCGATCGCAGCACGCACACCGCCACTCGTGAAGGCACGGTTGGGAAGTGCCACTGATCTCATCAGCCAAAACGCGTCGGTACGCGTGGATCCCAAGCCGGCAAAGCGCACGACGTACGAACGAGACAGGTCGGCGAGGCGTGCTCATCGCCGCAGCCCCCTCCCGACTCACCACCCCGGCGGCCGGTATGCCGGCCATCTCCCCACTCGCATCGTAGGCCGCACTTGCCCAACGGTGAATGTCCTCATAAGGCGCGATGCCAGTTCTCGCCATCCCGGCGCGGAGCACATCAGCCGACTCCCCACATAGCCGATGAAGCCGGTTAGGAAAACGGCGTTCCATACGACCATGGACAGCTCACTCGCTGTCACCGACCCCGATCCATGGACAGTTCACACTCGCTGTCACCGACCCCGATCGCGGAGAACCGCCGATTGCTCACCATCCACCGACACAGCCGCTGCTCAATGAGCGCGGATTCGCTGTTCCCTTCGCGATCTTCATGCGCACCACGGCCCGACAAACCCAGGCCATAGCCCAGCACATCACCGCCCTCACAGAGCCCCGCACCGCCGGTGAAACCGAGTCCGAGGACGTCCGGCAGGAGGGGCGCGTTCCGGGTAAACGTCGATGGCCGCACCGAAACCGCCAACCTCAGCCTTCACTTCAACTACGACCTGAGGGAAAGGATCAGCGCGCCGTCCGCGGCCGTACACAAAGACAAAGACAAAGACAAGGTCAGTAAGGAGGCCGCAAACGCGTTCGCCAAGTCATGGATATGGCCAAGGCCCGTGGCCCGGTCGGTCGTCCGCGTACGGTGACTTCATACTCCGGGTGCGGGCCGCACGGCGATCCCATTCCGCTCAAGCAGCGCCGCCGTCACCCCGTCTCCCGGCACCAGTTCCCCGGCGAACGACCCGTCATACACCACACCCCGCCCGCACGACGGGCTGCGCGGCATCAACAGTGCCTCCGTGCAGCCTCCGTGCCGCGCCGCCGCGAGTGCGCGCCGCGCTCCGTCCACAAACTCCGCTGTCACCTCACGCCCAGTGTCCTCAACTACCCGCGCCGTCCCGTCGAGCACGTCATGCCCGTCGCCGCCCACCAGCTCCGCGGGCCGCCGCGGCGTCGCGAGCCCACCCGCAACCTCGGGGCAGAAGGAGACGACGTCGCGACCGGTCACTGCCTCCTCGATCTCCGACGACGCCTTGTGCCGCCCGTCGAAGCGGCATGGCACCCCTGATAGGGCTCTTTGAATCTCCCCACCCCCTGATCTGCGGTGGGCCAAACCTGCTCAGTTGATCTCCCCACCCATCGTGTGACCAAGCTTGGG
>NZ_JBFAIP010000229.1:0-3072 GCF_040654775.1 Streptomyces sp. NPDC050636
GGCCGTGCTGGCATGGGAACCGCCCGGTGGTGAACTCGCCCACCGCGGCGGGCCGTGCCCCGCACCACTGGCCGCATGGCGCCAGATGGCGGGCGAGCGGCTGCTGGGTGCCCTCGACGCAGCCTTCGGCAGCGCAGGGCCCGGGGTGCCGCTGGAGCCCCTGGTCGTACTCGGCAAACCGGGAGAGGTCCTACTGACGGCCGCCGGCCGACCCGACGATCTCCTGGTGATCGGCACCGGAGCCCGCGGCAGGCTGCGCCGCGCGCTGTGGCCGTCCGTCTCCCGGTATTGCGTGGCACGCGCCTGCTGCCCGGTGCTGACCGTGCCCCCGTCCCCTCTGCACCACGCACTCGATGCCATACACCGCCGCAACCTCTGGAAACTCCCGCTCGATACACGGGAGTTGGCGGACTGACCGTTCCGGCTTCTGCGCGGGCGCTGGGCGGGGCAGGGGCCCACGTCGCGATCATGATGCATGATTCCGTGAATTCACGATTCCGTGTACTGTCGGAGTGTGCTGACCGTTGCTTCCGAGGTCGAGGTGCTGGTGCGCTTCGGCCGCGCTCTTGCCGACCCCATCCGCTGCCGACTGCTGCTCGCGCTCCGCGAGGCCCCGGCCCATCCCTCTGATCTCGCCGACCGGCTGGGAATCTCCCGAACGCGACTGTCGAACCACCTTGCCTGTCTGCGCGACTGCGGCCTGGTCGTCACAGTGCCCGTCGGACGACGCACCCGCTACGAACTCGCCGACGCCCGCTTCGGTCACGCCCTGGACGATCTGCGCACCGCCGTGGTCGCCGTGGAGACGGACCGGACCTGTACCAACGCGGAAGACAAGGACTGCTGCTGATGGCGGACATACCCATATCCCTCGGCCCCTCCGCGGCGCGCCGGGACGTGCTGACCAGGCGCATACGCCTGCTGGTCGCCGCCACCATCACCTACAACGTCATCGAGGCGGCGGTGGCCCTCACCGCCGGCACCCTCGCCTCCTCCACCGCCCTGATCGGCTTCGGCCTGGACTCGGTGATCGAGGTCTCCTCCGCCGCAGCCGTCGCCTGGCAGTTCTCCGCCGCGGATCACGCCGTACGCGAAGCCCGCGAGAAGACCGCCCTGCGGATCATCGCCGTCTCGTTCTTCGTCCTCGCGGCCTACGTCACGGTCGAGTCGATCCGGGCCCTCACCGGGACCGGCGAAGCCGAACCCTCCCTCACGGGCATCATGCTCGCCGCCTTGTCGCTGGCGGTCATGCCGATCCTCTCCGCCGCCCAACGCCGCTCGGGACGCGAGCTGGGCTCCGCCTCAGCCGTCGCGGACTCCAAACAGACCCTGCTGTGCACCTACCTGTCCGCCGTCCTCCTCCTGGGACTCGTGGCCAACGCCACCCTCGGCTGGGCATGGGCGGACCCGATCGCCGCGATCGTGATCGCCGCCGTGGCAGTCAAAGAAGGCCGCGACGCCTGGCGTGGCGACTCCTGCTGCACCCCGATGCCCAGTAGCACCTTGCCCGATGGACCGGCGGACAACTGCGGCGACGGCTGCTGCGGGAACAAGGACGCCTGATAGTCGTCGTCGCCCTCGCCCTGCGCTACGTCGCCGGGCCAGGTGCCAAGGTCCCGCCATGCCCCCCGGCTCGCGCACCGGGACCGATCTCGCTGAATGACGAGAATCGAGAGAGAAGCGGGTGGCCGAGCACAACGGGCTGAGCGTCGCGCAGGTCGAGAAGCTCGCGAAGGCCAACACCGCGGGCCGTACCGCCGGATTCCTCGGCGAACCCTCGGTGAACGTCCTCAAGTTGAACATCGCGCTCAAGGAACTCGCCCAGAAGTGAGTGACCGTGTCGCGGGTGGCCGGCACGGGGACCGGCCGCCCGCGGCACCGGCATGCAACAGAAAGGTGACACCGATGACCCGGGTGCTGGTGGTCGAGGACGAACCATCGCTCGTACGGGCTCTTGAGATCAATCTGAAGGCGCGCGACTACGACGTGGACACCGCGCCCGACGGAGCACACGCCCTGCGCCTTGCAGCGGCACACCCCCCGGACGTCGTCCTGCTCGACCTCGGGCTGCCGGACATGGACGGCATAGACGTGATCAAGGAGCTGCGGGCGTGGAGCCGGGCGTCGGTCCTGGTGGTCTCCGCCCGCCGGACCTCCGAGGTGAAGGTGACCGCACTCGACGCGGGAGCCGACGACTACATAGCCAAGCCGTTCAGCATGGACGAACTGCTGGCCCGGCTGCGCGCAGCGGCGCGCAGGATCGAATCGGCGAAGCCGTCCGACGAGCCCGCGGTGATCGTGACGGAGGACTTCACGCTCGACCTTCCCGCCAAGAAGGCCCGGCGCGACGGGCGAGATGTCCGGCTCACCCCGACCGAGTGGCACCTGGTGGAGGTACTCGTACGCGACAGCGGGCGGCTGGTCAGCCATCAGCAGCTGCTCCAGGAGGTATGGGGTCCCTTTCACAGCACGCAGACCAATTATCTTCGCGTTTACATGGCTCATGTGAGGCGCAAACTCGAAGCGGACCCGGCGCATCCCCGGCACTTCACCACCGCGCCCGGCATGGGCTACCGATTCGACCCCTGACCGACCTGGGCGGCAGCCCCTGAGCAAGACGACACGGAGAGGGGCCACGTGGCACGCGGCAAGCTTCGGATATACCTCGGCGCGGCACCGGGCGTCGGCAAGACGTACGCGATGCTGTCCGAGGCTCATCGACGCGTAGAGCGCGGAACGGACTGTGTGGTCGCCTTCGTCGAGCACCACGGCAGGCCCCGGACCGAGGTGATGCTGCACGGCCTGGAGCAAATCCAGCGCCGGGAGCTGGACTACCGGGACACGGTCTTCACCGAGATGGACGTGGACGCGGTCCTCGAACGCAAGCCGACCGTGGTGCTGGTCGACGAGCTGGCGCACACCAACGTGCCCGGCTCGCGCAACACCAAGCGCTGGCAGGACGTCGAGGAGCTGCTGGAAGCCGGGATCCATGTGATCTCGACGGTGAACATCCAGCATCTGGAGTCCCTCGGCGACGTCGTCGAGTCGATAACGGGTGTCCGGCAGAAGGAA
>NZ_JBFAIP010000230.1:0-3067 GCF_040654775.1 Streptomyces sp. NPDC050636
CCCTGCCGAGCGACACCCGACACCACCGAACCCGCCGACACACCACCGGCCAGGCTCTCCAGACCAGTCAGCAGCCCCTCACGCTCACCGCCCACCACGACCGCCCGGTGCTCGAACGCCGACCGCGTCGTCGCCAACGACCAGCCCACATCCACCGGATCCAACTCCGGCCGGGCCGCAACCCACTCCCGCAACCGGCCCGCCTGCGCCACCAACCCGGCCGCAGACCGACCCGACACCAGCCACGCACCAACCTCACCGGTCTCCACGACCACCGCGGTTCCGGGCGCGCCACTCCCCTCGTCCCCAGCGCGAACCTCGTCCTCGGCCTCGGCAGACTCGGGAGCAGGAGCCTCTTCCACGATGACGTGCGCGTTGGTGCCACTGATCCCGAACGAGGACACACCGGCACGGCGCGCACGCTCCCCGGCGGGCCACGGAACCGACTCCGTCAGCAGCCGCACTTCACCCGCCGACCAGTCCACGTGCGACGACGGCTCGTCCGCGTGCAACGTCCGCGGCAACTGCTCGTGCTGCAACGCAAGCACCATCTTGATCAAGCCCGCGACACCAGCGGCTGCCTGGGTGTGCCCAATGTTGGACTTCACCGAGCCGAGCCACACCGGACGGTCCTCGGGACGATCCTGGCCGTACGTGGCGAGCAGTGCCTGCGCCTCGATCGGATCGCCCAGCGTCGTACCCGTGCCATGCGCCTCCACCACGTCCACATCGACAGCGGACAGTTGGGCGCTGGCCAGGGCGGCGCGGATCACCCTCTGCTGCGAGGGACCGTTGGGAGCGGTCAGACCGTTGGACGCACCGTCCTGGTTCACCGCGGAGCCGCGTACCACCGCGAGCACCTTGTGGCCGTTGCGCCGGGCGTCCGAAAGCCGCTCGACCACGAGCATGCCCGCGCCCTCGGCCCAGCCCGTACCGTCCGCGTCCTCAGAGAACGCACGGCACCGCCCGTCCACCGACAGCCCCTGCTGCCGCGAGAACTCCACGAATGTCCCCGGCGTCACCATCACCGTCACACCACCGGCGAGCGCCAACGAGCACTCGCCTGATCGCACCGCCTGGGCGGCCAAGTGCAGCGCCACCAGGGACGACGAGCACGCCGTGTCCACCGTCACCGCCGGGCCTTCAAGACCCAGCACGTACGACACCCGGCCCGACAGCACGCTCGTCGCATTGCCGGTCATCAGGTGCCCCTCAGCACCCGACCCACCCTGACCCGCCCAGGAGACACCGATCCCGTAATTGGACGCGAAGCCGCCCGCGAACACCCCGGTCGCGGTGCCGTGCAGCGAGTGCGGGTCGATTCCGGCGCGCTCCAGCGCCTCCCACGAGGTCTCCAGCAGCAGCCGCTGCTGCGGGTCCATGGCCAGCGCCTCACGCGGACTGATCCCGAAGAACCCCGCATCGAACACCGTCGCATCGCGCAGGAACGCGCCCTGCGCCACGTACGAGGTGCCGTCATTCTCACGATCCGGGTCGTAGACGCTGTCCAGGTCCCAGCCGCGGTCGGTCGGGAAGCCGCTCACCGCGTCGCCGCCCGAGGACAGCAGCTCCCAGAACTCCTCCGGACTGCCCGCACCACCCGGGAAACGACAGGCCATACCGACGATCGCCACCGGCTCCGCCGCCCGCTCCTGCACCTCGCGCAGCCGTGCTCGGGCGTCCTGGGCGTCTGCAATGGCCCGCTTAAGGTAACTACGAAGCTTGTCCTCGTCAGACACGTCAGCTCCCAGGAATGATGTTTCGGCAGTTTCAGGGGAGGGCCGGCCACACGGAGCGTGCGGCCAGCCCAGTTCCGGCGGGGCCCGTCAGGGCCGGGCAGGGGTCACTCGAGTTCGTCGACGAGGGCGAACAGCTCGTCGTCGGTCGCGGCCTCGAGTTCTGCTTCACGCCGCTTCTTGCTCTTGTCGGCGGTCTGGCCGCTCATGGCATCCAGAAGGCGACGCAGCCGTTCGGTGGCCTCTTCCCGCACCGGTTCGTCCACCGAGTCGGCCCGGAGGGCGGCCTCAAGCCGGTCGAGCTCGGTGAGTACCGGTACCGGCACCGCTTCGTCCGGCACCATCTCGGTCCGCAGCCACGTAGCGAGTGCGACCGGAGTGGGGTAGTCGAACACCAACGTGGCGGGCAGCCGCAGTCCCGTCACACCGTTCAGGCGGTTGCGCAGTTCGACGGAGGTCAGCGAGTCGAAGCCCAGGTCCTTGAACGCCCGCCGGCCCTCGATCGCATCGGCCGAGGCGTGCCCCAGTGCCGCAGCCACCTCGGCCCGCACCACGTCCGTCAGCACCCGCTCCTGCTCCGACCGGCCCAACTCGGCAAGTCGGCGTACCAGTTCACCCTCACCCCGGTGCGCACCACTGCTGCTCGTACCCGCGGCGGCGGCCAGCTGACGGATCTCCGGCAGATCGCGCATGAGCGGCGTCTCCCGCGGATCCGCCGCGCCCGGCGCCGCCACCAGCTGCGCCCAGTCGACGTCCATCACCGTGACGACGGCGTCCGGGCCGTCCAGCGCCTCACCCAGAGCGCGTACGGCAAGCTGCGGATCCATGGGCGGCATCGGGCCACGCTTGACCCGCGCCCGCACCACCTCACTGGACTCGGCGAAACCGCCACCCGCCCATGCACCCCATGCCACGGTCAGACCGGCCAGGCCACGGCTCCGCCGGTTCTCCGCCAGAGCGTCCAGGAAGGCGTTCGCCGCCGCGTAGTTGCCCTGACCCGCAGCGCCCAGCGTCGACGCGGCCGAGGAGAACAGTACGAACGCGTCCAGATCCAGGTCGGCTGTCGCCTCGTCCAGATACACCGCACTCGCCGCCTTCGCAGCCAGCACCGTCTCCAGACGCGACACCGACAGCCGGTCCACGACACCATCGTCCAGCACGGCGGCCGTGTGCATTACGGCAGAGAGTGCAGCTCCCGTCGTCCCGGTCCAGGCCACCAGGCCGGCCACAGCCGAGCGGTCACTCACATCACAGGCCACGATGTCGACGGCGGTCCCGGCAGCCGCGAGCTCGGCCGCCAACGCTGCCGCACCCTCCGCGCCGGGCCCGGA
>NZ_JBFAIP010000231.1:0-3002 GCF_040654775.1 Streptomyces sp. NPDC050636
GGGCGCAGCGGCCCCGCGCTGTCGGCGGTGATGCACACCGCGGGTGTTCTGGACGACGGCGTGGTGGACCGCCTCTCCGCGCCGCGTCTGGAGACGGTGCTGGCGGCCAAGGCCGCGAGCGCCGCCCACCTGGACGAGCTGACCGCGGACCTGGACCTTGACGCGTTCGTACTGTTCTCCTCCGCGGCATCGACGTTGGGCTCTGCGGGGCAGGGCAACTACGCGGCCGCGAACGCGTACCTGGACGCCGTGGCCGAGAATCGGCGGGCCCGTGGCCTGGCCGGTCTGTCGGTGGCCTGGGGCCTGTGGGGCGGAGGCGGCCTGGCGGAGTCCAAGGAGGCGATCCGGTCGCGGATGAAGCGGCTCCCGATGCCGGCGATGGATCCGCAGCTGGCGGTACGGGCGTTGGGTGAGTCGCTGCAGGGTCCCGATGCCGTCGTGACGGTGATGGACGTGGACTGGGCCCAGTTGGCGGCGACTGCGGTGGGCCTGTCGCAGAGTCCGCTGGTGCGGGACCTGCCGGAGGTCCGTCAACTGGCCGCCGTCGGCGCCGGACCTGCAGATGCCGCGCCTGGTGAAGGAGACCTGGGCCGGCGTCTGGCCGGGATGGACCGGGCCGAGCAGGAGCGGGTGCTGACGGATCTGGTGCGGGCCGAGGCGGCCGTGGTGCTCGGACATCCCTCGCTGGAGGCGGTGCAGGCCCAGCAGGCGTTCAAGGACCTGGGCTTCGATTCGCTGACGGCGGTCGAGGTCCGAAACAGGTTGAACGCTGCTACTGGGCTGCGGGTGCCAGCTACGTTGATTTTCGACTACCCCACCCCCGTGGCGGTGGCCACCTGGCTGCGTACTGAACTCATCGAGGACGAAGCGGTTTCGGTGCCGATACTCGATGACCTCGACCGGCTCGAATCCAGCCTGTCGAGTTCCGCGCCCGACCAGGAAATAGGCGAAAGCATCACGAGGCGGCTGCAGAAAATTCTGTCCCAGTGGATCGAGAAACAGGGCGGAGCGGAGTCCGAGAGTGAAGAGGTCGAACTCCAGTCGGCAACTCCCGACGAGGTGTTTGAGTTTCTGGACAAGGAACTTGGCCTGTCCAACTAGTTGCTTCGGACTTATTGACGGCACGCTTTAGTAAGGGGTCCCTGTGGATAACCAAGAGAAACTCTTCGCCTATCTCAAGAAGACTGCAGCCGAGCTCCAGGAGACGCGGAAGCGCCTGCACAAGCTGGAGGCCGGCGACTACGAGCCGCTGGCGATCGTCGGGATGGCGTGCCGGTATCCGGGCAGTGTGGAGAGCCCGGAGGATTTCTGGGATCTGCTGTCGACGGGCGGCGACGGGGTGGGCGAGTTCCCGACCGACCGCGGGTGGGACCTGGAGAGTGTCTACGATCCGGATCCGGAGAAGTCCGGTAGGTCGTACACGCAGTCGGGTGCTTTCGTGCGGGATGCGAGCGGCTTCGATGCGGGTTTCTTTGGGATCAGTCCGCGTGAGGCGCTGGCGATGGACCCGCAGCAGCGGCTGCTCCTTGAGGTTTCATGGGAGGCCCTGGAGCGGGCGGGGATCGACGCGGGGACGTTGCGCGGCAGCAAGACCGGCGTATTCGTCGGCGGTTTCACGTCGAATTACATAGTGAACCTGGAACTGTCGGAGGGGGGCACGGACAGGCTTGAGGGTCACATGATGACCGGCAACCTGACCGCCGTGCTGTCGGGCCGAGTGTCGTACGTGCTGGGCCTGGAGGGTCCGGCGCTGACGGTGGACACGGCGTGTTCGTCGTCTCTGGTGGCGCTGCACCTGGCCTGCCAGGCGATCCGCGCCGGGGAGTGCTCGATGGCACTGGCCGGTGGCGTGACGATCCTGGCGCAGCCGGGCATGTTCGTGGAGTTCTCCAAGCAGCAGGGCCTGTCGGTGGACGGACGCTGCCGCGCGTTCTCCGACGACGCCAACGGGACCGGCTGGGCCGAGGGCACGGGCATGGTCGTCGTGGAGCGGCTGTCCGACGCGCGGCGCAACGGGCACAAGGTGCTGGCGGTCATCCGCGGCAGCGCGATCAACCAAGACGGCGCGTCCAACGGCCTGACCGCCCCCAACGGTCCGTCCCAGCAGCGCGTGATCCGTGCCGCGCTGGAGAACTCCCGGCTGTCGGCCGCCGACGTGGACGCGGTGGAAGCGCACGGTACGGGCACCAAGCTGGGCGACCCCATCGAGGCCCAGGCCCTCCTTGCGACCTACGGCCAGGAGCGCAGCGGGGGACAGCCGCTGTGGCTCGGCTCGGTGAAGTCGAACATCGGGCACACCCAGGCGGCTTCCGGTGTGGCAGGCGTGATCAAGATGGTCCTTGCGATGCAGCACGGAGAGCTGCCGCGGACGCTGCATGTCAACGAGCCCTCACCGCACGTGGACTGGGCCTCCGGTGAGGTGGAGCTGCTGTCGGAGCCGGTGCCGTGGCCGGCCGGGGAACGCCTGCGCCGTGCCGGTGTGTCGTCGTTCGGCGGCAGTGGTACGAACGCCCACCTCATCCTGGAGGAGGCTCCCGCCGAGGACGCCGGGTCCGGGGACGAAGCGCAGGGCGTGCCGGAGGACGGCGCGGCCGGGTCGGCGGATGCGGGCGGAGCCGGTGCTGCGCCTCCCGTGGTGTCGGGTGCCGGTGCGTGGCTGGTGTCGGGGCGTTCGGCGGAGGGCCTGTCGGCGCAGGCGGGCGGGTTGCGCGAGTGGGTTTCGGTACGGCCGGAGTTGGAGCCGGTGGATGTGGCGTGGTCGTTGGCGACCACGCGGGCGGCCTTCGAGCACCGTGCCGTGGTGGTGGGCGGCGACCGCGGCGAGCTGGTGGCCGGTCTGGAGAGCGTGGCCGATGGGGCGCCCAGCGGTGTCGTCGTCTCGGGCGTGGTCAAGCCCGATGTGCGGACGGTGTTCGCCTTTGCGGGTCAGGGGTCGCAGTGGCTGGGCATGGGGCGGGAGTTGGCGGAGTCCAGCCCGGTGTTCGCAGCGCGCCTCGCGGAGT
>NZ_JBFAIP010000232.1:0-3002 GCF_040654775.1 Streptomyces sp. NPDC050636
GCGAGTTGACCACGAACTTCATCGGAGACGCCCATACCAGACCAACGAGCCGAATCACGTGAAGCAACACGTTGATTCTCTGCGAGCCCTTAGTCAGGGCTCCGGCACCGAAGAGGATCAGCATGTGATTCGCCGTAACCGCTTAGCCCGTTGCCGTGCGCGGGCGCCTGGTGCAGCGTCAGCGCCCCGTATTTCGCCATGAGTTGCAGCAGTTCCTCGTCCATCCTGTACTGCCGCCTGTCTCGCGGGGCTTCACTCGTGCCCTGTGCCGCACCCGTCAGGCCCCTGCCGGCTTTGGTCGGGATGCGGCAGAGGGGACCGTCGACGTGGTTTTCCCGGTGGTGAGGGGCCCGCAGGGTGCAGGGATCGGTCGGAATTCACGATGGGTGGCCGGGTGTGGCAGGCGGCCTTGACTTGCATTGGTCAGGGGGTGGCCGGTTCCGGTATCTGGGCTTGGTGGTGGTCGGTGGCCAGCATGGGGTAGTCGGTGTAGCCGGTCTCGCCGCCCGTGTACATCAGGCCCTGATCTCGGACCGGATTGAGCGGTGCGCCGATGCGCAGCCGTTCGACCAGGTCGGGGTTGGCCAGGAACCCACGGCCGAGGGAGATCAGGTCGGCTCCCGCGGCGAGCAGCCGCTCGCTCGCGTGCCTTCCGCCGTCGGCGGGCAACGGTCCTCCCCACCCCAGATTCGGATTGGCGATCAGAGTGCCCGGCCAGCTTTTCCGGATGTTCTGGAAGAGGGGCTGGTCCGGATCGGCGAAGACGATGTGCAGATAGGCCAAGCCGGTATCGGCCAGTGCATCGATGAGCGCCGGGTAGATGCTCTCGGTGTCGCCCTCGTCTATGCCGTTGACGGTGAGTCCGGGGGCGATCCGCACGCCTACCCGCTCGGGGCCGATCGCATCGGCGACGGCTTGGATCACCTCGACCGCGAACCGGATGCGGCCGGCCACCGGGCCGCCGTAGGCATCGGTGCGGTGGTTGGTGCCCCGTGCCAGGAACTGGTGCAGGAGGTAGCCGTTGGCGGCGTGCACCTCCACTCCGGCAAAGCCCGCGTCGATGGCGCCTCGGGCGGCAGCGGCGAAGTCGGCCACAGTGGAGTGGATCTCGTCGATCGTCATCTCACGGGGCACGACGGCAGCCTGGTGCCCGCCGGGGGTGAAGATCGTCTCCGGGAGCGGGACCGGCGACGGCGCAACCGGCGTCAGCCCACTGTTATCGGGGTGGCCGACCCGCCCACCGTGCTGCAGCTGCAGGAACATCCGGCCACCCGCGATGCGCACCGCGTCGGTGACGCGCCGCCACCCGGCCACGTGCGCCTCGTTGTAGATCGCGGCGATGTTGGGGTAGGTCTGCCCCACTGCGTTCGGTGTGGAGGCCTCGGCGATGATCAGCCCCGCGGAGGCACGTTGCGCATAGTAGGTGGCCATGATCGGTTGCGGGACACCGTCGGCTGCGGCGCGGTTGCGGGTCATCGGGGCCATCACCAGGCGGTTGGGCAGGCGCAGAGCGCCGAGGCGGGCGGGTTCGAAGAGGCGGGAGTCAACCGGTGTGTTCGTCATGCCGATACGGTAGAAGTTGACATCAGTGTCAGGTTCAAGTCCTGAGTTGCATGCGAGGTGGGGAATGCGGATCGGTGAACTGGCTCGGCGCAGTGGGGTGAGCGAGCGTTCGCTGCGTTATTACGAGACGCAGGGGCTGCTGAGGGCCGAGCGCACTCCAGGAGGCCACCGCGACTATGGCGAGTGGGCGGTCGACCGCGTCATCCGCGTCCAGGCTCTCTACGCCGCAGGGCTGAACAGCAAGAAGATCGCGCAGTTGCTCCCCTGCATGCGGGACGCAGACGGCGGACCGAACGAGATCGCCACTCCACGGCTGGTCAACGAACTCAGCGCGGAACGGGACCGCATCAATCGAAAAATCACCGACCTGATCCGTTCCCGCGACGTCCTGGACGAAGTCATCGATACGGCTTTGTCGACGTGAACGTCTCCGCCGACTCCCGCGCCGGCGTCACATGGGTAAACCGCGGATAGCGGTCCGATCGAGCGACGCGCAACCCCGAGACCGCTATCAACACGACGGCGATCACCGGGACGGCAGCGTTCAGCCCACGGCTCTTTGCCTGGTTCTGGTTCCGCTTCGAACGAAGTGCCTGACCATCGGGGCGAATCTGGACAGACGATGTTCCACCGAGGTTCGGTCAGGGCGGGGACTGGCAGAAGCAGGCGCGCTACTTCGCGCGCCGAGCCGTTCTCGGGGCGAGGCTCTCACCAAGGGCCAGGAGGAGCTGGCGAGGGCGGTGCGTGAGGCCGGGCTGTTGGCGCAGGTCAGGCGGCTCTCAGCGGGTGCAGGCACGTTAGGCACGTCTACGAAGTGGTTTGGTCGAACCACTTCGTAGACGCTCGTTCGGGCGCGTCGGTGTGCCACTCGGAGACGTCTTCTCGGGACCCGCGATAACGGCGGCGACGAGGAACACCCTCCCGCCTCCGGGGCGTTGAGGACTGTTCCGGCGTATCCACTGCCGGGCCGTCTTGGGCGGGGCGCTGCTCAGGTTTCCTCTTCGGCGATGCCCGGGTTCGGCAGAGTCCACCGGGATCCAACACGGTTAGCGCGCCTCAGACGGCTGTCGTCGGCTTATTCCGGGCCTCCTCCAGCAGGCGCCGGCAGGTTACGCACAAGGGGTTCTCCGGGGCGTCGCGGGTGTGCGGTTCGACTTCACGCAGTTCAGAAGTGGTCAGGACGGCCATGACGGCAGGAGGGTGTCCGGGGATCGACGATCGGCGACCGCCGGCCTCGCGGTCGGTGGCGGCTGGCCAGGGCCGCGCCGGGCGCGGCCGGACATGGGGCGGAGACAGCCGACAGCACGGTGCGGTTGAAGGTCGTCGGTGGGCGCCGGTCGGCCGGCGGCTGGGTGGCGTGCGTGCGGAGCCGTCCGTCGGGCGGCTCCGCCGATTGGGCGTCGGGTTGAAACGGGGATTTTAAAAATTTTTTTTTTGTA
>NZ_JBFAIP010000233.1:0-2977 GCF_040654775.1 Streptomyces sp. NPDC050636
TGATGAGGATCCGCATTTTTCCCCAAGTGCGCTCCGATTCCCCACTTGGTTCAAGAGCGGATGAAGTGAGGAAAGTGGGGATCGCCGAGCGTGCGGGAGGGCCCGCTGGCCGTCAGGTCGGCGGACCCTCGTTGGTCGAGAGATTCAGGCCCGTCGGATCGGAGTGATTTCGGGAAGAGATGTGGTCGGGATCGACGGCCTGGCAACTTCTGGTGTCGCCAACAGCGCGACGATTGTGACGGGTTGATCGCAGTGAGGGCAGTTTCGGGTTGCCGTGGGCGGCAGATCCGGAGTTGATTCCCGACGCGGCATTGTCGGTTTCTTCATTGCGTGTAGAGGCGGCATGGGCTCTCCGAGGCGGGCGGCTCGCGCCTCGTCACGGTCTCGTTCTCGCTGATTTTCTGCTTCCCGCCGGCAGGATGGCGAACAGTACTTCTGCCGGACGGACGGGTGCGACGTGAAATCGTTCCCGCAGACGGGGCAGGGTTTGACGTGTAGTTTCACTTCATCCCTTTGGGCACTCGGTCGGCATGCTCGGGCGCAATATCGCTGCCGGCTGCCGGAGTCATGGCTGAACTCTTCACCGCAGGTGAGGCAGTTGCGTTTCCCGGCGCCAGCAGCTTCTGCTTCAGGAGACACGGGCGTTCACCCCCGCCCGGAGGGCATCGGCCTGACTTTGGTGGCCTCGAAGCCGGTATGAGGGACCGTCGATTCCCGCGACCGCGGCTCGATGAAGAAGCCGGTCGAGCATCGCCGCGGCCACCGTCGCATCGCCGAAGGCACCAGCCCAATCAGCGATTCCGACATTGGTAGTGAGGATCGTGCTCGACTTGAGATACCTCTGATTGATCACCTGAAACAGCGCGGATGCACCGTCCTCCGGCAGAGGGAGATAGCCCAGCTCGTCAATGATGAGGAGTTTGGGACCTGCGAAGAATCGCATGCAGGTTTTCCAACGCCCTTCGAGTGCGGCCTTGTGGCATTTCGCTGCCAACTCGGCGGCGGTAGTGAAGTAGACGCGGTGACCAGCGTCGACAGCGGCCCGTCCCAGCGCGACGGACAGCATCGTTTTCCCGACGCCGGGCGGCCCGACGAACAGCACATTCGATGCGTCGTCCAGGAACCGGAGGGTTGCCAGGTCGCGAATGAGTTTCTCGTCGACACCTGGCTGGGCGGCGAAGTCGAAGTCCTGGAGGGTCCAGGGCTCAGGCAAACAGGCAAACCGTTCCCGTGCAGCGCGTTTGCGCGTCTCAGTTGCCTCGACTTCGATTTCCAGCAGCCGTTCCAATGCCGCTGTCAGCGACATGCGTTCGGTGCGGGATTGGTCCAGGACTCTGTTCAGTGCCTCCGCCGCGTCGTTGAGTTTGAGATAGGACAGGTGGGCTCGCAGCTGCTGATAGCGGCGTGCTTCGCTCATCTGCATGGGAGTACTCAATCCTGACTCTCCTCTTTCTGTGCTGGAAGGTGCCGCAGCTGGTCAGCGACGGCGGCATAGTGGGCCAGGTCGACGACGACCCGCTCGGCCGAGGACGCAGCCACCTGCTGGTCGCGCAGGTGGGCTGCCTCGGCGAGGGCTTCCGCCGACGGTGGCCGGCGGACTTTCTTCTTGCAGGGAGCCCGGTCGGTGAAATTGGCCAGCACCGCCCGTTCCAGCGCAATGACGTGTCCTGTGTCACGGATGGTTTGGCCCGATCCGCGTGGGGCCTGCCGATGGCAAGCGATAACCGAACGGCCGGCGGTGACGATGCGGATTTCGTCCTCGCCGAGTCGGTGGAGAACGCTAACCTGGGCACCAGGCAGGCCGGGAGGAACGGAATAGAAGTTCCCGCCGTAGGAGACCAGGCTCTGCGGGCTGACCGTCCGCTGGACTTCCAACTCGGCAGGGAAAGGGCGCACGGGAAGTTCCAACAGGCTTTCCGAGTCGGCTAGTTCAGCAACGGTGGTAGAAATACCATCGACTTTGCGGCGCCGTTCATCCATCCGCAGGGCCAGTTTGTCGACCCCGGACTGAGCTTGCTGGATGCTCAGTCCATCGGGAACAGTGCGCCACCAGCGTTGGGCAGCGGAGTGGTTTACCTTCTCCACCACTCCTTTTCTGTTCCCACGCCGTGGCGGGCAGATATCAACTCCGACACCGTAGTACTTGGCGACTGCCGTGAAGGCTGGCAGGACCCGACCAGTCGAGGGATAACAGACGGTTGACATCCGGTCGAAACGCCAACGGCGAGCCGTTCCGCCCAACTTGTGGACGATCTGATCGAGGCCCTGCACCAGATGGGGAAAGTCCTCGGATTCCATCAGAACCGCCCGCCAGCGTCCGGAGTGTGCCAGAGCTCCGACCAGGAGGTGCGCATGCTCGCCGACGCCCCATTCACTCGGCGCTTCGGGCAACTCCAGCCAATCGAACTGAATCTCTTCGCCGGGAGGGTGAGAGATCACGGCGACATCGCGACCCGATGACCTCTTGCAGGGTTCGCAGTGCGGTCTCACCTGGTGACGCCGCAGAGCGCGGGTGAATGTCGAATAGGCGCCCAGATAGCCAAGTTCCTTGACTTCGTCATAGAGCGTCGAGGCCCAGAGATGAGGGTCATCACTCAGACGCTGTCGACAGTAATCAAGGAAAGGGATCAATGCATCCGGCGCCAACTGCCGACTGCCCGCGACCCGTTCGCCCTTAAGGTAAGCCCGAATCGTCTTGCGATCACGGCCCAAATGGCGTGCGATCGCCGAGATGGTCCATCCCTGACGACGCAGCGCGTGAGCGTCCACGTCTTCCTCCTGCGTGAGCATTCAGGCCCCCGAACAGGCCAAAATCGAATCGCACGCAGGCTCTCCGCAGACGCTATTCCTCATTCCGACACGCCGGTTGTGATCACACCAACTGCCCAAGCTTGGTCACACGATGGGTGGGGAGATCAACTGAGCAGGTTTGGCCCACCGCAGATCAGGGGGTGGGGAGATTCAAAGAGCCCTATCA
>NZ_JBFAIP010000234.1:0-2966 GCF_040654775.1 Streptomyces sp. NPDC050636
AGGTTCCGGACGCCCGCTGACGTCACGGCGTTCCTCGCGAACAACAGCCCCACGGAGATCAAATCAGCATGTTGATTCTCTGCGAGCCCTTAGGGGTAGACACCGAGCTCGTAGTCAGACATACCGGCGTAGACAGTCACAGTGCCGTCGGCTTCCACTTCGCCCCAGGGGCGCTCCGGGAGCAAGATGTCCAGGACGCTGGCACCGCAGCCCTCGCAGCAGTCGAAGTAGTCCTGCCACACCGTCACGTCTGCTTCGCTGCTCGGGTTACGCATTGTATGGATGTCGTGGCCCGTGCACTCGTCGTTCAGGCAGGGTTCGCCGTGGCCGCAGTCCGAGGTACCGCATGGGCAAGGGCTTGTGCACGTTGCTGGTTCCCAGTCCTGGGTGGCTACCGCGCGTTGCTGGGGTGACTTCCGGCTGGCCGTCAGGGCGTCCACGACTTCCCGCCATGCTAATCCGGTCGCTTCCTGAAGGGCGTGAGTGAGCGCGACCACGTCTGTGAGATCAAGTTGGGATCCCGACAGCCAGATGGTCGGTGCTCCGGAAGGGACGTCGTCGTTGCGATAGAGCCGTGCGAAGAAGGAACGCGTTCCCGTGTCGTATCCCCAGTTGCTGCCCCGGTCCCATCCGTAAAGCGGCAGAGGGACACTGAAGTCTTCGACGATGCGCTGTCCTTGCGGCACGTAGAGGGCGGTCATGCGATGCCAGTGGCAATGCGCCTGGTCGTCATGGACGACGGTGGTGCAGGTGTCGTCCAGTGCCGGGTTTCCTCGGCAGCGCCGCTTGGATCGGTGGGTGCGGCAATACGTCTCCGTCGCTGGGATGAGCTGATCGCACTGTCGTCCGGCCTCGTCACCGGGCGCCAGGCAGCGCTGGCGGTGGGCAGCGGTCGGATGACCGTTGACCGCAGTGCCGTCGGCCCGTTGCTGTTCGATCTCGCGGTGGATCCGGGCGACGCTCTCGTTGCGTGCCGCTCCGGGCAGCGGGTAGACCGTTCCTTTCGTCGTCAGCAGGTTCGTGAAGGTGCCCGGCGCAAGTTGTGGCTCCAGGAGCAGCCGCAGATCGTCGTCGCCGAGCGCGTACTCCACGGCTTCTCCCGACCTGAGGACGGTGCGCAGGCGTCGGCTGGTGATCAGTTCCAGCCAGAGCTCCAGCATCACTTCGCAGTCATCGGAGATCGGCTGGAAGAACCAGCGTTCCTCCGCGTCATGGATGGTCCCGATGCCGCGGTGCGCCTCCGTCCGCGACGCCTTCTTCGCCCGCTCGCGCAGCCCTTGCGTGCGGGCCAGGGTGGTCAAGTCCAGACGGGCCGTGTCGCCGGCGGACCGGTGTCGGGCGGCATACAACGTGTCGACTGTCTTCGCGGCCAGTGCGCCGACGTCCACCAAGTCGCCGTAGGTGCGCAGGCACCGGTAGTCGCCGTCGAAGAGATTGTGGCCGATGATCAGGTCGACGTCATAGGCGGCTGCGTTGAGCTCCGACAGATTGTGATCTCGAAACGTGCGGAAGGCGCGCTGCCGCCAGATGGCCTGTCCGGGCACGCCCATGGCTTCCTGCCATTCCATCACCAAGAGGCCCGCGACGTCGATGTCCCAACGCTCAGGCAGGCTGCGACCCGCTACCCGCGCATAGTCCACGTCCAGCACCCCCACCGTGCGGGGCGCTCCCGCTGGCAGTTGTCCGGCTGCCTGGGTGCTGTAGTTGGGCTCGTGGCCGCCGTAGTGGTCGGCGGCGACGATGCTGGGGTCGGGCGCCACGATCGGAGTCCACGTCTCCATGGCCTCCGCACTGGCGTAACTACAGTCCGCCTTGCCGTGCGTGCATGCCGAATGCGCCGAGTACAGGGCGAACCCTCGTCGGCGAAGGTCCAAACCACCAGGATCTTCGGAGAGTTGTTGCTCGGAGAACACCCAGTTGTAGACTGGAATGACCAGGTCGGACTGCAGATACCAGCCTGCCTGAAGCGGCGCACGCGGTGCATCGATCTGCGGGGAGAACTCGGATGAGTACCCCTCGGGTACGTACGCCGTGAATTCCAGAGGAGGCAGGCCGGCTTCCCTCATGCCGTCGATCAATGCCTGAAAGCCCCAGCCACGCGAAGGCACACGCGGGCCACCGAGGTTGATCGTGGCGGGCAGTTGCCCCTGCGGGGGAACCACTCCGGTCCGCCGGCCACGCGACGGTGGCTTCTTCTTCCGCTTCTTCGGCATGCAAGGGACCGTAGCTGCCCCCACTGACAACAACACGGCCTGGGAGTGCCAATCGGCCTCGACCTGGCGATCGTCGTCGGACTGTTCTGGGCTGACAAGCGTGGTCCAACTGTGGAGTGTTCGGGCCGGCTGCAGTCGAGGTTCAGGGAGAGCCGGGACCGTTCGCGACAGCGCGCATACGGAACGTATCGGGTGACGGGCCGTTACAGATCGTGAGAGTGTACAAACTTACGAAGGCGTCGGCCGTCAAAGCCCGCATGCAGGCCATCAGGCACCTCAAGACGGTCTCTATCACTGCAATGCCGAGCTCTTCTGTACCTGTGCGCGGTTCGCCGATGTGAAGAGGTCGGCGAGGAGGGGGTGCTGCAGGCCACTCGGATCACGCTGGGTCTGCTGGCTCACCGGATCGGCCGACTCTCCGAGCAGATCCGGGATGTGGACGTGCGTCTGGCCCGGCTCGTGAACTGGTTGCCCCGCAACTGCTCGACGTGGTGGGGGTCGGTCCGGATACAGCCGTCATTTTGCTGATCACGGCGGGGGACAACAAGGAGGGCAAGACCCGGCGCGAAAGCGTCCGGTGCCTCAAACGCTACGCGGCCCGGGAGGTCTTCCACCTGGTTGGACAGCTGCAACCAGGACCCGGCTGATAGAGGCAGTCCTAAGGCGTGTTTGAGATATTGGTCGTGACTGTGGAACGATTTCGGGATGGCTCGTGGAGACCTGACGGACGAACAATGGGCCCGGCTGGAGGCG
>NZ_JBFAIP010000235.1:0-2895 GCF_040654775.1 Streptomyces sp. NPDC050636
GTGTTGTTGCTCGTCGGGTGCTGCTGGGACGGCTGTTGGCGTGGGTCCGGGCGGTCGTTCTGCGGCTGTTGCTGCTGACGCGGTGGTGTCGGTTGGGTCTGCTGGTTTGGCTGGTTCTGCGGCGCCTGCTGGTTTGGCCCGTTCTGTTGGTTCTGGTCCTGGCGGGGGCCGTCGAGGCGGGGGTTGTGCGGGGGCGGTTCGGGGCGGCGTTGTTGGGTGGCGTCGTGGATGGGTTGGGTGCCGTCGGGGCGGCGGTTGTTGGAGCGTGGGGAAGCGTTTCCGTTGGTGGGTGTGCCGCTGCGGGGTGGGGTGGTGTTGCTGCGGGGTGGGGTGGTGTTTGTGGTGGTGGGGCCGGCCTGGGGTGGCATGGGGGGTGTGCCCGTCATCGGGCCGGGGTTTTGGGGGGTGTTGGGGGGTTGTTGGGGTGTGGTGGGGGTGTTGGGGTTGGTGGTGTGTTGGGTGGGTGGGGGTGCGGTTGTGGTGTCCGCGGATTGGGTGGTGACGGTGGTGTCGTGGTCGTCCGGGACGGTGGGCATGGGGTTGCCGGGGGCTGGGTCGCGTTGCTGGATGGGCTGGCTGGTCGAGGGGGTGTGGTGGACCGGGGCGCCCTGGGGTGGGGGGCTGGCGTGTGGCATGGAGGCGCGGCCACCGCTGCCGGTGTTGGAGTTGGAGTTGTCTCCGTTGGTGGGGTTGTTGCCGGTGCCGGTGCTGTCGTGGGAGTTGGGGGTGTCGCTGTAGGAGGGCGGGTTGCCGGCGACGTCGGGGACGGGGTCGGGGGTTGGGGAGGGGGCTGGGGCCGGCTGGGGTGTCTCCGGGCGTGAAGGTTCGGCCTGGTGGGGTGTGTCTGGGCGTGATGGTTCGGCTTGGTGGGGGGTTTGGTCTGGGGTGGGGCGGGCTGCGTCCGGGGTGTTGTCGGGCGCGGGCTGGGGGCTGATGGGCTCCGGGGTGGTGTCCGGGGCGGGTTGCGTGCTGATGGGGTCCGGGTTCGGGCGTGCGGAGTCCGGGGTGGTGTCCGGTGCCGGTTGGGGACTGACCTGGTCTGGGTCGGGGCGGGTGGCGTCGGGCGTGTTGTCGGGTGCCGGTTGGGGGCGTATCGCGTCCGGGTCCGGGCGTGCGGCGTCGGGCGTGTTGTCCGGTGCCGGCTGGGGGCTTATGGAGTCGGGGTCTGGGCGGGAGGTGTCCGGGGTTGGGCCTGCGTCGGGGGTGCCTCCGGCGTGAGGGGTGTTGCCGGAGTCGGGGGTATTGCCGGAGTCGGGGGTGTTGGGGGCCGAGTGCGGGCTGTCGTTGCCGTCGCGGTAGCCCTCGTCGAAGGGGGAGCGCTGCTCCGGGGGCGGCAGAGGTTGCGCCTCGGGGGTAGTGCGGTTGCCGTCAGGGCCCGGCGTGGCGGTGTCAGGGGAGGACGGGTTGGAGCCCGAGCCCGCACCTGCGCCCGTGCCCGAGTCCGACCCTGCGCCTGCGCCTGCGTTGTCCGAAGTACGGGGAGTGTGGCTGGTGGAGCCGCCGCCCCCGCTGTCCGAGCCGCCGCGACTGCCACCGCCCGCGTCATTGCCGCTGCTGCCGCCGGAGTCGTTGGACGTGCTGCCGGAGCCGCTGTTCGAGCTGCTCCCCGAGCCCCCGTCGCTGGACGAGCCGCTCCCGGAGCCCCCGTCGCTGCTACCAGATCCACTGCCGGAGCTGCCGCCGTCTCCACTACCGGACCCACTACCGGACCCACTACCGGAGCCCGACCCACTGCCGGAGCCCGACCCACTGCCGGAGCCCGAGCCACTTCCGCTGCCGCTGCCGGAGCCGGAGCCGGAGCCGGAGCCACTTCCGCTGCCGGAGCCGGAGCCGCTTCCCGAGCCGCTTCCGGAGCCGCTGCCTCCGCCATCCCCCGAGCCTCCGCCATCCCCGGAGCCTCCGCCGTCTCCCCCGTCACTGTCACCGTGTCCGGCGGCACTGTCCAAGCCGTGGCGGGCGCGTCGGCCCGCGCGGCCGCCGGCGCCGTCACGCAGACCCTCACCAAGGGCCTCGCCGGTGTTCTTCAAGGCGTCCTCGCCCGCCTTGTAGCCCTCCTTCGCCGTCCGGCCGAGGTCATAGCCCTTCTGGGCACCGAAGTTCTGGTTGACGGTCTGCGCGATCAGGTCGGAGACCATCGCCTCCAAGGCGGATATCACCGGCTCCTTAGCAGCCTCCATGATCGCGTCGAGGAGTTGCTTGGCAACTTCCTTGAGGATGCGGCGGACCACCTCACGGGTGGCCAGCGTGGCGGCCGCGGCGCCTATTTCGGACAGGCCGAGGGTGAAAGGTGCCGCCGCCTGAGCCGCGATGATTTCCGCGGCGAGGATTATCAACTGCGTGATGACAGCGATCTTCATGCCGATGACCAGGGCCGCGGCGGCCTCAAAAGTGAAGGCGATGACCTCGGCGGCCTGAGCGGCATCATCGAAGTAGCCGGAACCACCCGCGAACTTGTCCCAGGTCTCGCTGAAACCCTCGATGGCGTCGCCCGCGTTCTCACCGAGCACATTGGCCGCGTACGTGGCGCCGTTGGCCTGGTGTTCCTGGACCTCGGCTGCGAACTGGCGCCACACCTGGGCACATTCGACGAGTTTGTCCTCGTCCGCGTGCGGCCAGTTGAAGCCGAGCATGTCCAGAACCCAGACGACAGAGTTCGGCGGCATCATGGACATGGTGGAGCTCCCCCGTGAAAGTGCTTTTGTGGCATACGTGGTGGGAGACGGTTACCTGGGCCGCCTCCCAGCAAAGGACTGGCGAACGGACGGCTTTAGGGCTGTCGCGGAGGGTGAAGCGTCCTGATGACGGTGCCCTGGTCGGACTTGGTCGGGTCCTGCCACGCCTGTTTGTTCTCGGCGTGCTGCTTGATCAGCGACTCGCTGAAGTCCTCACCCTCCG
>NZ_JBFAIP010000236.1:0-2737 GCF_040654775.1 Streptomyces sp. NPDC050636
GTCTCGCCCAGCCCGCGGGCGGGCTGGGCTCGCGAGCACGGCCGGTCACGATCAACGACGATGATGCGGGCGCCCGCGGGACTGAGGTTTGCGTTCTATGGCCGGGTCTCCACCGAGGACCACCAGGATCCCGCTACCTCGCGGTCCTGGCAGCTGCTGCAGGCGCAGGCCGTGACGTCCGGGCACGGGCGGGTGGTGGCGGAGTTCTTTGACGTCGGTCACAGCAGGGTGCTGCCGTGGTCGCGCCGCCCGCAAGCGGCTGCTTTGCTCGCGGCGATGGCCGACCCCGACCGGGAATTCGACGCCATCGTCATCGGCTCCAGTGAGCGCGCCTTCTACGGCAACCAGTTCGCGACAATGGCGCCACTCTTCGAGCACTACGGCGTAGCGCTGTGGGTGCCGGAGCTGGGCGGAGCCATCGAACCGGCCCTCGTCGGCCACGAGGAACTGATGATCCTCCTGGGGATTCTCTCCAAGCGGGAGATCGCCCGCGCAAGGATCCGGGTGCGCAGCGCGATGACCGTGCAGGCCCGCGACCAGGGCCGCTATCTGGGCGGGCGTCCACCGTACGGGTACCGGCTGGTGGATGCCGGCCCGCACCCGAACCGCTCCTTTGCCCGCCGCGGGGTCCGGATCCAACGTCTGGACATCGATGCGGAGTGCGGCCGGATCGTCAGGTGGATCTTCGCCCAGCGCCTGGCCCAGCACAGTGTCGCCCGCATCACCCGGGCCTTGAACGACGCCGGCGTACCCTGCCCTTCCGCGGCCGACCCTGAGCGCAATCCGCACCTCTCGGGCGAGAAGTGGAGCCTGACCTCGGTACGGGCCATCCTCGGCAATCCCCGCTATACCGGCCGGCAGGTGTGGAACCGGCAGCGCACCGACCACGAGCTGCTCGATCCGGACAACACCAGCCTGGGGCATCGCGACGTCATGCGCTGGAACGCCCCCGACGACTGGGTCATCTCCACCAAGCCCGCGCATCCGGCGCTTGGTCAGCGAGGCCGACTTCGTCGCCGTGCAGCACATTCGAGCGACGAGGGAGACGGCCCGGGGCCGGACCTATCTTCTGGCAGGACTGCTGCGCTGCGGGGTGTGCGACCGACGGATGGAATCCTGCTGGTCGAACCACCGGCCTGCCTACCGCTGCCGCCACGGCCACACCAGCGCCACCCCGCCTGACCCCGGCCGACCGTCAAACGCGTATGTGCGCGAGGACCACATCCTGCCGCACCTGCCCGCCCTGCTCGTCAGGCTTACCGCCACCGCCGCGGACGCGAAGCTCCCGCAACCAGGCAGCAGCACCCCACCCACCGAAGCCGATGCCGTCGGGCACCTCCGGGCCAAGGCGCTCACGCTGACCTTCGACCCAGCGACCAGGACACTGGCCGCCGATACCCAGCGAGCAGAAAGGATCACCATCGGCTGACCACGACCAGCAACACGCACGAGAAACCGAAGGGAGGAGAGAAACAGGCGCTGAAACAACAAGCACCCGCTCCCAGGCGGGAGCCTGAGGCGGGTGCCGGTTGCGCCTGCCCGCGAAGCGGGCACCGTGTGCGATAGGTGTGTCCGAGACCAATACCCCACGGATCACGCCGCTCAGCGACGAATTGACGTTGGCGATGCCGTAGCGGGGCATGCGAGCCCAAAGTCCAGACCCTTCAGGTCGGCTGCGTCCGCTGCGGCGACGCACTTGGCGTACCGGCTGCAGTCTGCGCTGCGGAAGACAGCGGCTCCCGACTCGCCCGCGGTGACGGGCAGCCAGTCGCCCTCGCCGCCACCCTCACCCAGCCGCACCGGCGACACGGTCTGAGGTCCGGGACGATCACTCATGGCAACAACTCTAAGCGGATGGAATGCGGTGAAGTGCGCTGCCGATCCCGCGCCCTCCGCGCTGGTCGCGGGTTCGGACGGGGAAGGGATCAGCATCCGACTTCGCCATAACCGCTTAGCTCGTGCCAGGGTGCACCAGCGCAGGCGTGATCGTGGCGAAGGCGTCGGCCAGGGTACGGCGAGTATTCCCGGGCGTTCGCTCCCATCGCTGTTCTGTGTATTCACAGGGCAAGGTCGTACCACGTCTTCCGCTGCTTGATGGCTCGCAGCTCGGACGCCGGCAAACCCGCGTGCTCATCGAAACGGCTCGCCCTCGCGGGCCGCCGTCATGAGCTTGGCGAGTCAGCACGACGGCAACGGAGTTCATAATTCGGCAGTTTGATGAGGGCGCGGGGCTGATGGATGCCCCGTCTCATGACCGCGCTCGGCCCACAGCGTGCCACCACATACTGCTCAAGATGCGAGAACGCAGCAGCTCACGGACCATGGAATGGTCGGAGCCCTCCGATGCAGCGTGCCCGGCTGAGAGCCGCCACGCAGAGCCGACGCCCTCAGGGCTTCCAGTGCGCCTGGGCGTCGCCGCGTTCGCATCATTTTCGGAGGCAGCGAAATGCCTGTGCTTTTCTTCGACATCGGGGCGACGTTGGCGGATGTACATTTCGGATCTGACGGTTCGTTGAATTTCCGCCCGCTGCCCCGTGTCATCCCCGTTCTCGATGCCTTTGCGGGGGTACGCAAAGGCATCATCTCCAACCCCGGTGCCGGCGAGGGAGCAGCCGAGCGGGCGGCAGCCGCGCTTGACGAGGCATTCCACGGTCACTTCACGGACGAACGCCTCATCCGTTGGGGACCGAAGACCAGTCGCGCGATATTCGACGACGCGGCCGCAAGCGCGGGAGGC
>NZ_JBFAIP010000237.1:0-2725 GCF_040654775.1 Streptomyces sp. NPDC050636
TGCTGGTTTGGCTGGTTCTGCGGCGCCTGCTGGTTTGGCCCGTTCTGTTGGTTCTGGTCCTGGCGGGGGCCGTCGAGGCGGGGGTTGTGCGGGGGGCGTTCGGGGGTGGGCTGCTGGGTGTGGTCCTGGACGATCTGCGAGCCGTCGGGGCGGCGGTTGCTGCCGGGGGGTGTGGTGGGTGCGTCCCGGCGGGGCCCGTCCAGGCGGGGGTCGTAGGCCGGGCGTTCGGGCTGACGCTGCTGGGTGGCGTCGTGGATTGCCTGGGAGCCGTCGGGGCGGCGGTTGGAGGGCGTGCCTCCGCGAGGTGGAGCGCTGCGGGGTGGGGTGGTGTTTCCGGTGGTGGGGCCGTTCTGGGTGGGAATGCCGGTGGGGGCGCCCATCATCGGGCCGGGGTTCTGGGGGGTGTTGGGCTGGGGCTGTTGGGGGGTGGTGGGGTTGGTGGTGTGTTGGGTGGGTGGGGGTGCGGTTGTGGTGTCCGCGGATTGGGTGGTGACGGTGGTGTCGTGGTCGTCCGGGACGGTGGGCATGGGGTTGCCGGGGGCTGGGTCGCGTTGCTGGATGGGCTGGCTGGTCGTGGGGGTGTGGTGGACCGGGGCGCCCTGGGGTGGGGGGCTGGCGTGCGGCATGGAGGCGCGGCCACCGCTGCCGGTGTTGGAGTTGTCTCCGTTGGTGGGGTTGTTGCCGGTGCTGTCGTGGGAGTTGGGGGTGTCGCTGTAGGAGGGCGGGTTGCCGGCGACGTCGGGGACGGGGTCGGGGGTTGGGGAGGGGGCCGGTGACGGGGCTGGGGCCGGTTGGGGTGTGTCCGGGCGCGATGGCTCGGCTTGGTGGGGGGATTGGTCTGGGGTGGGGCGGGCCGCGTCCGGGGTGGTGTCGGGCGCGGGCTGGGGGCTGATGGGCTCCGGGGTGGTGTCTGGGGCCGGTTGCGTGCTGATGGAGTCCGGGTTCGGGCGTGCGGCGTCCGGGGTGTTGTCCGGTGCCGGCTGGGGGCGTATCGAATCGGGGTCCGGGCGGGAGGCGTCCGGGGTGGGGCCCGCTGAGTCGGGAGTGCCTCCGGCGTGAGGGGTGTTGCCGGAGTCGGGGGTGCTTCCGGACTCAGGGGTGTTGCCGGAGCCGGGGGTGTTGGAGGCCGAGTCCGGGCTGTCGTTGCCGCCCCGGTAGCCCTCGTCGAAGGGGGAGCGCTGCTCCGGGGGCGGGAGGGGTTGCGCCTCGGGGGTAGTGCGGTTGCCGTCGGGGCCCGGTGTGGAGGTGTCGGGGGAGGACGGGTTGGTGCCGGTGCCCGCACCTGTGCCTGAACCCGAGTCCGAACCCGAGTCCGAACCCGAGTCCGAACCCGAGTCCGAACCCGAGTCCGAACCCGAGCCCGAGCCCGAGCCCGAGTCCGAGCCTGCGCCTGCGTTGTCTGAAGCGCGGGGGGTGTGGCTGGTGGAGCCTCCGCTGTCGGAGCTGCCCCGGCTGCCGCCCCCCGCGCCACTGCCGCTGCTGCCGCCCGAGTCGTTGGACGTGCTGCCGGAGCCGCCGTCGGAGCCGCTGTTCGAGCTGCTCCCCGAGCCCCCGTCGCTGTTCGCCCCGCTTCCGGAGCCGCCGTCGCTGCTCCCAGATCCACTGCCGGAGCTGCCGCCGTCTCCGCTACCGGACCCACTGCCGGAGCCCGACCCACTGCCGGAGCCCGAGCCACTTCCGCTGCCGGCTCCGGATCCGGAGCCGTTGCCTCCGCCGTCGCCGGAGCCGCCGCCGTCTCCTCCGTCGCTGTCGCCGTGGCCTGCCGCACCGTCCAAGCCGTGGCGCGCACGTCGGCCCGCCCGGCCGCCGGCGCCGTCACGCAGACCCTCGCCGAGGGCTTCGCCGGTGTTCCTGAAGGCGTCCTCGCCCGCCTTGTAGCCCTCCTTGGCCGTCCGGCCGAGGTCATAGCCCTTCTGGGCACCGAAGTTCTGGTTGACGGTCTGCGCGATCAGGTCGGAGACCATCGCCTCCAAGGCGGATATCACCGGCTCCTTGGCAGCCTCCATGATCGCGTCGAGGAGTTGCTTGGCAACTTCCTTGAGGATGCGGCGGACGACCTCACGGGTGGCCAGCGTGGCGGCCGCGGCGCCTATTTCGGACAGGCCGAGGGTGAAAGGTGCCGCCGCCTGAGCCGCGATGATTTCCGCGGCGAGGATTATCAACTGCGTGATGACGGCGATCTTCATGCCGATGACGAGGGCTGCGGCGGCCTCAAAAGTGAAGGCGATGACCTCGGCGGCCTGAGCGGCATCATCGAAGTAGCCGGAACCACCCGCGAACTTGTCCCAGGTCTCGCTGAAACCCTCGATGGCGTCGCCCGCGTTCTCACCGAGCACATTGGCCGCGTACGTAGCACCGTTGGCCTGGTGCTCCCGCACCTCGGCCGCGAACTGGCGCCACACCTGGGCACATTCGACAAGTTTGTCCTCGTCCGCGTGCGGCCAGTTGAAGCCGAGCATGTCCAGAACCCAGACAACAGCGTGCGGCGGCATCATGGACAAGGTGAAACTCCCCCGTGAAAGTGCTTTTGTGGCATACGTGGTGGGAGGCGGCTTACCTGCCCGTCTCCCAGCAAAGGACTCGGCGAACGGACGGCTTTACGGCTGTCGCGGAGGGTGAAGCGTCCTGACGACGGTGCCCTGGTCGGACTTGGTCGGGTCCTGCCACGCCTGTTTGTTCTCGGCGTGCTGCTTGATCAGCGACTCGCTGAAGTCCTCACCCTCCG
>NZ_JBFAIP010000238.1:0-2718 GCF_040654775.1 Streptomyces sp. NPDC050636
TGACCTTGCTGGAAGAGGCCATCGAGAAGTTCGCGTCTGAGGAGCATGAGTAGGCTCACAGGGCCGGACCGCTGTTCAACCGAGAGGTTCGCGTCTGAGGAGCCTGAGTGGGTTCATAGGGTCGGATGGCTGCTCATCGGGTCCGGGCGACTCCTCCGTACTCGAACCATTCGCGTGGCTGCCGGCGCGGAACACCACCGAGGTCGGCCCGCCACGAGGAGACGTCCACCAGGCCTGGGGGAAGCACGTCCATGTCCTCGAAGTAGGTCTCGACTTCACGACGTTCCCGGACCCGGCCCCACTCGCTGACGGTCCGGCACATGAACTTGGTGGTGTCTGCTCGAACTTGAGCGTCATCGCTGGTGAGTTGGCAGATCACCACGAAGCTGCCCGGCGCAAGCCGCCGTGCGACTCGCTGCACCAGTCTGGCAGGTTCCAGCTGATCAGGCAGGCAGTGCAGGACGGAGACGAACAGTGCAGCCACTGGACGCTTGAAGTCGATGAGCCTGTGGACGTCTTTGTGGCCAAAGATCCTGTCCGTATCGCTCATGTCTTCCTGGATGACAGCGGTCTCGTCATTCTCCTCTAACAGCGCCCGCCCGTGTGCGAGAACCATGGGGTCGTTGTCGATATAGACGACGCGTGTGCTCGGGTCAACGCGCTGCACGATCTGATGCACGTTGTCCTGCGTCGGCAGGCCGCAGCCGTGGTCGAGGAACTGCCTCACGCCATGCTGCTCCGCCAGATTTCGTACGACACGTCTCAGGAACCGCCTGTTGCCACGGACCAACTCACGCGTGCTCGGTGCGAGCTTGAGCAGCTGCGCACAGGCCCGTCGGTCGGCTGCGTAGTTGTCCTTGCCGCCCAAGAACCAGTCGTACATGCGGGCCACACTGGGCCGGGTGACATCGATGGCGTGAGAAATGCGGTTCTCTCCCTGCTCCGCCCGCCCCGCGCACACTCGCCGGAGACGCGTCAGCTGCTGCAACGCCCCATGTTAGAGAGCTTGTCAGGGAAGAACCAGTACACGAAGGAGGGACGACGACGTCCAGGGACAAATGCACTGCCGCAGGGAGAGAAACGGAGCAGTGGCGCGTTCCGAGGCCGTCGGCGTGTGTGAAGGCAAGTGACTGAACGCACAGGTGTAGCTCGGATGCGTCTGCGCGGGCAGACAGGGGTGTCACGGGATCGCCGGTGTCGGCACGCGGGTGGGCGTGCGAGATGCTCTGGTACGTCTGATGGTGTGCGGATGCCGACCACGCCATCGTCATCGCCATCGTCATCGTCATCGCTTTCGCCTTCGCCTTCGCCGGTGGTCTGGACCCGGGGTCGGCGGAGGCGTGCCGCAGGGCTGCAGAGCACTGGCTTCGCGTTCCGTGTATCGAATGTCCTGTGGCGGATCTTCCCACCAAGCTTGACCTTTGGCAGACCCTCCACGGGGGGCGTTGACCGCCGACGCCACCTCCCTCCGGCTCCCTCCGGGACCATCCGGCTCTGGCCTCCGCCCAGAGCCGGACGGAGGAGTTGGAGGAGCAAGTCCTGTGTCCCGACATAGGACTTGCTCGTGTAGGTGGTCGCCCGTGACTCAACCCTTCGCGAAGGTATCTTCGCGAAGAAGTCCTTGCGGCTTCCGGGAAGCGATCGTTGTTCCTGCGGGGCGACTTTCCGCAGCGCAGGAATCGCCGCTCTGCCCGGTCATCGACGACGGCAGCGCCCTCGACGCTCACATGGCGCGAAGCCGGCTGGGCTACCTCGCCTCGGCCGTGCTGGAGGTGCGCTGCGAGGGCGGCCCGGGGGTCTGGCTGCCGTTGGCGCCGCTGCCCCGGCGCATGCCGGGCAGGCTTGAGGCCTCCAAGACCTTCCACAACGGTCGGCGGTCGGTGGCCCAGTCTCGAGCCTTCCCGGCCGGTGCGCTCCGGCTGGGGCGGAGCAGCGCGCCGTCGCGCCGATGCTCGCCTTGCGCGCCCGGATCCGGTCGTCTGTGTCGACGGCGTGTACGGCGCCGGCAACGTCGCCCGCGCCGCCGACCTGTTCGCTATGAAGCCGTCGCGGCGCAGTAGGTTCGCACGGCGAACTCGTACTCCCGGGGAGCAGCTGTCGATCTCGGGCCACACGATTGGCAGGCCCGCGCCTGCCTCGCCTCCACCTCCTGCGTTGCTCACGTGCCTGGCCCAGACCGCCGGCAGCATCAGGCACAGCTGCGGTAGGACGGCGTGGATCCCCAGTGGTCGTTCAGCCAGGCCCAGGCCTGACGAAGAATCCGATGAACGCCGCACCTGTGACAACCGCCCCGGTAGCAACGACGGCGAACTTCAGTGCTCGATCCTCTCCAGCTGTTCTCCTCACCGGGCTCAGAGCCGGCGGCTGAGAGGGTTCCGATCGGCGCGGATGGCCGTCAGGTCCTGTCTGAGTCGCCAGCTCGCCGCCGGCCCAGTTCTGCCCACGGTGGCTCAGTCCTTCAACCACGCGTACTCCCACGCCAGTTGGCGATTCCGGTAACCGCCTCTCAGCACGTACCACTGACAGCGCACAGCGCTGTGCCTTCCCGCCGCACCCGGGAGGAACCTGATTGCTCTCCACCGAACGACGTCGTCACTGTTCATCACACACACGACTCCGGCGGCTCCTACAGCATCGATGGCCAACGAAGTCGCGGACCTGCGCTGAGCCTGCGCCTACAGCGGCGATGAGGCGCCGCGGAGTGTACGCTCAGCCTCC
>NZ_JBFAIP010000239.1:0-2656 GCF_040654775.1 Streptomyces sp. NPDC050636
CCCTGGCCGACCCAGGACTCCTCACCCTCACCCCGAATAACCGCCGCCGGCGAACCGTCCAGATGCTCAGCCAGCCCCGCACACACCGCATCAAACGTTTCCGCAAACACCGGGAACGCCGCATACAAACCCGCACCCATGCCCACCCGCTGGGCACCCTGCCCCGTGAACACAAACCCGACCTTGCCCACACCACCCACCGCCCCGGACACCACACCCGGAACCTCACGACCCTCCGCCAACGCCCCCAGCCCGGCCACCAGTTCACCGCGATCCGCACCCAGCACCACCGCACGGTGCTCCAACACCCCACGCGAAACCGCCAGCGACCACCCCACATCGCCCGCATCCACATCCGGACACCGCTCAACAAACCCCGCAAGACGATCCGCCTGACCCACCAGCCCGGCAGCCGACCGACCCGACACCACCCACGGCACCACCGGCAACACGACGCCGTCGGCACCGCCAGCCGGATCCGTTGCCACGTCAGACACCGAAGCGTCGTCCTGGGGCGCCTGCTCGATGATCACGTGCGCATTGGTGCCGGAGAACCCGAACGACGACACACCCGCCCGCCGCGGACGCTCACCCACCTCCGGCCACGACACAACCTGGGTCACCAACCGCACCGCACCCGCATCCCAGTCGATGCGCGAAGACGGCTCCTCGGCGTGCAACGTCGCCGGGACGATGCCGTGCCGCATCGCGGCCACCATCTTGATAATCCCCGCCACACCGGCCGCCGCCTGCGCATGACCGATGTTCGACTTCACCGAACCCAACAGCAACGGCCGATCCTCAGCCCTGCCCTGACCGTACGTCGCCAACAGCGCCTGCGCCTCAATCGGATCACCCAGCCGCGTACCCGTGCCATGGCCCTCCACGACATCCACACCATCAGCACCCACGCCAGCACTCGCCAACGCCGCGCGGATCACCCGCTGCTGCGCCGGACCATTCGGCGCCGTCAAACCATTCGACGCACCATCCTGGTTCACCGCGCTCCCGGACACCACCGCCAGAATCCGATGACCATTACGCCGCGCGTCCGACAACCGCTCAAGCACGACGACGCCGACGCCTTCACCCCAGCCCGTACCGTCCGCCGCCTCCGCGTACGCCTTGCAACGCCCATCAGCAGCCAGACCCCGCTGCCGCGAGAAGTCGATGAACGTCCCCGGCGTCGACATCACCGTCGCACCACCCGCCAACGCCAGCGACGACTCTCCCGAGCGCAGCGACTGGCATGCCAGGTGCAGCGCCACCAGCGACGAGGAGCAGGCCGTGTCCACCGTCACCGCCGGGCCCTCAAGGCCGAGCGCATACGCCACCCGCCCGGAGGCAACCGCGCCTACACCACCCGTTCCGTGATACCCCTCCACCGCCTCGGGCACGGGAAAGGACGGCAGGTAGTCGTGGTAGAAGAGGCCGGTGAACACTCCCGTGTCACTGCCGTGCAACGCCCCCGGATCGATCCCCGCATCCTCCAGCGCCTCCCACGACGTCTCCAGCAGCAACCGCTGCTGCGGATCCATCGCCACCGCCTCACGCGGACTGATCCCAAAGAACTCCGCGTCGAACTCCCCCGCCTCATAAAGGAATCCACCCTCACCCGAGACGCTCTTGCCCACCGCATCCGGATCCGGGTCGACCACATCCCCAGGCCAACCACGGTCCACGGGAAACGCACCCACCGCGTCCCCACCAGACTCAAGCAACTCCCAGAACTCACCCGGAGACGACACACCCCCCGGGAAGCGACACCCCATACCCACAATGGCCACAGGTTCCTGCTGGCGGTCCTCCACCTCACGCAGGCGCTCGCGGGTCTGGTGCAGGTCGGTGGTGACCCGCTTCAGATAGTCACGAAGCTTGTCTTCGTTCGCCATCCAATGACGCCTTCCTCATTACGCACGGTGGTACGGCCGCGTACTCAGAGCCCGAGCTGGTTGTCGATGAAGTCGAACATGTCGTCGTCGCTGGCCGACTGGATCTTGTCGGCGACCGAATCACCGTCGTCGGCGGCCTCGCCGGATCCGCCGGTGTCGCTCAGCGCGGAGAGAATGTCCATCAGCCGTGCCGTGACCCGCGCACGGGCGGTGTCGTCGTCCATGATCTCGGTGAGCGACGCTTCGAGCTTGTCGAGCCCGGAGTAGGCCGCGAGGGCGTTCGTCTCCTCGGTGGCCGTCCCGAACATCTCCTGCGCCAGGAATTCGGACAGGGCGGCCGGGGTCGGGTAGTCGAACACTGCCGTGGCGGACAGGCGCAGGCCTGTGGCGTTGTTGAGTCGGTTACGTAGTTCGACTGCGGTGAGGGAGTCGAAGCCGACGTCGCGGAATGCGCGGTCCGGGTCGACGCTGTCGGGGCCGGGCATGCCCAGGACCAGGGCGGTCTGCGTGGCGATCATGTCCCGTACGGCCTCTTGCTGTTCGGCCGGGCTAAGGCCGGCCAGACGCGCGGCCAGCGCCTGCTGCCCGTCGACGATGCGCTCACCGACCGAACGGCGGGCGGGCCCACTGGAACGCGACCCACGTGCCAGACCGGACAGCAGCGACGGGACCTCGCCCGATGCTCGTAGCGCGGTCAGGTCCAACTGGGCGGCCACCAGCAGCGGTTCGGTCCCACCCATGGCCACGTCCAGTACGGCGAGCCC
>NZ_JBFAIP010000240.1:0-2342 GCF_040654775.1 Streptomyces sp. NPDC050636
GAGCGGATCGCGGACTTCGGCTCCCAGGTCTGGCCGCCGCAGGACGCGGTGGTCGTCGACCTGGAGGGCTTCTACGACGGGACGGGGTACGGCCCGGCGTTCCAGGGCCTGCGCTCGGTGTGGCGGTGCGACGACGGGGCCGGGGCCTACGTGGAGGTGGCGCTGCCGGGCCAGGTCGCCGACGAGGCCGGGTCCTTCGGGATCCACCCGGCGCTGCTGGACGCGGTGCTCCAGTCCCACCGGATGGCCGGGGTCGGCACCGAGGGTGACCAGTTCCTGCCGTTCGCCTGGCGAGGTGTGTCGCTGCACGCCGGGGGAGCGTCGGTTCTGCGGGCCCGGGTGGTGAAGACCGGTGAGGACTCGGTGTCCATCGCGGCCGTCGACGTCGAGGGCGCCCCCGTGCTCTCCGCTGAGGCAATGGTGATGCGGGCGTACCAGGACACTGCCACCGGCCAGTCGGCGGGGCAGCGCGGCACGGAGCACGGCGCGCTGCTGTCGCTGGACTGGGTGGCGGCCCCGGAAGTGCAGCCTGCCGAGGTGCGGTGTGTGTCCCTGGGCGCCGATGAGCTGGGCGTGGGCGCGTCGGTCGCGTCCCTGGCGGACCTCACGGGGGATGAGGACCTCGTACTGGTCCCTGTGTCCGGTACGGACGGAGATGTGCCCGCCGCCGTGCACGAGGTGACGGCCCGGGTCCTGGGTGTGCTCCAGGACTGGGCGGACCGGGAGGAATCCGCCACCGCACGCCTGGTGTTCGTCACCCGCGGTGCCGTCTCCGCCGACGAGGGGGAGCCCGTACGGGACATGGCCGCGGGCGCGGCGTGGGGCCTGGTGCGCTCGGCGCAGTCGGAGAACCCCGGACGGATCGCGCTCCTCGACCTTGAGGACGGCGATCTCGCCGACGAGGACGGGGGCTTTGCCACGGCGCTCGCGGACCTGCCGGGTCTGCTGGCCACCGGGGACGCCCAGTTCGTATGGCGCGGCGGCACCCTCCGCATGGCGCGCCTGGCTCAGCTGGGCGGCGGTGCGGGGCTGTTGCCGCCCGCAGGTGTGCCGTGGCGACTGGACAGCGCGGCCAAGGGCAGCCTGGACAACCTGGTGCTCGCGCCCTGCCCGGAGATCCTGGAACCGCTCACGGAGGGACAGGTCCGCATACAGGTCCAGGCCGCAGGCGTGAACTTCCGCGACGTGCTGAACGCCCTGGGCATGTACCCGGGTGAGGCCGGGCTGCTGGGTGCCGAGGCCGCCGGTGTGGTGACCGGGACGGGGCCCGGGGTGAGCGGACTGCGCGCGGGGGACCGCGTGATGGGCATGGTCTTCGGCGGCTACGGCCCGGTCGCGGTGACGGACCAGCGGCTCTTGACGCGTATCCCCGAGGACTGGTCGGCCGCTCGGGCGGCTTCGGTGCCACTGGTCTTCCTGACCGCGCTCTACGCCCTGAAGGACCTCGCCGACCTGCGACCCGGCCAGTCGATCCTCGTACACGCCGGGGCCGGCGGCGTCGGTATGGCGGCGATCCAACTGGCGAAGCACCTCGGTGCCGAGGTATTCGCCACGGCCGGCGAAAGCAAGTGGGACACCCTGCGCGAACTGGGTGTCGCGGACGACCACATCGCCTCGTCCCGTACCACGGACTTCGAGGAGCGCTTCCGGGCGGTCACCGGTGGCCGCGGCGTGGATGTGGTGCTCAACGCCCTGGCGGGTGACTTCGTCGACGCGTCCCTGCGGTTGACCGCCCCCGGCGGCCACTTCCTGGAGATGGGCAAGACCGACATCCGCGAGCCCGAGTCCGCCGCCCCGGTGCGCTACAAGGCGTTCGACCTCGCCGACGCGGGCCCCGACCGGGTGCGGGGGATGCTCGGCGAGCTGCTGGAGCTGTTCGCCGGGGGCGCGTTGCGCCCGCTGCCGGTGGCGACCTGGGACGTACGGCGGGCGCCGGAGGCGTTCCGGTACATGAGCCGGGCCCAGCACATCGGAAAGATCGTGCTGACCCTGCCGCGCACGTGGGACCCGGACGGCACCGTGCTGATCACCGGTGGTACCGGTGGCCTGGGCCGTGAACTCGCCCGGCATCTGGTGACCGAGCGCGGCGTACGGCATCTGCTGCTGGTCAGCCGCGGTGGCCCGGACGCGCCGGGTGCGAGCGAGCTGCGTGCGGAACTGGCCGCGCACGGCGCCGAGGTGACGGTCCTCGCGTGCGACGTGGCGGACAGGGAGGGGGTGGCGACGGCCGTGGCTTCGGTGCCCGCCGCGCACCCGCTGACCGCCGTGATCCACACCGCCGGCGTCCTGGACGACGGCGTGGTGGCCTCGCTGACGCCCGAGCGGCTGTCGGCCGTACTGCG
>NZ_JBFAIP010000241.1:0-2312 GCF_040654775.1 Streptomyces sp. NPDC050636
ACTCCTGAGTCGGGATGAGCTGCGCCAACGCCAGTATCCCAGGCCAGTGTCCCCATGTCCGCCGCAGCACAGCACGCCCACGTGAGTTCAGGCGGGAGGGAGGATCATGATTCTCTCGGCTCGCCTCAGCGCCAGGAACTACTGTCGTGAGCATGGTCGAACACGATGCCCTCAGCTCCACCCGCGAGGCCTACGACGCTGTTGCCCCCACCTATGCGCAGCTGTTCCGCGACACGCTGCATGACAGTCCCCTGGACCGCGCGATCTTGGGTGCCTTCGCCGAGGTCGTAAGTGCGAGTGGGGACGGTCAGGTCGCGGACCTTGGGTGTGGGCCTGGCCATATCACCGCCTATCTGGACGAGTTGGGGCTGGCGGCGTTTGGTGTTGATGCCTCTCCTGCGATGATCAAGTTGGCTCGACAGGCCTATCCGGGCCTGCGATTCGACGTGGGCTCGATGGCCGCGTTGAACATCGCTGACGGCGTGCTGGGCGGCGTACTCTCACGTTGGTCCATCATCCACACTCCGCCGCAAGAACTCCCCGTCATCCTGGCGGAGTTCCACCGCGTGCTGGCACCTGGCGGCCACCTTCTGGTCGGCTTTTCGGCAAGCGACGATCCGTCTCACCCGACGCAGGCCTTCGATCACACAGTCGCGCTCGCCTATCGCTGGTGGCCTGACCACCTCGCCGCGATGCTGCGCAAGTCCGGGTTGACCGAGGTAGCCCGGATGGTTCGCGAGCCTCAGCCCACCGACCGACGGCAGTTCCAGGAGATTCAACTGCTCGCCCGTAAAGCCTAGACAGGGGCCGCTTGATCGAACACATGAGCGCATGAATGCATGAGCACATCCAACCTGCCGGACGGGAATCCGTCAGGCTCCAGGCGTCAACACCATTGCGTTTAAGTCCGTGAGCGGTTCGAGAGTCCGTGTTCGAAGAACGTGACGGTGGCGTGGACGGCGTAGTTCTGACTGTTCGTGGCGGGGGGTGTCCGACGTTCGGTCCGTACTTGCTGGTGGGGTTCTTGGGGGTGTGAGCCTTGAAGCGGTGCCGGTGCCGGTGCCTGTGGCGGGCGGGGCGCAGGGCGTCGAGGACGGACGGCCCGGCCGATGGTGCCGTCGAGCTCGACGGGTCCCGCCGGGGGCAGGATTCCGGTCGCGGTGGTGACGGTGTCGGCGGTGGTGGTTTGCAGGACGGGCAGCACGCCATAGCCGATCCGGGCCAGGTAGGAGCCGTCGCCCAGGTGCCGGAAGGGGGTGGGTATCCGGCGGGCGGAGGAGCGCACCAGGAACTGGGCGCCGGTAGCCTGGACGTCCCGGGCGAACACGTTCGCATCGAAGCCGGCATCGGCCAGCAGGAGCATCGCGCCATCCAGCACACTCAACAGGCAGCCTGCGTAGGTGAGTTCGCCGTCACTCTCGGGGCCGAACGTGGCGGCCAACACGGCACGGGTGCCACACTCGACCAGGACCACGAGTCGCAGCCCCGATAGGAACAGTCCTAGAACAGGGCCAGCACGAGGACGAAGTAGACCACGACCCGAGACGGCAGCAGCGGCAGCGGGGGCTGACCTTCCGGAAGAGTCTCAGTTGCCGGACGCGGCCATTCTGCCTCACCCCCATGCCCCTTTAGGTCACGACGCGTTGCCGTGCGGGGGCACTTCACAGGAAGCGGCACAGACGTTCGGTTTCTTCGGGGCGGATTCCGAGTTGATCGGCCGAGCGCGCGGACTCGCCGGGGTGAGAAGTGAGTTGGATGCCCCCGTTCGCAAACGATCTCTGTGTTCCGTGAGGGGCGGCGAGCCGTTGCGGTAGCTCCTCGATGGGATCAGTCGCCGACTGACCGCCGAAGGACAGCCAATCGGCGAGGCGGGTCACTTCTGCACTACACACTGAGTAATTGCAGTGTTACAGTTTGTAACTGTAACGGCAGGTGGCGGACCCCGTCCCCTGCCGGGAGTTGTGACAAATCCCGTGCACTGCCCACCCGCCCGCTCGCACGTGATCAGGGATGGGCTGGGGCAGGCCCGTGAACGACACCTACGCAGAGGCGGTAGCTGTCCCATGGCACAAGAAGCCAGGATCGACGTCGAACTGACGTGGAAGCAGGCCGAGGAGAAGTCCTCGGCGGACAAGGTGGCGGAGTTCGCCAAGAACCTGCCGCAGGGCCCTTGGTTCGGCACCCAGACGGGCGTGGCGCGCGACAGCGACCGGCAGCCGAAGCACACCTGGCCGCTTCAGTCCGCCCGCCCGTACCAGGGGGAGGTGGCCGTCGGCGAGGCTGCGGGCTAACACCCCCACGGGCCCCACGAG
>NZ_JBFAIP010000242.1:0-2277 GCF_040654775.1 Streptomyces sp. NPDC050636
CGCCCGCGCGGCCGCCGGCCGCTCCAGCAACGGAAGCTCGGTGAACAGGATCGACAGATTGACGTTGAAGCGTGTGTCCGTGAAACCCATGAGGCCGACACCCCTTCCGGATAGCGGATTTTCGTTTCTGTTCTACGGGATGGTGGCGATGCCGGGCGCGGCGGTCAAGCCGCGCCCGGCACACCATGCCGACCGGCTGCGAATCAGACCTTCAGCGGCCGGATCGCCGTGGGCGCGTGGCCCGGCTCCGTCGCGATCTCCTCGAACTCCTTGACCGCGCTGATGTCCGCGGTCGGGCTCATCGAGATGTTCGTGATGCGCTCCAGGATCGCCTCGACGACCACCGGCACCCGGTGCTCGGCCGCGAGCTTCTTGGCCTGCTCGAAGGCCGGCAGGAGCTCGTCGGGCTCGGTGACGCGGATCGCCTTGCAGCCCAGGCCCTCGGCGACCTTGACGTGGTCGACGCCGTAGACGCCCAGCTCCGGGGAGTTCTGGTTCTCGAACTCCAGGTTGACCTGGAAGTTGATGTCCAGGCCGATCTGCGCCTGACGGATCAGGCCCAGGTAGGCGTTGTTCACCAGGACATGGACGTACGGGATGCGGTGCTGCGCACCGACCGCCAGCTCCTCGATCATGAACTGGAAGTCGTAGTCACCGGAGAGCGCGACGATCGGGGTCTCCGGGTCCGCCTTCGCGGCGCCGAGCGCGGCCGGGATGGTCCAGCCGAGCGGGCCCGCCTGGCCGCAGTTGATCCAGTGGCGCGGCTTGTAGACGTGCAGCATCTGCGCGCCGGCGATCTGCGAGAGGCCGATCGTCGTCACATACCGCGTCTCGGGGCCGAAGGCCTTGTTCATCTCCTCGTAGACGCGCTGCGGCTTCATCGGGACGTTGTCGAAGTGCGTGCGGCGCTGCAGCGTTTCCTTGCGCTTCAGGTGGGACGCGACCCACTCGGAGCGGTCGGGGAGCTTGCCCGCGGCCTTGAGCTCCTTGGCGACCTCGACGAACAGCTCCAGAGCGACCTTGGCGTCCGACGCGATCCCGTAGTCGGGCGCGAAGATCTTGCCGATCTGGGTGGGCTCGATGTCGACGTGGACGAACTTGCGGCCCTGGGTGTAGACGTCCAGCTTGTAGCCGGTGTGACGGTTGGCCCAGCGGTTGCCGATACCGAGGACGAAGTCCGACTCCAGGAATGTCGCGTTGCCGTAGCGGTGGCCGGTCTGCTGGCCGACCATGCCCGCGTTCAGGTCGTGGTCGTCGGGGATGGTGCCCCAGCCCATCAGGGTCGGCACGACCGGGGTGTTGGTGATCTCGGCGAACTCGACCAGCAGGTCGGAGGCGTCCGCGTTGATGATGCCGCCGCCGGCGACGATCAGCGGGCGCTCGGACTCGACCAGGAACGAGATCGCCTTCTCGATCTGAGCGCGGGTCGCGGACGGCTTGTAGACCGGCAGCGGCTCGTACGTCTCCGGGTCGAACTCGATCTCGGTCTGCTGGACGTCGATCGGCAGGTCGATGAGGACCGGGCCGGGGCGGCCGGAGCGCATCAGGTGGAAGGCCTGCTGGAAGACGCCGGGGACCTGGGCGGCCTCCAGGACGGTGGTCGCGGCCTTGGTGACCGGCTTGGCGATCGAGGCGATGTCGACGGCCTGGAAGTCCTCCTTGTGGAGCAGGTGGGTCGGCGCCTGGCCGGTGATGCACAGGATCGGGATGGAGTCACCGATCGCCGAGTAGAGGCCGGTGATCATGTCGGTGCCGGCCGGGCCGGACGTGCCGATGCAGACACCGATGTTGCCCGCGTTGCTCCGGGTGTAGCCCTCGGCCATGTGGGACGCGCCCTCGACGTGCCGGGCGAGCGTGTGGTCGATCCCGCCCACGGTCTTGAGGGCCTTGTAGAAGGGGTTGATCGCGGCGCCCGGCACTCCGAACGCGTTCGTCACGCCCTCACGCTTGAGGATCTCCACTGCCGCTGCGGCGGCTGTCATTCGAGGCATCGGGTACTCCTGCGTCGACCTGTCAGGGGCATGCTCCGGCGAAGAGCCGGAAGGCTTTAATTCCGCATTATGGAATTAATGTTTTGCTTTATGGAAGAAACGTAGAGCGCGACGATCCGCTCGTCAAGGGGATGCCGGGCACGCGACGCCGGGATGTCCGCATATAGACGTCGCCGGGCCCCCCGGGGGGGGGGCGGCGGCGGGGGGGAGCGGGGGGGGGGGGGGGCCCCGAGGCGATCGCCCCAGGGGGGGTTTGGGGGCCCAAGGCCCCCAAAAACGGAACACG
>NZ_JBFAIP010000243.1:0-2248 GCF_040654775.1 Streptomyces sp. NPDC050636
GGGACAGGCCGGCCCCGGCGCGCACACCGGCCACAGCGCAGCACGACCAGGCCCTGGCTGATCGTTGTCGCCGCCCCTCTGCCAGCCCCATGCACTGGCTGTCACGCGAGACCACTCAGACGAGCTACAGCAAGGACCTCAACTCGCCGTCACGGACATGTATTCCATGAATCATGGCTCCGAGTCGGTCGACGAGGTGCTGCTCGGCCTGGGGGACGGCGTCACCCGGGTCCAGCGCAAGCAGTACGCCGCCTACCAGCGGCTGCGCAACTTCGCCTGTGTCTGCCCGCCGCAGCAGACCAAGCTCCTCGTCTACCTCAAGGCCGACCCGAAGGAGGTCGACCTCATTCCCGGCTTTACCCGGGACGTGACGTTGTACATCTCAATCTCCTCCTTCTGCTCCTTGACGACATCCCGGTCGCCCATGACGGCCCCGCCGGAACCGTCCAGGTCGTAGTAGTTCGACTCGTATTTGGAGTCGTCCATGTCGTACTCGGCCTTGAGCGTGAACGGCTCCTTGTTGACGTCGCTCACCTTGAAGGTGCTGGGGTCCTTGTACGAGCCCTCGGACGAGCCTCGGACGAGCTGCTGTTGTCGCCGTCGTTGTTGCCCGCGTTCAGGACCCAGATCAGCCCCCCCCGGTGACCGCCAGGGCCACCACGGCGGCGCCGATCACGAGCCACTTGCGGTTGCGGCGCGCCGGGCGGCCGCCGCCACCGTGCAGTGGTGCGCGGCCTTGCCGACATCCGTCCCCGCCCAAAGCTCGGGCACCCGAGCCTCCCTCATCGATCGGTTGACTGGTCCCAGCAGACGACCACGCCGACGTGTCCTTACGAAGCGACCTTTTCGCGTATCCCAATGAGTGGCCGTGTCGTCGCGGGGCGCTGGGCGGCCAATCAGTCAAAGTCGCACCTACGGCATGAGCGCTTCCAGCCACACCCAGGCCCCCGGGCCTTCCGATCGTACGAAGGGCCGGAATCAACCCACCAACAAGGTAAGGAGCGCTTCACTTGGCGGGTGAGCGCCTGGAGTGGCGGCGCTGAGCGTTTGAGTTGGTGGGCGCGACAGCGGACGAGCCTGGCCGGTGATCCAGTTTTCGATGAATTGGTATGGAACACCCACAGCGTGCCGTCACACGAGCTCGCCCCTAGTTCCGGGCCGGAGCATCTTCTCCTCGGCGTCCGCCAGCCAGAAGAACAGTGGCGCCAGGACGAGTTCGACGATTGTCAGCGCTACCTGGAACCAGTGCGGCCACCCGTGCACGGCGAGCGACAGCAGTCGTCCGAGCGCGCCCAGCCCGAACACCCCGGCCAGCCACCGCACCGCCGACGCGGGAATCGGTGACTGCCGTGCCGCCCAGAGCCAGCCGAGGCCGTACCCGGTGAAGATTGCGCCGAAGAACCGCCCAAGACTGTCTACCGTCGGGCCCGCTGAGCCCGCGTCCGGGATCGAGGCGTTCCCGAGCAGCACATGGAAGAGCCCGATCGCCACGCAGGCGTACCCCATCGCCAGCACGAGCCCGCGAAGCACTTTGACCTTGGCCATGACCGGCCATCCCCCTCTACTAGTAGACACGCATCCACCAGGCTACGGCCAACTAGTAGACACGTGTCAAGTAACATGCGTCCGTGCCTCCCCGTCAGCGACTCAGCCCCGCCGAACGCCGCGCCCAGCTCCTCGCCGTCGCTGCGCGGCTCTTTGCCGCGCGCCCGTACGACGAGGTGCTGATGGAAGACGTCGCCGAGTGCGCCGGGGTCTCCCGCGCGCTGCTCTACCGTCACTTTCCAAGTAAGCGCGACCTTTTCGCCTCCTTGTACCAGCAGGTCGCTGAGCAACTGCTCGCCAAAACCCGGCTCGACCCGGCTCAGACCCTGGTCGAGCAGCTCACCGAGGGCCTGGACGCCCATATCGAGTACTTCGCGGAGAACCGCAACACCGTCCTGGCGGCGAACCGAGTACTGGCTGGCGACCGCCTGGTCCAGACGATCATCGCCAACGAACTCGACGCCCTGCGCGAGCGGATGCTCGGCGTGCTCCCGCTCGCCGACGACACCACGCGGGAGGCCGTGTCGGGGGTCCTCAAGAGCTGGTTGGTGTTCGTCCAAGTGCTGTGCGTGGACTGGCTCACCAAGGAGACCTGCACCCGCGCCGAATTGCGCGACGTGTGTATCGGCGCCGTACTGGGCGCCATCCGGCCCCTCCTTGACGAGGATCCCGCCCCGGACTGGCCCCACTAGTGACCAACGGC
>NZ_JBFAIP010000244.1:0-2198 GCF_040654775.1 Streptomyces sp. NPDC050636
GAAAGATCTGGGCTTCGAGCTGTACCGGATGATCGCCCAAGCAGTTGACGAATGCGGCACGGGTCAGCGGTAGAGGAGCCACCGCTGACCCGTGCCGACCGTTAGGGCTGCCACCGCGCGGTTCCTCTGGCTCCCACTGCAGCCTTGCACGCCTGCCCCAAGGCAGGCAGGGAAGTGCTTACAGCTGTTCTGTGGGCAGTGCCGTGGCCCTTGGCGGAGACGGTTGGCGCAGCAGATTGGGAAACGCTCCGTGTCCGACGAGACACGTTGCGCGTGACGGAACGATGCTGACAGTTTGCTGACCTCTCGGCGCGAACGCCGTCCCATCTTGCGATGGTTTCGCGGCGTCAGCGAGATCATCAATTTGCCAATAGAGTAGAGTTCTACCTGAGTTGATACTCTTCTTCGAGAGTGCGAAGAACGTTACGGATTTCGCTAATTCCTAACTAGAGAATTAGCGGGGACATGGATTACACCTGCATGCCCCTGGTGGCGTGACCTTACGACCTCCCTAGCTGGGGTGGTAAACATGCAGGTCGGGGCAGGTTTCTGTGTCACTTTCGGCATGTGCACGTGTGGCAGGCTGGCACCAGGTCTGGCAGGGCCGATGCTGACTTTCCTGATGGAGCATCAGGAGCTGGCTGGGGGTGCAAGGCCAGGAGGTTGGCGCCAGGTGTCGCCGTGCCATGGCCGACGACGTCTTGGGTCTGTGGCCGGCCAGGTCAGACTGGGGTGGTGGGAGTGTTTGCTGGCGGCGTGCTAGGGCACACCCGGGTGAGGTGCGTGGGTGCCTTCGGCAGACCGTCATGGGCGGGGATGCCGAGGGCGAGGGAGGATCTCGCACCGGTCGTCGCGGAAGTCCGGGCCTGTGTCCGCGGCCCCTCCTGGCATCACGCCGCTGCGGCCGTCCACCAAACGGGACGCCGCCCGGCCCGGCGAGCCGATGCTCATGAAGGTCCGCCAGCTCATCGAGTCGGTCACGGCACCCTCAAAGGCGGCAGCCGCGCGATCTGCTGCGCGGCCGGGTGCAGGTGCGACAGGTCGGGTGGTCCGTCCTCGTCCACCGCTGCTCGATCACCTCGAACGGCTGGGCAACAGCCTCCTCGCCCGTGCCGGCGTGCACCACGGGCGGCTTCAGCGGCGCCGTCGGCCGGGGGCCGGGCGGTGCCTCGGTGCGGCGCTGGCGGTCGCGGCGCTGTGGCGAGCGATCAGACTGGCCAGGAGCCGCGGGTCGCGGACCTCCTGTGCGGTAGCCACGACCAGTGCTTCAGCCGAGGCTCCTGTGCAGCTTTCGTACGTTGACAGCCTGACAATGAACTCACCTGCCGAGAGCAGCAAATTCGCGGCTGCTGTTCTGCCTGGGCGGGGATTCGAAGACGGGGGATAGATGACCGAAGCTTGGCCTGTGCGGGAGCACGTTCAAGAGGTGGGACCGTAAGGGCTCCAGCCGCGCATGAACGGCTTGAGATCCTCGGGGCGAGGGTCGGGGATGTCTGGCAGCCTGGGTGTTCCGCTGAGTGGGTTGAGGCGTTGCACGTGGGTGGCGGCCCAGGTGATCCATACTTCGACTGCGCTCTTCTCCTCGCCTGCTGGCAGGGTTTCTGCGTGCCTGCGTAGTGCGCTGAGATACTGGGCGAGGCGGGTCGCTTGGCGCCACGCTGCCTCTTGGGTTTCGAGGTGCTGGATGCGGTATGTCTCCGCGTAGTCGATCTCTGCCTGTCGTTTCGCGGCTTCCCAGCGCAGGCGCTTCTGCCGTGCGGCTTCCAGGTCGGCCAGTCGTTTACGTTCGGCAGCTTCTCCTCGGAGATCTACTTCCTGCACGATCTCGGCGAGTTGGTCCTCAAGGGGGCGGGTGGCGGTGTCGGCCCATTCACTGGCCCGGTGCGGCTGCCCACCGTTGATGTGGATCCGCAGCCGGTTGGCGGGGGAGTAGTCGTAGCGCGGAATCCTGGTCCAGGAGTACTTCTCGGCGTCTGCGAGTTCCTTCTTCGTCGGGATGTGCTCAGCTCGGTCCTGTTCTTGGAGGACGAGGAAATCGCATTGCTGGCCTTGGGCTGTGATCGTGAAGTGCGGTGGGCCGTTTCGTCGCCGGTGTGGTGGGGGGTTGATAGGGCTCTTTGAATCTCCCCACCCCCTGATCTGCGGTGGGCCAAACCTGCTCAGTTGATCTCCCCACCCATCGTGTGACCAAGCTTGGG
>NZ_JBFAIP010000245.1:0-2112 GCF_040654775.1 Streptomyces sp. NPDC050636
GGGCATTGCGACACGGCTTGATCAGGTCCAGCACACGGGTCCGGGCCTTGTATTCGGCACCTGGTGACGGTGACCGGGTCGTCGTTCTTCAGCTCGTCGACCAGTTGCTTGACCTTCGGCCTGTCCCACTGGAGGTTGCCGCCGACGCTGCCGGAGATCGGCATGTTCATGGACTTGCCGTCGCCGCCGGAGACGTCCTTCATGGCGAAAAACATCTTGGCGAGCAGGTAGGGGTTCATGTCCTTGTCGACGACGAGGGTGTCCAGGCCCGCGCTCATGACCGGGTAGAGGGTGAACGGGTTGAGGAGGGTGCCGGGCGTGGCCACTTGGCTCGCGAGCGTCGAGAGGAACTTCTGCTGGTTCTTGGTGCGGTCCAGGTCGCTGCCGGCGAAGGCGTGCCGGGCCCGGACGTACGCGAGCGCCTGGGTGCCATTGAGGGTCTGCCGGCCGGCCTTGAAGTCGGCGCCTGACCACTTGTCCGTGAAGCCCTTGTCGAGGTTCATCTCGATGCCGCCCATGGCATCGACGATGTCGGCGAAGCCGGTGAAGCCGATCTCGGCGTAGTGGTCGATGTGCAGTCCGGTGTTGTACTCGACGGTGCGGACCAGCAGTTGCGGACCGTCGAAGGCGTAGGAGGCGTTGAGCTTGTTCGCGCCCATCGCGGGCCTGATCTTGCCGGACTCGGAGCCGCGGAACTTCGGGATGGTCACGTTCGAGTCGCGCGGCAGGGAGATCAGCGTCGGGCCGTTGGAACCGACGTGCAGGATCATCATCGAGTCGGTCCGCTGGCCCGCCTCCGCGCTGCCGCCGGTGTGCAGGCTCTTGCGCCGGGCCGCCGACATGCCCTTGCGGCTGTCCGAGCCGACGATCAGGTAGTTGGTGCCCTCGCCCTCAGCCGGGCGGTCGATGACCTTGCTGAGGTCGACCTCCTTGCGCAGCTTGGAGTCCGCCCAGAAATACGTGCCGACCGCCACCAGGAGCAGGACGACGAAGAGGGATATCAGAAAGCGCCTGACCTTGCGGCCGCGGCGCGGAGAAGGCTCGTACTCATATGGATCATCCTCTTCGTAGTGGGGCGGTACCCCGAGCCGCTGGGCGGGGATGGCATGGGCGGAATTGGGAGGACGCGCGGCATGTGCGCGCTCATACGGTTCCTGGAAGTCGGCGCACCTGCCACGGGGCGTCTGGTTCATGCCCGGCAGTGTGCATTCTCCGGTTGGCTCGAACGCAAACTCAGGGAGGGACTCCGGGCACACTGTTTCCGACCTGATGCACAGCGCCCGAGGAAAGCGGCTGCAATGTCCCGCCAAATACGCAAAGGGGCGACTGAACGGGCAGCCATGGCCGATTACGAGAATTCGGGCAAGTCGAAATCGGCGCCATCGCTCCCCAACTCGGCGCCATCACTGCACGGTTGCAGAAAGAGATATGCGGCGGCCGGCCCTGCCTCGGCGCTCAGGGGGCGCCGTAAGCCTGCGCCCCCTGAGCTCGGCTGAAACGCAGTCAAAGGCGTCGCAGCCAAGCAGCTGCGCCATGGCCGACCGCGAGGTAAATCAGCGCGGGAAGGGCGTAGTTGAAGAAGACACGCAGCCCTTCCGTGTCCATGATGAAGATGTCCTGCGACCAGCCGGCAAGCCAGTCGGCCACACCGTGCACGAAGTCGACAAAGACATTCGCCTGATTCGCTTCGAGCAGATACAGAAGGACCCATAGTCCGAGAAATACCGCGGCGACATCCGCGATGCTGTGAATGATCAAAGCCATTCGGCCCCTGTCGATGCCTCCGCGATTGCCGCCCGAACGCCTTCTGCTGTGGTACGCCGCGTTCGGAACGTCGCCGTACGGGGCCGCTGGGGCGGCCGGGGCGGAGTTGCGGGGAGGAGGTGAATTTCTGGGACGCGGGGCATGCACTCCGTCAATAGGCGGCAGCGGGGCCGTGTCGCCGACATCCGGCGCGTTTGATCCGCCGTGGTAGGGAGGGTTTGGTCTGGAGTCGTATGGGCGATTTTGCGGTATGCCGTCATTGGGGTAAGTCACGGCCCTGCGCATTGCCCACTGAACGCTTTCGAAACTCCCTTCACCGCTATTTCACATCGATGCCCTCGGACCGCC
>NZ_JBFAIP010000246.1:0-2098 GCF_040654775.1 Streptomyces sp. NPDC050636
CCCCACAACCACCCCCCCACCCCCCCGATCTCCCTTCCTTGGGCCCGCCCCAACCCCCGGTAACACCATTTCGACCGACCCCCTGACCCCCCCCGCCTCCCAGCAGGCGGAAGGTGACAGGACTTCGGACCAGTGCCCGTGAAGACCCGTGGCCGCCCTGAAGCTGATCTCGCAACACTGATCAGGCCAGGCCGAGAGGGGGTTGTGCATGTGAGCGACGCCGTTGGTGGCACGGGGGAAACGCCGTCGCCCTGCAGCCTGCAGTGCCGCAGGATCTTCCAGTTTCACCGTCGTCCGCGCGCAGCAGCACGTTGCCAGAGCCCGCAAAATACGGCTCCGGCGGGCGAGCCGGACGACCATGCACTGCACTTCGGGTGCCCCGACCCACTGGGCCGCCCCCCCCGCACCCCGCCCGCAATGGTCCTCGCGGACAAGGCCTTTACCTCCCATGCGATCCGTGCTCACCTGCGCCGACGAGGGATCAGGGCAGTCATCCCGAGCCCCGTGGACCAGAGGGCCAACCGGAAGCGGCGACGCGCGGCCGACGGCAGACCATCAACCTTCGACCGTGAGGCATACAACCCCGGTCCGCAAAGAACGGCGCCTTGACGCTGTACGCCGAGCGCATTGGCACAAGCTCGGGTGGCGGGGCTGCGGCGGGCGCACAGCGTGTTACCCGGACTCGCCGCCGACGGGTGCCTCTGGACGATGCTTCCGTCGGCGGCGGAACCGCACGGCGCATGCCAGCGTCCGTCCAGACGTTCGCCAGATCATGAACCAAGTTCATGAACGCTGACAGAGGATCTCGTCAATGACTGGAACAGCCACCCGCTACCTCTACCTCGCGCGGCACGGTGAGGCTTCACCGGATGAGAGCAAGCTGACGGACAACGGCCGCCGACAAGCGGTACTGCTGGGTGAGCGGCTTCAGCGCAGCCGTCTCTCGGCTATCCATCACGGTCCGCTCCCACGAGCGGAGCAGACTGCCCAGCGGATCTGCGACCAGCTCGACGACGTTCCCCTGCAACCGTCCGAACTGGCTGGGGACTACATCCCCTATCTGCCGCAGCGAGAGGAGCTGCCTTCGGAATCGGCCGACGCCATGCTCGGCCACCTGTCCCAGTTCCCGGCCGATGAGCGCGAACACGGGCCGGCGTTGGCTCAGGCAGCTCTCGCACAGTTCGCCGGACCTGCCGACGGTGACGAGCCTCGCCACGAACTGATCGTCACCCACAACTTCCTCATCGGCTGGCTCGTCCGATCTGCCCTCGACGCTCCGAAGTGGCGCTGGATGGGCCTCAACCACGCGAACGCCGCGCTGACCGTCATCCGATACACGCCCGGTCGGCCCGCTTCTGTGCTCTTCTACAACGACATGGGGCACCTTCCTGCAGAGCTTCGCTGGACCGGCTTCCCGCCCGAACTCCACATCTGAGGGCAGCGATCTACCAATCGCATCGGTAGTCAACAGGTGGAGATCCAGCGACACTCGCCTGGCTGCCTGGCTGCCTGGCTAGCCGTGGCCGAGGTGGTTGGGCTGACACTTCGGGGCCGTGGAAGAGGCCGTACTCCGTCTGAGGGAGCTGCTGACGCGTCGACGCACAAGGCACAAGGCACAACGCCGGGCGTCTCGTGCCCCGGGTGTGGCACCGACCTTGCCGCCGATGTAACGCGGCGCCCCGCGAGCCGAGCCAAAGAAGGATGAGCAAGTTGGAGATCGTGGTAGATGACCTCTCCGGGCCAGAGATCGCCAGGTTCCTCGATGAGCACGTCCAGCAGATGCGGTCGCTTACGCCACTGGAGAGCAAACTTGCCCTTGACCTCGACAGCCTCCGGAGCCCAGCGCATGGGATTCACTCGCCTGAGCCTGGAAACCGGGTCCGCTGAGTTCTTCCGACTCGCCCGGAGGTTGTTCGAGAAGTTCGGATTCCAGCACTGCGGACCCTTCGCCGACTACCAACCCGACCCGAACAGCGCCTTCATGACAAGGACGCTCTGAAGAACTAGCTGTATTGATCACGAGCGTTGTTGACACTTGCCGGGCTTGATCATGGCGAAGACCTCCGGTGTGGTGGAGCTGTCTAGGACTGCACCGCAC
>NZ_JBFAIP010000247.1:0-2068 GCF_040654775.1 Streptomyces sp. NPDC050636
CGGGTTTGACCGTGCCCAGTCTACGAGCGCCAGACGTTGAAGGTACGGTTCCCACTTTACAGGGTCCGGAGACCTCTGGAGCAAGGCGTTGCCGAACGATCCTATGTTCACTGTGGCGTCGCTGGTGAGCGCGGCGGCGAGCAACATCTTCCTGCTCGATGCGGCGCGCGGCCTGGCCGGTTTGGGGGCTGCCGCGCTGCTGACCGCCGGGTGTTCGCTCCTTGCTGCGACCTTCGAGGGTCCGGCGCGTAACCGGGCGTTCTCGGCCGTCGGCATCGTGACAGGTGGTGGACTCGCCCTGGGAGCCATGGCGGCAGGGGCGCTGGCGGACACCTTGGGCTGGCGTGCGTTTTTCGGGCTGCACGCGGTGCTGATGCTGCTGGTCCTGTCCGCCGTCCCGTTCCTGGGCGAGTCACGCAGTGTGACGGCGGCCCGGGTGGACTGGCTGGGCACCGCAGCATTCGTCAGCAGTCTCTTCCTGCTCATGCTCGGCACGGTGGAAGGGCCTCAGTGGGGGTGGGGCAGCGCCGGCGTACTGGGCCTGCTGGCCGGATCAGCGGCGCTGATGGTGGCGTTCGTCCTGGTGGAGCGGCACGCCCGGTATCCGATGCTCGATCTGAAGCTGCTGCGCAACGCCAGGTTCATGGCACTGTGTCTGATCCCCGTGGTGGTGACGTTCTCGTTCGTGATCCTGCTGCCGCTGCTGCCGAACTACCTCATGGTCGCGAACGGCGCCGGCAGCCGGGCGGCGGGCACCACGATGCTGGTGATGGCGCTGCCGATCCTGGTGACCCCGCTTCTTGCCGGAAGGCTGATCAAGTGGGGGTTGTCGACCCGGGCCGTGTTCGGCCTCAGCCTGATGTGCCTGACCATCGGTCTCGCGTGGCTCGCCCTCGTCCTTCGACCAGGTGTGGGTCTGGCGGCACTGGCCGGGCCGATGATCACGCTCGGCGTCGGGCTCGGCCTCAACTTCGGCCTGGTCGATGGCGCGGTGCTGACCGTCGTGGCTCCCGAGGCCACCGGAACAGCGGCCGGCTTTCTCAACACGCTGCGGCTGGGCAGCGAGGCCGTCGTCATCGCTGCGGTCGGGGCAGCACTGGTCGATCTCGTACGGGACGGGCTGGGCGATGGGCTGCGACGATTCCCCGCCTACCGCGGTGGCGCCGGTGAGTTGGCCAACAGTGTCAACGCGGGCGACCTCACCGGTGCGCTGTCCGGGCTGCCGACCGAAAACCGGCCGGCATTCTTCGACTACGTCACGCACGGGCTCACCGGTGCGTGGCAGACGGTCCTGTGGACGAGCGCGGGAATCTGCATGGCTCTGTCCTTGGCGATCTACGCCATGCTGGCCGAGCCCAAGCCCAAGCCCAAGCCCGACCGTGGTCCGGCCACCGCAGGCGAACCCGCGTCCGAGGCGACGACGGCTGCCCGGTTCCGGTAACGCAGGCGGCCTCACGGCGTCTCGTTGTACCGGGCACCGGCGCCCTGGTACCGGCCCCCGGCCCACGACCCCCGGCTTGAGAATTCCCGGTGCGGCGAGGTCCCCTGCGGGGACACTCGAACGCTTTCGCCTCTGCGGCGGTGGAGCTGCCTCGCCGGAGGTGGCTGCACCGCCGCGGCCGGGCGGGCCTTTACTTGTGGGCGCTGATCACGCCGCCGTTGCTGAGCACGATGTACACGCCGTTGGACCGCGGGACCGGCCGATGGCATGGTCGTCCGGTTCGCCGGCCGGGGCCCCTTTTTGCGGGCCCCGGCCGCGTGCTGGTGGGCCCGCACGATGGTGGAGTCCACCGAGACCGCCCAGTTCAGATCCTCGTGGGCGTCGGCCTGAGCCATGAGGGCGGTGAACACCCGCTCCCAGGTGCCGTCGACAGCCCACATCCGCAGCCGGTTGTAGACACCTCTCCAGTTGCCGTACTTCTCGGGCAGGTGCACCCACTGCGACCCGGTCTGGAACTTCCAGGCAATCGCGTTGATCACCTCACGGTGGTCCCACCACCGGCCACCCCGCTTCGGTGTCCGATCAGGAAGTAACGGCTCGATCCGCGCCCACTGCGCGTGAGTCAAC
>NZ_JBFAIP010000248.1:0-2033 GCF_040654775.1 Streptomyces sp. NPDC050636
ACTACAAACACTACCCAAACCCCCCCATCTCCCGATGGCCCTCCCCCCCCCCGTTGTGGGGCACCGGGGGGTGGGGGGGCACCAGCAGGCTGGTGCCGCCCGCCCCGCCGGGTGGCGTCCACCGGGCGTAGTGGCCGACGGCCCCGCCCCTGCGCCGCCAGCCGTGCCGGGCCAGCAGCGCAGTGAGCACCGCCGGATCGACCTCCGCCGGGTCCAGGAGCCTCGCGTCGAATTCATCGGTCGGCCGGTACATCAGGGTCTCCCTCCCGCCCCGACCCGCGTCATGATCTCGCAGAGAGCGCGGTCGTCGAAGATCCGCGTGGTCGGGATCCGCACAGTGGTCCTGCGCCGGCCGCTGACCCGGTGGCCGGCCAAGTTGATCCAGTAGCAGCAGTGCCGCAGTTCGAGACGGTCGTGGCTCGCCCGCAGCCAGTCCTCCTGGTCCCGCGGCACCAGCATCACGACCAGGATCTTGTGCACCGATACGGGCGTACGGGCCAGCTTCGTCAGGTGATCGTTGTCGAGCGTGAACGCGAACGTCGCCCCGGGCGGGCGCGGGGCGGTCTGGTAGGTGCATTTGAGCTGCACCTTGATGGTGACCTCGTCGTCGACGGTGTGGCCGGGCCCGCCATGGCTGACGTGCCAATCGATTCCGTTGTCCGGGAAGGGCTGCGCCAGCGAGCAACCCGAGGCGGCGGCGATCGCGTGCAGATAGCCGACCTGGAGGGTCTCCATGCAGGCGGTGGTGGCGAGTCCACCGCGCTGCGGGGTGGTCCGCTGGGGCAGCAGCCCGCCCGGTTCGGGCTGCGCGAGCGTCATCGCGAGGGTGCCTTCCGGGCTGTGCCGATCGATGCGTCTGGATGACGGGGAGGCAGCCGGCCGCGTACGGGAGTGCTCCGAGAACCCGCGCGCCGTCGGCCGTATCCGGTGGCGTCCGGGGACGCCACTGCCGGACCGCGCGGATCGCGGCGGCCCGTCCCTGTGGTTGTCTCCGCGTCAAGTGGTCCGCAAACAAAGACGGTTCGACCACCGGGCGGCTCGGGTATCACCAGCTCGGGTGACGTACGGCGTCATCCGCCGCACGAGCGCGAGGAGTTGGGATGATGCCGTGCTGGTATGACGGTCCGCTTGCTTCCTTCGACACCGAGACGACGGGCATAGACGTCGAGCGGGACCGCATCGTCTCCGCGGCCCTGGTCGTGCAGGAGACCCCGCGCTCCACCCCGCGCGTCACCCGCTGGCTGATCAATCCGGGCGTCGAGATGCCCGAGGCCGCGACGGCGGTGCACGGCCTGACCGCCGACCATCTCGCGCTGCACGGCCGCTGGCCGGCGCCGGTGCTGGAGGAGGTCGCGCGGGCCCTGGCCGCCCAGGCGGTGGCCGGCCGGCCGCTGGTCGTGATGAACGCCCCGTTCGATCTCACGCTCCTGGACCGCGAGTTGAAGCGGCACCGCGCCACTTCGCTCGACGCCTATCTGGGCACCCATCCGCTGTCCGTCCTGGATCCCCGGGTCCTGGACAAACACCTGGACCGCTATCGCAAGGGCCGCCGCACGCTCACCGACCTGTGCGCGCATTACGAGGTCGAGCTGACCGACGCCCATGAGGCCGCCGCCGACGCGTTCGCCGCGCTGCGGGTCGTCCGCGCGCTGGGGCTCCGCTTCGCGTCCCGGCTGGAGGGGCTGCGTCCGGGCGAGCTGCACACCCGCCAGGCGATCTGGTACGCCGCGCAGGCCCGCGGGCTCCAGGAGTGGTTCGCCCGCAGCGGCACCCCCGAGGCCGTCGATCCCCATTGGCCGCTGCGTCCGGAACTCCCCGCCGCGGCCTGATAGCCCCTCAGCAATTCCGGCCATTTGCCGATGCGCTTTCGCCGGTGGCGCCGAAAGCCGATTTCAACGACAAGAACCGGGCCGCCTTTTGGCGGCCCGGTTCTTGATCCCGGTGGGCGATACTGGGTTCGAACCAGTGACCAATTGGGTGTTAACGAAGCGCTCTACCACAGATCAAAAAGCCCAGAAAGGAAGAGCGTGGTG
>NZ_JBFAIP010000249.1:0-1837 GCF_040654775.1 Streptomyces sp. NPDC050636
TTCCTTTCCCGCCCGGCCCCCCCCTCTTGGGGTCCTCTTCTGTCTCCCATACTCCCCCAATTTTATGCCGATATTTACTGTGCCCGCCCCCGCCAGTTAGTGGGGGGGGCCCCGCCTCTCATCTCACCGCCCCATGTACTCCAAGAGCTTCCATACTCGTATGGCTTCAGCCTCCACCAGGACCGGACTCTCTTCGAGGAACCTCTCCACCCAATCACTCTCGCACTCGCCTTTCCCTCGACTCCTCGACGCAGCTCCCGAATCCGCGCCCTTCACACGATGCAATGCCTGATCACACGCCATACTTCTTTCCAACCTGAAGATTTAGATGACCGCACAACAAACGCTCGCCCAGGGATCTCCATCACCCCTGGAAGCCGTCCGTCGATGCACAGAAGGGAAAGGTAGGAAATAATTCCGGCCGCACCAAACGGTGCACATACCTTCCCCACCGTCAATCCGTCCCGGGTGTTGCCGAGGGATCCCTTGACGCCCAGAGGGCGAACTCGGCGTCCTGCTTCGGCCCGCGTCAGGAAACTCAACCTGAATCCGCAGGACAAGGACCTGATCGAGCCAGCGGCCACCATGAACGAGGAGTACAAGGAGCCGCTTTACTCCGCTCCCCCGCTGCTCCCCCGCTGCTCCCCCGCTGCTCCCCCGCTGCTCCCCCGCTGCTCCAGCGGATGGTGGACGCGGGGCGGCTGGGGCGGAAGTCCGGGTCGGGCTTCTATTCCTACTAGGGAGCCTGGCTACGCCGCCAACTGGCGCTGTTCAGAGGTTAGTTCACCCAGTTCAGCGCCAACGGCGTCGCCAACGCTGGTCGGCTCTCGCCGCCAACGCTGGCCCGTAATCCGCGCGTCTTGGCCCGGCCAGCGCGGTCCCCACGGGGACACGCCTTGGTGAGCGTCGTCGACTCCTACGGAACCTACCCTGACCTGGGATCTTGCGTCTTTCAGTGCTGCCAGGGCCTTTCCCGCTTGCTCAGCGGAAAGTCCCTGAAAAATCCCTGGGAGCCCCCCGGTTCGGAGCGGTCCGACCAGCCCCGGCGCGCGGCTGGTCGCGGGCGTACATCTCGGCGAAGCGCTTGCGGTCGCTGGCGTACCACGCGTCGTCGACGCACATCGCGGTGTACTCCCCGGCGAACTGCTGTGGTGGGCCAAGGCGCGTTGTTCTCAGGCGGCGGCACGGCATCGGCGGGCCTGCTCGGCCACTTGGAGGAGGTGGTGTTGCAGGTGAGGGGCCTGGGCCGCTCGCGCGGCGGGTTCACCACCAAGGTCCACCTGAGCGCCGACGGCCGGTGCCGCCCGCTGTCCCTCGTGGTCACGCCCGGACAGCGGGCGGATTGCACCCAGTTCGAGCCGGTCATGGAGAAGATGCACGTCCCGCGGGTCGGTGCCGGGAGGCCCCGTACCCGCCCGGACAGCGTCAGCGCCGACAAGGCTTACAGCAACCGCCGCGCGCGGGCCTACCTGCGCAAACGAGGTATTCGGCACGTCATTCCGGAGAAGGCCGACCAGGCGGCCAACCGCGTCAAGCGTGGGTCGCGTGGCGGCCGGCCTCCCGGTTTCGACAGGGAGCGGTACAAGAAGCGCAACGTCGTCGAGCGGGCGATCAAACAAGCTCAAGGGCATCCGAACCGTGGCGACCCGCTATGACAAGGGAGGGCACGTGTTCCTGGGCACCGTGACCTTCGCGGCCGTCATCATCTGGCTCCGCTCATGATCGGAGAGACACGCCCTAGCTGTGCTGTCCCGGCACGTTGGTGACACGCGTGCTGGGTGCTTGAACGGGTGAGGGCCTTCTGGGTTCGGTGTGGATTGCGACACTCCACCGGTAC
>NZ_JBFAIP010000250.1:0-1816 GCF_040654775.1 Streptomyces sp. NPDC050636
GCAGCCTGATGGTGACGGCTGCGGATGCCACGGGTGCTCCGGTGGTGTCGGTGGCGTCGTTGATCACCCGTCCGGTGTCGGCTGACCAACTCCAGTCGACCGATGGAGGGGTGGCGGACGCGCTCTTCGCGGTGGATTGGGCTCCCGTGGCCGAGACTCCGGTCCCGGCGGGCGAGTGGGTGCTGGTCGGTGCCGACCGCTGTGGCGTGGTCGAGGGGCTGAACGCGGCCGGAGTGTCGGTACGTTTCTTCGCCGACCTCGCCGAGCTGGCAATCGCCACCGAGGCAGGAGAAATCACCCCGCGGGTGGTGCTGACCAGCGCGGGTGACGCGGACGGCGACGGCCCAGGCGGTGACGCGGCAGAGGCCGCACGGCGGGCGACCGGTCAGGCCCTGGGCCTGGTGCAGGAGTGGCTGGGCGAAGAGCGCCTGGAATCAGCTCAGTTGGTTGTCGTCACCCGTGGCGGGATGGCCGCTTCCGTCGGCGAGGGCGTCGTGGATCTGGCGGCGGCCGCAGTGTGGGGTCTGGTGCGCTCGGCGCAGTCGGAGAACCCCGGCCGGCTGGTCCTCGTGGACCTCCCGTTCGGCGACACCAGTGCCCAGGCCACCGCCGTCCTGCCGTCCGTGGTGGACAGCGGCGAACCGGAACTGGCTGTACGCGGCAAGGTGGCTTATGGGCGGCGGTTGTCGCGTCCGTCGGGTGAGTTGGTGGCGCCTGAGGGTCTGTGGCGGTTGGAGCCGGATGCGGGTGGGTCGTTGGAGGGGCTGGTGCTGGCGGCGGCGCCGCAGGCTGGTGACGGGCTGGAGGTTGGGCAGATACGGGTGGCGGTCCGGGTGGCCGGGCTGAACTTCCGGGATGTGCTGATCGGTCTGGACATGTATCCCGGTGGCGGTGTGATGGGCAGTGAGGTCGCCGGGACGGTGACCGAGACCGGCCCCGGGGTGTCCGGGCTGGCGGTCGGTGACCGCGTGATGGGCGTCGCCTCGGGCGGGATCGGCCTGGCGGTGGTGACGGACGCGCGGCAGGTGGTGCGCATCCCGGACGGCTGGTCGTTCGCAGAGGCGGCCTCGGTGCCGGTCGCGTTCATGACGGCGTGGTACGGGCTGGTGGAGCTGGCGGGTGCGCGGGCCGGTCAGCGGGTGGTCGTGCACGCTGCTGCTGGTGGTGTGGGGATGGCGGCGGTGCAGATTGCGCGGCATCTGGGCTTGGAGGTGTTCGCGACCGCCAGCCCGTCCAAGTGGCCGGTGCTGGCGTCGATGGGTCTGGACGAGGCGCATATCTCCTCGTCGCGGAGTGCTGGTTTCGAGGCGGAGTTCCTGGCTGCCACGGGCGGTGCGGGTGTGGACATCGTGGTGAACTCCCTGGCCGGGGAGTTGACCGATGCGTCGCTGCGGCTGCTGCCGAACGGCGGGTCCTTCATCGAGATGGGCCGGACGGATCTGCGGGATCCGGAGGCTCTGGCGCAGGAGCACCCGGGGGTCACCTACCGTCCGTTCGACCTGGGCGAGGCCGGGCCGGAGCGGATGGGGGAGATACTTGGCCGGATCGTGGAGTTGATGGATGCCGGTGAGTTGTCGCGGCTTCCGGTGCGGGCGTGGGATGTGCGTCGGGCGCGGGAGGCGTTCCGGTTCATGTCGCAGGCGCGGCACACCGGCAAGATGGTCCTGACGATTCCCACTGCCCTCTACGGCCCACTGGTGCCGCGCACAGGTGGGAAGTCCGCGCTGGTGACCGGTGGTACGGGCACGCTGGGCGGCCTGGTGGCGCGGCACCTGGTTCGCACCGGGCGGGCCGACGGGCTGGTGTTGACTGGCCG
>NZ_JBFAIP010000251.1:0-1802 GCF_040654775.1 Streptomyces sp. NPDC050636
CGCGCCGCGCCCCCCCCCGCCCCCCACGACTGCTGGGGGCGCTACTGCACGTCGACGTAGTCGCCAGTCGCCTTGACGGCCGGAGTGGTCGAGGTGCCGGCGAAGTTCCAGCGCCAGTAGCCGTCTGCGGACGCGGTGGCCGTGGCCTTCAGGTCACCGGTGCCGGAGGTGTTCACCGTCTGGAGGGTGGTGTAGGTGCTGGTGCCCGCCTTGCGGAACTGGAGCTTGACCGGCTGGGCGGTGTAGCCCGCGTAGGTGTCGGTGTCCCAGTTGGCCCGGGTGAGCCTCCCGGTGACCGTGAGGGGTTTGCCGGCGGCTATCGGCTCCGGGCTCGCGTTGACGGTCAGTTTGGAGAGGCGCTGGAGTCGGACGGTGGTGTAGGCGTCCCGCACCGCCCGGCTGTCGTCATTCGCCCACACCTCGACGCCGACCTTCCAGGTTCCGGCGTCGGCGTTGGTGAGCCACCAGTCCGGTTCGAAGGTGAAGGTCTTCGAGCAGGTGGAGGTGGTCGCTGAGGAGGCGACGCAGTCCGCGGGGGTGGTGTCCTCGTTCGGCTTGATGTAGCCGTCGGGGTTGTCGGGGTCGGTGCCGCGCCAGAGGTGGAAGTCGGCGTCCCAGATGCCCGAAGGGTCGGTGGCGGTCACCGACACCGTGACCGTCTTGTCGGCGAGGCCGATCTCGATGTCCTTGCCGCCGCTGACGGCGACAGTGGTGATCTGGATGTCACCGACGGTCTCGTCCGCGTACGCGGCGGTGGTCCCGCCCAGCGCGACGGCAGCCCCGAGTACAGCGAAGATTGCGCGCTTGCGCATGAATCTCCCCAGTGTGCAGAAGAAGCCCGCCGGTTGCACGGCGGGCGAAGAATGAGGCGCCAACGTAAGCAGACGGCCACACCCTCACAACGGCTGGTCGATCACACCCGACCCCGGGGAAACCGGGCCACTCCGGGGGGACAGGCCGGTTCCGCGAATACCAACCATTACTGCGAGTCTTCCAGGCTGCGTCTACAACCGCCGCCCTCGCCTGACGGGGGACCCGGCCCGCCGGGGCGAGCCCCTCCCGACGCATCACTGGTCAGAGGCGGCGCACCCGGCCGGCGATCAGGTGTCCGACCAGCAGATAGATCGCGGCAGGCAGACCGTAGTTGAGGGCGACGCGCAGCCCTTCGGTGTCCATGGTGAAGATGTCCCGCGCCCACCAGGCGAGCGAGTCCGCAACGCTCTTCACGAACTGGACGAAGACGTTGCCCTGGTTCGCGTCGAGCAGGTAGAAGACGATCCAGAGCCCCAAGAACGCGGCGGCTACGTCGGCAAGCGTATGGATGATCAGGGCCGCCCGCTTTGCGGCGGTACCGCCACGGCCGTCGCTGTACCGGTCATCTACGGGCAGGCATTCGCGTCTGTGGCTCATGGGAGTCGCAATCTGACGTACGCAGCGCCTCGACAGTGGAGAAGAGCGATTACGGCCAGGGCAGCCACCCCCCACAGGAGTCACCCTGGCCGTGATCGCACACGGGGCGACCAACGCGCCCGTATGCAGTTCTGCGTCGCAGCATGCTGCCGCGTTACCCGGCCGAGCGATACATCCCATGTGCGCGGACATATGCACTCTTCCAGGCGCCTGATCGTGCGGGTGTGACACTCGACCAACCGGTGGCGCAGTAGGAAGCAGCCGACTGGTCATCGGCATACGTGGATCCGACGGCTCCCCCCGTGCCAGGCGGATCCGCCACCCGGCGCGGGCGGCGCTACCTACCTCTGCGGCCCCGCCCGCGCCGGCCGCACCAGCGCCGCAGCGGCCAC
>NZ_JBFAIP010000252.1:0-1729 GCF_040654775.1 Streptomyces sp. NPDC050636
TCGACCCGGACCGCGCATTCCGCGACGTCGGCTTCGACTCCCTCACCGCAGTCGAACTACGTAACCGACTCAACAACGCCACAGGCCTGCGCCTGCCGGCGACGGTGGTGTTCGACTACCCGACTCCGGCGGTGCTGGCTGGGTTTGTACTGCGCGAGTTGGTCGGCGGGACGGATGCCGTATCGGTGGGTTCTGCGGTTCCGGCGGCCGGTGGAGTGTCGGTTGATGACGACCGTCTGGTGATCGTGGGCATGGGGTGCCGCTTCCCCGGCGGTGTGTCGTCTGCAGGTGAGTTCTGGGAGTTGCTGGAGTCGGGTGGGGACGCGGTGGGTGCGTTCCCCGTGGACCGTGGTTGGCCTGCGGATGTGGTCGACCCGGATCCGGAGGCGGTCGGGAAGAGCTACTCGGGCGAGGGCGGATTCCTTCACAACGCCGGGGAGTTTGACGCGGAGTTCTTTGGGATCAGTCCGCGTGAGGCGGTGGCGATGGATCCGCAGCAGCGGTTGCTGCTGGAGACGTCGTGGGAGGCGCTGGAGGACGCGGGGATCGATCCGGGGGCGTTGAGGGGCAGTGACACGGGCGTCTTCTCCGGCCTCTTCTACCACGACTATCTGCCGTCGTATCCCGTTCCTGAGGAGGTCGAGGGGTATCTCGGTACGGGTGGTACGGGTTCCGTCGCCTCCGGGCGGGTGGCGTATGCGCTGGGGTTGGAGGGTCCGGCGGTGACGGTGGATACGGCGTGTTCGTCGTCGTTGGTGGCGTTGCATCTGGCGTGTCAGTCGCTGCGGTCGGGGGAGTCGTCGCTGGCGTTGGCGGGTGGTGTGACGGTGATGTCGACGCCGGGGACGTTCATTGATTTTTCGCGGCAGCGGGGTCTGGCTGCGGACGGGCGTTGCAAGGCGTATGCGGAGGCGGCGGACGGTACGGGCTGGGGTGAGGGGGTTGGTGTCCTGGTCGTGGAGCGGATGTCGGACGCGCGGCGTAATGGTCATCGGATTCTGGCGGTGGTGTCCGGGAGCGCGGTGAACCAGGACGGTGCGTCGAATGGGTTGACGGCGCCGAATGGTCCGGCGCAGCAGAGGGTGATCCGGTCGGCACTGGCGAGTGCCGGTCTGGCCTCGGGCGACGTGGATGTGGTCGAGGGCCATGGCACGGGTACGCGGCTGGGTGATCCGATTGAGGCTCAGGCGCTGTTGGCGACGTACGGCCAGGGCAGGGCTGAGGATCGGCCGTTGCTGTTGGGTTCGGTGAAGTCGAACATCGGTCATGCGCAGGCGGCGGCCGGTGTGGCGGGGGTCATCAAGATGGTGGCCGCGATGCGGCACGGCATCGTCCCGGCGACGCTGCACGTGGACGCTCCGTCGTCACACGTGGACTGGAATGCGGGTGCAGTGCAGTTGGTGACCGAGGCGATGCCCTGGCCTGACGCCGGGCATCCCCGGCGGGCGGGTGTGTCGTCGTTCGGGTTCTCCGGCACCAATGCGCACGTGATCATCGAGCAGGCGCCCCAGGACGAGACTTCGGTGTCTGACGCGGCAACGGATCCGGCTGGCGGTGCCGACGGCGTCGTGTTGCCGGTGGTGCCGTGGGTGGTGTCGGGTCGGTCGGCAGGGGGGCTTGCGGGGCAGGCGGATCGTCTTGCGGAGTTCATCCAGCATCGTTCGGACGTAGAAGTGAACGACGTGGGGTGGTCGCTGGCGGTTTCGCGTGGGGTGTTGGAGCACCGTGC
>NZ_JBFAIP010000253.1:0-1703 GCF_040654775.1 Streptomyces sp. NPDC050636
ATGCGTCCGAGGCCGTTTGGATCGACGCTTGAGCTATGCCCGGACACCCGCCCGTGATCGCCTACCCGCTCATGCGGGGCCTAGAATCAAACACACGCACGATCCGTGTCCGCCATCGGCCTTGACCTGCTGCGCTTCCTTCAGCGCGTCCAGGAGCAGCACCTCGCCCAGACGCCCCGCTGGATTGCAGCCGAGGAGGACCGGGACCAGTGCGCCGCGCACCAGCCGCCGCCACGGCCGGACTGGTTGGTGCAGACGGAGCTCGGCGGTGGCCGGCCGCTGACCGTGCACGTCGGAACTGCGCGCACCAGGGCGCGGCGAAAGGGAGGCCGGTCGGCCGCGAGGAGGCGCTGCGGCTGCTCACCGATGTGGGCGTGGAGTCGTGCGGCATGTGCAATCCGGATCGCGAGCTCGGCCTGCCGTGACCTGGACGGCACGTGCCTCAGATGCGCTCGGGTCGGTCGCGGGGCAAGGTGGTTATATGTACATGCCGCGCGTGGTCGTGAACGACCTGACGCCGGATTGGGGCGGCGCGAGCGGGCCGGGGTGCTCCGCGCTCGCACGGAAGCCGCGGAGGCGGTTATGAATGACGCTTCGCCAGAACCAGAATCTGCTGAGCCTTCACCGGAGTCGCGTGAGCCTTCAAGAGATCCCCTCGGACGTAGGCTGCGCTCCCATATCGGCTGGTGGGTGGGTGTCGCGTCGGCTCTCATTGGTATTTTCGCATTCGTTCTAACCCGATTCGAGAGCGACGCGCCTGCATTTAGCGAGTGGCAAGATCAAGTCAATTCAATTTGCCAGCAGGAAATCCCTTCCATCGGCCGCAAGGTGGAAGAGGCAACCGGATCATTCGTGGAAATGGATGAAAAGTCGGATCCGGCGCAATCTGAACGCGGCGCGGTTTCTGATAAGCTCGAGGTGGCCGGAAGCGCCTTCCTGCACCTTGCAGGCAGCTGGCGGGCACTTGAACAGCCCGATGATCACCAGGATGGGATCAAAAATCTGATCCGGGCTGCCTCTGACTTGGGTTACTCCTACGGTGCCGTTGCGTACGCCGTTAGTCGTAATGAGGATACAGAGCAGCTTATTGCGGAACAGCGCGGCCATCACAGACTGCTCGCGCTTGAAGTTCAAGCCCTCAAGTTGGAGCAGTGTCAGGAGCTGGTGGGTAAACCCGAGGATTGGTAGGGTTGCCCTCAATCCTTGAGTCGCGTCCAGAGGCGTCGGACCGGGAAATCCTTGGCTGGCCTTACTGATCGTTCAGAATGAGTTCGGTGCAAGGGCTTGGCGGTTGAGTTCGATGGCGGCAGAGCATTGCGGGTGTCAGATGATCTTGTGCCTGATGACCTGTGGGAATGTGTTGCTCCGCTGCTGCCGCCCCGGCCTGCGCGTCGTCGGCGGTATCCGGGGCGGTTGCCGGCCGACGACCGTGCGGCCTTGCGAGGCATCGTTTACGTGCTGTGCAAGGACGTGAGCTGGAGAGACGTGCCCGCAGAGCGGACCGGCTGCAGCGGGGTGACTGCCTGGCGGCGCCTGCGGGACTGGACGGAGGCCGGCGTCTGGCCCCGCCTGCACGAAGTGCTCCTGGCTGAGCTGCGTAGAGCCGGTTTGCTCGACATGGACGATGCCGCGATCGACGCCTCGCACATCAGGGCTCTCAAAGGGGGGCTCACACCGGACCTTCGCCGGTCGACCGCGCACGG
>NZ_JBFAIP010000254.1:0-1679 GCF_040654775.1 Streptomyces sp. NPDC050636
GTTGTGGGTGGCGGGTCGGTTTCATGAGTGGGCCGGGGGCGTGGGCGACGGCGATGGTGGAGATGAGGTGCTGGCTGCGCAGCCAGTGCGGCAGCCAGGCCACGGCTGCGAGCGGAAGTCCGCTTCGGCGGGTCAGGTCGCGGCTGGTGATCCCGTCTGCTGCGTCGACGAGGTAGAGGATGTCCAGGGCTCTGACCGCTGCCTTCCACCGCTGGGGGTGTCGGTGTGCGCGGGAGTTCTGCGGGCCATGTCGGTCAGCACCGCCGGCCGCAGCGCATGGACAGACCACCAGGGCTCGTGCCCGCCGTTGTCGTGTGCTGGAGCGGTGGGCGTGAGCCCAGGCTGCTCAGGCCATCTCCCGCGGCAGCGGTCCGGCATCGCGCACCTGGTCCAGCCTGGGCGCCGGCACCCGGACGAGCCGCGGCAGCGCTGCCGCCTCCTGCCCGCCTGGCCCGGTGTGTTGGGCTGGCTCGAAGGCGCCGGCCCGATCGGTGGCTGCCGGCAGTTGCGGTACCAGGGGCGGGCTCATGCCTTTGCGGACCTCGTCGATGAACTGCGGATCCTCGATCACGGGGGAGACGGGGGTGGCCGGTCGAAGCGCCGTCCGCCGTCGCGTCCAGCAGCACACGGGCATCGCCGTGTCTGTGCCGTGCAGCCTCCGCAACGAGGAAGCGCACGTTCTCACGCCGCCCTGCCCCACCCCTCCCGCACGCGAGGCAAGGGCGGCCATCCGGAACAGCGCCCCGGGGTGGCCGGCCTCGACTCCGACTACGAGGACTACACCTACGTCACCGCTGTCGGCTTCGGCGCCTGAGCGCCACCCGAGTTCTCGCGGATCGCCATGACGACGAGGCGCACCGGGAACAGGCCGTTCGGAGCGATGGATGTACTCGATGGGGTCGGATCGTTCAGGGCTGCGGCCTTGCGCACGGCATTGGGCACCTGCCCTGGTGATTCTGGCCCGGCCCGGGGCATCCGTCTCGGGCGAGTCGACGGATCGGATCACAGCGATGGCCACCATCACCCCGAAGGACCACTTGGTCGAGCATAAATCGACCGGCCCCGCGAACAGGGATGACTCCGTCAAACTCTTCGTACGCGAGTACGACGGCACCAAGCCGAACAAGCCGCGCAAGGCCGTCCTCATGCTGCACGGCCGGAGCGTTCCGGCACTCGCGGGCCTCGACCTCCAGCACGGGAAATACAGCTGGGCTCAGTCGCTGGCAGAAGACGGCTGCGACGTTTTCATCATGGACCTCCAGGGATCCGGCCGCTCCCCGCACCCGAAGATGAACGAGCCCTGCAACGCCAACCCGGCTCTGCACGAAGAGCTTCTGATCCCCAACCCGCTCTCGGCCACCTGCTCCCCGAAGTATCCGTACCAGCTGAACAATTCGCAGAGCGACTGGGACGAGCTCGACACCGTCGTCGAGTTCATCAGGAACCGCCACGACGTTCAGAAGGTCGCGCTCGCCGGCTGGTCGGCGGCCTCGTTCCAGATCGGGCCGTGATCCACTGGGCCATGGCTAACACAATGAGCCGAAACCTCACCGGAGAATCCGCACGAAGCTAGCGAACTGAATTGGGAGAAATGGTCATCACGGCCTGAGTATTGATCAGATGCCCTCTTAGGCGCACCAGAGGCTCTCGCAGGCCAAGAGCCTGCTGGCGGCGAAGTC
>NZ_JBFAIP010000255.1:0-1672 GCF_040654775.1 Streptomyces sp. NPDC050636
GTTCGACATGTCGCCCCATGCGCTGCGCCGCCGCATGGCGCACGGCAACATCTACAAGCCCGACAAGGTCGACGCGGCGCTGTCGAACTACTTCCGGCCCGGCAACCTCACCGCGCTGCGCGAGCTGGCGCTGCTGTGGGTGGCCGACCGCGTCGACGAGTACCTCCAGGAGTACCGCAGCGAGCACCGGGTTTCGAAGATCTGGGGCTCCCGCGAGCGCATCGTCGTCGGCCTGACCGGCGGCCCCGAGGGCCGTACGCTCATCCGCCGCGCCGCCCGCCTCGCCGAGAAGGGCGCCGGCGGCGAAGTGCTCGCCGTCTACATCGCCCGCAGCGACGGACTGACTTCCGGCTCCCCCAAGGAACTCGCCGTCCAGCGCACCCTCGTCGAGGAACTGGGCGGCACCTTCCACCACGTCATGGGGGAGGACATCCCCTCCTCCCTGCTCGAATTCGCCCGTGGGGTGAACGCCACCCAGATCGTGGTGGGCACCTCCCGGCGCAAGGCCTGGCAGTACATCTTCGGCCCCGGCGTCGGCGCGACCGTCGCCGTTGACTCGGGGCCCGACCTCGATGTCCACATCGTCACGCACGAAGCGGCCGCCAAGGGCCGCGGCCTGCCCGTCATCCGCGGTGCACGGCTGGAACGGTCCCGGATCATCTGGGGCTGGCTGGCCGGTGTAGTGGGGCCGGCACTGCTGACACTGCTGCTGACTCACGTCGACGTGCGCCTCGGTCTCGCCAACGACATGCTGCTGTTCCTGACCCTGACGGTGGCGGCGGCGCTGCTGGGAGGGCTGCTCCCGGCGCTTGCGTCGGCCGTGTTCGGGTCACTGCTGCTGAACTGGTTCTTCACCTCACCGGTGAACCGCCTCTCCCTCTCGGACCCCAAGAACATCGTCGCTCTCGTCGTCTTCCTGCTCGTGGCGGTCTCGGTCGCCTCCGTCGTCGACCTCGCTGCCCGACGCACCCATCAAGCGGCCCGGCTGCGCGCCGAGTCTGAGATCCTGTCGTTCCTGGCGGGCAGCGTGCTGCGCGGTGAGACCACCCTGGACGCCCTCCTGGAGCGGGTGCGCGAGACCTTCGTCATGGAGTCCGTGGCGCTGCTGGAACGGGAGAGCGAGACGGAGCCCTGGACCTGCACGGGCAGTGTGGGCGATGTCAGTCCGCCGGCCCGCCCCGAGGACGCGGACGTCGACATGCCCGTCGGCGATCACCTGGCGCTCGCGCTGTCGGGCCGTGTGCTGCCCGCCGAGGACCGCCGCGTGCTGTCGGCCTTCGCGGCGCAGGCCGCCGTCGTCCTCGACCGCCAACGTCTTCAGTCCGAGGCCGACCACGCCCGCAAGCTGGCCGACGGCAACCGGATCCGCACCGCCCTGCTCGCGGCCGTCAGCCACGACCTGCGCACCCCTCTGGCAGGTATCAAGGCGTCCGTCACCTCGCTGCGCTCCGAGGACATCGAGTGGTCCGAGGCGGACCAGGCCGAGCTCCTTGCGGGTATCGAGGAGGGCGCCGACCGCCTCGACCAGCTCATCGGCAACCTCCTGGACATGTCCCGTGTCCAGACCGGCACCGTCCGGCCCCTGATCCGCGAGGTCGACCTCGACGAGGTGGTGCCGTTGGCACTCGTCGGCGTACCCGAGGACAGCGTCGTCCTCGACATCCCCGAGGAC
>NZ_JBFAIP010000256.1:0-1646 GCF_040654775.1 Streptomyces sp. NPDC050636
GGCTGGGCGAGACCGCGGTGCTGGGTGTGGAGGTGGCAGGTGAAGTCTTCAACGCCATGTGCTGTGCCTCCCTGCGCGTTTGCGACCCGATCCGCACCTGGGCGACAGCCGCATTCAGCCGCTTCTACTCCCTCTGGTGTTGAGCTGAGGGGTGTCAACGAGAGACTCCCACTCTGGGGGATACCCGTTGGCTGAGGCTCCATTACGGGCGCAGAGGCGCATCTGTGCGGCGCGAGCGTCCGGCTCGGGCGCGGTCGTGCGAAAGGATCTAGACAATCGCCGACTGGCGGCTGCTCGTGGTGTCCGAACGGAAGCACGACGGCTTCGAGAAGGCGCCAGGCTCGTGGTTACCAGCCGACATCGCCGTGAACAGCGAGGGAGAGGAGCAAGACCGCTCAGATCTGCGCCATGTGGTCCGGCTGACGGATCTCCAATTGCTGCGGCGAGCTGTCCCGCGTGGGGCATTGGGACCTGCGGCTGTGCCTGTCGACGTCGTGGCGCCGCCGGTCAGCCTTCTTCCGGTGCGTATGCGCCGGGAGACGGGACTCGAGGACGCCGATCGCGCGACAGTGGCGACCGCATGTACCCGGTGCGACGATGTAACACCGGGCCGCGGGTGGGTGCCGCCTGGAAGGCGTTGAGCTGTTCGTACTCGTCTGAGCGCCGTGGCGCGGAAGCATGGAGAGACATTCCCCAAAGGCACCAAGCGGAGGCGCCGTGGAGCTGCAGGTGGGCGGGAGATGGGCTTACAGGGTCAGTCCCCATCATGGGCCGGTGTCGGAGGTCGAGGTGCTGAAGGTGGGTACCGGGCGTCCGAAGCGCGTCAAGATCCGGCATCTCGCTGAGGAGGCGGAAGGACAAGTGGAGTGGGTGTCCCCGGCTCGGCTGCGTGTCCCGTGGAATGAGGTGGACGCCTGGCTGGAGCGGGAGGCCCGGCTCGCGGAATTGGTCGCGGATGCCCCATGCACCGATGACGATCCTCAGCTGCGAGCCGTCGAGTTCGTCTTCGAGACGTGTCCACTTGACGATTTTGCGGAGCCGGCATGGGGATCGCGGGAACGGGGCCTGCTGTACGTCCGGGACGTTTTGGGGTTCGCGGAGAAGCTGGGCGTGGACGAGTCGTTGCTCCTATCGGACCCGCGGTGTGTCAAAGCTGATGACGGCTCGTTGACGGCCCCCTGGCCGATCACGCTGGCCTGTGCCCGGCAGGCTGCGGAAGTTTACGGTGACTTGCTGATCGCCGAGGTGGAGAGGCAGGAGGCCAAGGCGTGTCGGGATGCTGTGCACGGCCGCTATTACCCGGGTCGTGGTCGCAGAGAAGGCACGTATATCGATCCCGAGATCTGCCGGAGCGTAGACGACGAGTTCCAGCTGAGTCGAGACCTCGTGCGTCAATGGTGTGGGGACGATGCGCAGCAGCGGTACGACGAGCTTGCGGCTTTGCGGAGCGAGGTCGTCCGGATCGGCAAGCTGATGGAAGAGGCGATCAGCGAGCTCCGCACGGCAGGGCGGCCCAAGGTCGCCCGCGACCTCGAGCAGCGCCTGGGGGTGCCGCTGGACGCGCTTCGGCATGCCAAGGAGCCAGAGGCGTGACGGAAGCACAGACGTCTGAACGCGTTGACGCATCGGATGCCCCGCCACCAGGC
>NZ_JBFAIP010000257.1:0-1637 GCF_040654775.1 Streptomyces sp. NPDC050636
GTTGAGTGGTTTTGTGCGGTATGTGTGGCCGCGCAAGTTCCTCAATAGCATCGCAAACCCCCATGTCATGCTGCTCCGCTATCAATGCCTCCACGCCGCCACCGAGTAACGCCCGCTAGGACCGCGTCGCCCTCCCGCACTCGTCCCCAGAGGACTCGCCCCGCCCGACCGGCGCGCTGCGGTCGTACGGGTCGACCTCCGTGCCGGCCTCGTCTGCCCGGCGTTCCGTGCCGAAGGGCGGGGTGAAGTAGCCCGTGGGGGCGCCGCAGCCGCCGTTGGTCATGTCGTACTTGTACGAGACGATCGAGAACGTGCCCGGCTCGGTGATCACCTTGTCAGGGTCGTCCCAGCTCAGGACCAGCTCGCGCCGGACGATCGTGCGTACGACCTCGTCGTCGCCGCCGGCTTCCGCGCGGGTGACCGGGTAGACGAAGGTGACGTCGGCGGTCACCTCGAGCGCGCCGCGCTCGCCCTCCCGGTAGGTGAGCCGGCCCCGGGTCTTCACGATGTCGCCGACCAGGTGGGTGCGGGAGGTCTGGAAGCGGCTGAAGAGGAGGAGAGGGTCGTTCTTCTCGCTCGGGGTTTGGAAAGCGGTTTTCAGAAGGTCTTGGACGTCCTTCTGGTGCGGGTTGATCAGTGCAATCGCCTTCTCGGGGCGCTCGCCCCGCAGCACCCCGCGGTCCAGGCCGGACGCGACGAGGAAGTCCCGGCTGCGGGCGAGGGCCCGCTCGACCTCGGCCGCGCTCATCCAGCCGACCGCCCCGGCCTTCGGCACGGTGATCCCCGCCGCTCCGCTCGCCCAGCTCGCCGCCGGCGAACCGCGGAACGGCTCGTCCATGGTGGGGCGTTGGGCCGCCTTCGCCGGGGGTGCCTGGGTCGGGCGGGCGGTCTCGGCCGCCAGCGGCGGGGAGTCAGCACCGGCGAACAGGTCCACTATCCGCCCCGGCGCGAGCGCCACCACCAGCAGCACCAGCGAGGCCAGCAGCCCGACCACGTACCAGCCCGTGCGCCGCTTGGGCCGCGCGGGCGTGTAGCTGCGCCAGCCCTCCAGGCCACGGCCGGGCTCCGTCCGCAGCCGCTTTGCCACGTCGCGGGCGCGCGCCGACGGCTCCTTGGGCGCGTCGGCGGTACCCGCCACCGACTCGCACAGAAACCGCTCCCACTCCTCGTCGGACCTGGACGAACCGTCCGGCTCCGTACCCGCACCCATCCCCAACCCCCTGGCAGTCAGTAGACCGCGGCCCACTCCCCTGGGACGCGTCCGCATCATCACACAGAGCACTGACAGCGAGGCCGGCCGGGCGGACGGTGTGGGCGCGCCCCCCTTTCTGAACTGGCCAACTGAAGGGTTCTGACCGCTCTCGGCTACACCGGTGGATGCCACGTTGCGAACCGCTCCATGATGGCCATCCGGGAGGGCATCGCGGTCCCTGCCAGAATCAAAACGATCCAGCGGAAATGTACGGGCGATCCTCATTCGCACTGCTCGGAGCCCGCGTCCTCCTTCAGCCGTAGGCATCACGGAAGAGCGGTCAGAACCTGCTAAGGCGTGTTTGAGATGTGGTCAGAGTGTTTGCCGTATCAGGGTGAGTTGGATGGTGGCTTCGTAGCGGACGGCGAGCTTGTCGAAGCGTGTC
>NZ_JBFAIP010000258.1:0-1634 GCF_040654775.1 Streptomyces sp. NPDC050636
ACCGTCGACTCCGTCGGCCCATACACCTGCATCACGGTACGACCCGGCGACCAACGCTCCACCATATCCGCCGGCAACGCCTCACCACCCACCACGAACCCGCGCAACGACGGCAGATCCCCATCCGGCAACGAAACCAGCATCGGGGCGACAAGATCAGTGTGAGTAACCCGGAAATCCGTGATCAATTGGGCCAGTTCCTCCCCCACCGCCCGCTGCTCCGGACCCGGAACCACCAAAGCCGCACCAGAACTCAACGTCATGGCGATATCCGCCATCGACACGTCAAAACTGATCGAGACAACCAGCAAAAACCGGCAACCCACCCCCAACCCAAGCCGCTCCGCATGCACCCCGGCCACACTCGCCACACCCGCATGCGAGACCACCACACCCTTGGGCCGCCCCGTCGAACCCGACGTATAAATCACATACGCCGGATGCGACAACAGCAGCGGCTCAGCACGTTCCGAGTCAAGGACGTCGCGCTCGGAGTATCCAGCCAGCGCAGCCGTGGTCTCCGCGTGGTCGATGACCACAATCGGCACACCGGTGCCTGGGTCGGTGAACTGCCCGGCCACCGCGGCTGTGGTCACCACCACCGCCGGCCGGCCGTCCTCGACCATGTAGGCGATCCGGTCGGCCGGATAAGCAGGGTCGATCGGCAGATACGCCGCCCCGGTCTTCAACACCGCAAGCCACGCCACGATCATCTCCACCGACCGCGGCAACGCCAACGCCACGAACTGCTCCGGCCCCACCCCGAGGCCCATCAGATGACGCGCCAGCCGGTTCGCCCGACGATTCAACTCCCCATACGACAGCGCAGTGTCGCCGAAGAGAACCGCCTCCGCATCCGGCGTCCGCGCCACCTGAGCCTCAACAAGGCCCGGCAACGCCAACCCCGCAACCTCCCGCGAAGTGTCGGCCCACTCCTCCAACACCAGCCGACGTTCAACCGGAGACAGCACATCCACCGCACCCACACGCACGCCCGGATCGGAGACCAACGCCTCCATCACCCGCAGCAAGATCCCCACGAACCGCTCCACCGTCACCCGATCGAACAAATCCGTCGCGAACTGCAACGTGCCCTTGAGTCCCGCGGCGCGCCCCTCGTCGTCGAACCGCTCCACCACATCGACCACCAGATCGAAGTTGACGGACCCGGAGCTGATCGCTTCCATGCGAGCGGTCAAGCCCGGCATATCGAGCTCGGCCCGGGGGCTCTCCCGGCAGGCAAGGAGGATTTGGAAGAGGGGGTGGCGAGCGAGCGAAAGCGTCGGGTTCAGGTCCTCCACCAGACGCTCGAAAGGCACATCCTGATGCGCGAACGCCGCCAGATCCGTCTCCCGAACCCGCCCCAACAACTCGGCAAACGTCGGATCCCCCGACGTATCCGTCCGCAGAACAACCGTGTTGAGGAACAGACCCACCAGATCATCCAGCGCCTCAACCGAACGCCCGGCAACCGGCGTACCGATCGGGATATCCGAACCCGCACCCCACCGCGTCAACGCCACAGCCAACACCGACTGCAACACCATGAACACCGTGACCCCATGCTCCCGAGCCACCACCCTCAACCGCTCATGCAACTCCGCCGAAACACCCAACGGCACCGACCCACCACG
>NZ_JBFAIP010000259.1:0-1583 GCF_040654775.1 Streptomyces sp. NPDC050636
TGCGCGGGGCTGTCGGGTGCGGTTCCGGACCTCCGGACTCCGTCCTGCGGTCCGGCCCCTCCCGTTGAGTGTGGGAAAAGACGGTGGGGGTGCACCTAAGCGATCACGCGCGCCCAGTGGACGAGTCGCCCAGTGGACGAGTCATAGGGAACTGAACACTCAACGTCCGCCCCCACTCAGCCTCTCCACCCACCCACGGGAGGTGACAGCCCGCAGGACGAAGTCCGGAGGGCTGTCACCGCACCCGAAAAACCCACGCCCGCCGCAGGCGCAACGGCGAGCACCCCCCACGGCGGGACAGCCAAAAACGGCCCAGGCAAAGCGCAGCGGCTAGCGTTCGCCCAGCGCCAGCAGCTCCTCGCGGTACTCGATGCGGCCGGCCCACTCCTCCGGCCAGGCCTCGGCTCCCAGGTGGGCGCCCGCGAAAGCGCCGGTCAGGCACGCGATCGAGTCGGAGTCACCGGAGGTGCACGCGGCCCGGCGCAGTGCGGTGAGCGGCTCTTCGGGGAAGAGCAGGAAGCACAGCAGCCCGGTGGCCAGCGCCTCCTCGGCGATCCAGCCGGCGCCGGTGGCCAGGCACGGGTCGGTCTCCACGTCCGGAGTGGCCAGCGCCGCGTCCAGCCGGTCCAGTACGCCGAGGCACTCGTCCCAGCCGCGGGCGATGAACTGCGTCGCCGAGGGGTCCTGGCTGCGCCGCCACAGGTCGCCGAGCCAGTCCTCCCGGTAGACGAGGCGGTTGGCGTGCGCGTACGCGCGCAGCAGGCCGGTCAGCTCGGCGGGGCGTGCGCCGTCGGCCAGGACACGCACGGCGTATGCGGTCAGGTCGCTGGCGGCGAGCGCCGTGGGGTGCCCATGGGTCAGCGCGGACTGGAGCTGTGCGGCACCGGAGCGCTAGAGAGTGCTCAGCCCCGGCGCGAGCCCGATCGGCGCGACCCGCATGTTGGCGCCGCAGCCCTTCGACCCGATCTGGCTGGCCTCCGTCCAGGGCCGGTCCTGGGTGCTGAGCAGCTGGCAGGCCCGGAGGCAGGTGGCGCCCGGTGCCCGGTTGTTGTCCGGTGAGCGCCACCAGTCGACGTACTCGTCCCGTACGGGCCCTTCCAGGAGCCGCGGGGTGAGCGCGCCGCGTCCCATGGCCGTGCGCAGGCCGCGCCCCAGTGCCAGCGTCATCTGGGTGTCGTCGGTGACGAAGGCGGGGTCGGGCAGTGCCATCTCCCGCCACGGTCCGCATTTGGCCAGGATCGAGGGCACATCGTTGAACTCGGTGGGAAAGCCGAGCGCGTCACCGAGCGCGAGCCCGATCAGCGAGCCGGTCGCAGCGGACCCGATGGCAGACCCCATGAACGCCTCCCCCTTGGAAAACACAGAAAAAACCACCCCTTAATCGTCACAGTGACCCTAAGGGGTGGTGGGCAGGCCGCGCAAGGCATTTGGACCCGCGCGGCCCGGCGTATCGGGGCGTCCGGCCTAGGGTCTGTCCGATGGGTCATAGCCGGGCCCGCGGCGTCTGGCACGGCACCTCGCGGCGTTGCCGAAACGTCCCAATAGCTCCGCTATCAGGACGCTCCGGCGCCTTGCGATGCACC
>NZ_JBFAIP010000261.1:0-1537 GCF_040654775.1 Streptomyces sp. NPDC050636
GTCGCTGCCGTGTCGGCCACGCAGGAGCGCCCGCAGGGGCTGGGGCAGATCGGCTCCTGGACGACCGAGGTGGTGCTCCCGGTGTCCGGCACGCTCACCACCCCCGGCAAGAACAGCCCCCGTGCCGACGCGGTCCTCACCGCGCCGGAGGCCGGGGTGCCGGTGATGTTCGTGGAGGTCGACAACGGCACCGAAAGCCCGGTCGTCCTGGCCCACAAGACCGACCGCTACCGCGAGTTCCTCCGCCGCACCGTCAAGCCCCCCACTCTCTCACCGAACCACTACGCCCGGCCGGCGGAGAAGCCGATCCCGATGTGGGAGACCCTGTACGGCCCCTTGGGACGCAAGGGGTATCCGCCGCTGGCGATCGTGTTCACCAAGCAGGTCGGGCCCACCGCGATGAACAACCGCATCGACCGCGTCATGCGTCTGACCGAAGACCACTGGGCCGGCGAATACCAGGACCGCTCCATCAGCTACGGCGCTGACGAACGGGACGGCTATACGGTCTACGCGGACGCCGTGCCGATCCTGGTCACCACCCTTGACCGGCTGCGCGAGCACGGGCCCCTGGGCCCAGTCTGGTTCCGCTTCGGCCACCCCACCTGGCAGACCCTCCCCGACGCCCTCGACAACCCCGACGACGAGCGCGCCTACAGGCGCCGCCAATGCCAACGCGACCAACTCCGCCAGCAGCAGCTCAAGCAGGAAGAGGAGCAGCGGGACCGTGAGCTCAGGGAAGCGAAGGAGCGCTGGGCGGCCCAAGGGGCCGCCGCAGAGGCCGCTAAGGAGCCCGACCCGGTGTGCCAGAGATGCGACGGACCGCTGGAGAGCAGCCCAGCCGAGTACGACCCGCTGGAAGAGGAAGCGCCGCCGACCGACGGACAGCACTGCGCGAGTTGCCGCATCCAACTGGCCGAGCCCACCGGCCGCCTCGGCCGCATGATCCGCCGCCTGGTGAACGGAGACGAGCACTACCCCCGCTAGTAGTGGCCTGCCCAGGCGCGACGCTGGACAGTGCCGGATACCCCGATGCTTACCCCGGTCCGTGAACTGCGGTAATGGGACGTGGTGAGGCGGGTGGTAAGCAGACGGCCAGATGGCTACGCGGACCGACGCCTTGGCCCGCCCGGCTTCGACCTTTGCCCGGCGCGTCGCGCGTTCTAGCCGATCTTGCTCCGCTGGCCCCAGCGGGCTCTTCCACTTGCTGATCAAGGCCAGGCGCTGGTCGCTTGTCAACTGCCGTGCCATGCAGTCCTCCGCTGCGCCGATGCGTACGTCGACATCAGCTTAGGGGCAGGAGCCGACAACTCCTCCCATAACGAAAGAATCTGCTGATAGCATGAGGCTCCGGGCTGTCGACGTTGCCCAGAGCGTCTCTCTGCTTGCGGATGTTCGGCCGGTTCAACGACCTGCCGGTGGTCATTTCACGCCCAGTCCATGCCGAGCTCCCGCAGCGCGTCCCGCTCGGGGGTGAGCTTGTTCCGCCTCGAATTGTTGTTGCTGCTCAGTGGGGTGCCGACGAGGAACAGGCCGC
>NZ_JBFAIP010000262.1:0-1528 GCF_040654775.1 Streptomyces sp. NPDC050636
CTGGTCGTCTCGGCGAACCGCAGGGGGCAAGGCACACCGGGGCCCGGCGTCGGGGCCGGTACGCCGTCGGGCGGCGAGGACGCCACGGGAGGACGATCCGGGCGGCGCGGGTCTCATGGCAGGCGCCGTAAGCGTTGAGTAACCGAAGGGGTCGCGGTCAGCCGACCGGCGCCTCCATGAGGATCTGGTCCAGCGCGGCCTCCAGGGTGAGGACGATCCTGGGCCGCACCGACGTCCTCACTGCCCGTTATGACGATCGCCTCGTCCACGCTGGGTACCTCTGGGCCTTCGCCTCTCTGCGAGTGTCCTCGGACGCGCACGCCCATTACGGGCGTCGGCGCGAGAAGGGCGACTGGCGCGCAGCCGCCCTGAGGAACCTCTTCAACCGGATGCTCGGCCAGCTCCACCACTGCCTCTGACACCGCGTCCACTACGACGAACAGAGTGCGTTCGGTTCAGCTCTATCGAACGCGGTCTGACCGCGAGCTGAGGTAGATCGGCGGACACATCATTTGAGGAGGCAGCGCAACTCGACCAGTGTGAGCCAGGTTTGCGGATCGGGCTCGACGTAGGCCGCACGAACGACATAGGGCCCGGTCTCCAGGTGGACCCGTACGTGATCGAGATCTCCGCATGACTGAACGGACACTCCAGTTCCCCAGGACGTCCTAGGCTCAAGACGGTGGGTCATGCCGTTTCAGTTCACCCTGGGGAGTGTTCACGATGCAGCAACCGAGGCATGCCGTGGTGACCGGGAGCGCCGGATTAGTCGGTTCGGCGATCGTGCGCCGTCTCAGAGCCGCGGGCTGCCTGGTCGTCGGCGTCGACCGCCTGCCATCCCCCGACACGTCCGTGGTAGCGGACCTGCGTGACCCTGCGGCGTGGCGTCATGTGCTGCCCGGGGCCAGGGCAGTTGTCCACACGGCGGCTCTGCACGCTCCTCACGTCGGTGTACACCCGGACGACGAGTTCCGCGAGACCAACGTCGGGGCGACCCGGGACCTGCTGGACGCCTCGTCCGCTGCGGGAGTGCGCCGTTTCGTCTACACGAGCTCGACCTCGGTGTACGGGTACGCGCTGGAGCCGACGGACGAGGCGGTCTGGATCACCGAGGACGTCACCTGCCGGCCGCGCGACATCTACGACGAGACGAAACGGGCGGCCGAACGCCTGGTGCTCTCCGCAGCGGGCGCGATGAGCACGGTGTGTCTGCGCATCGCCCGGTGTTTCCCTGAACCGTCGGCGGTCCGGGCCCGGCACCGGCTCTACCGGGGCGTGGACATAGCCGACGTGACAGAGGCTCACCTGCTCGCCGTCCTGGGCCCCCAGGAGGCGGCCGGGGTACTGAACATCGCCGGCCCGTATCCGTGGCGGACGGAGGACCGAAAGCAGCTGCGGCGCGATCCGGCCGCGCTCATCGCGCGGCGGGTCCCCGAGGTGGCGGCCGGCTTCGGCCGGCTCGGATGGGCGTTGCCGACGTCGATCGACTGGGTGTACGTGTCGGCGCGGGCGGGGGCGGTGCTTGGCT
>NZ_JBFAIP010000263.1:0-1351 GCF_040654775.1 Streptomyces sp. NPDC050636
CCGCCGGATCCGCGACGGTCCGTACACCCTGGTCGGCGAGGGCCGGGCGCGGCCCCGGGCAGGCCCCGGGAACCGCGCCGCCCCACAGCCGGTGATGGTGACGTAGCGGCCGCCGTAAGCCAGTTGGCGGGCGTGCTCGGCGAAGAGTTTGTTGAGGTCCACGTACATGGTGGACTCGTTGTTCCAGATTCCCTGGAAGGCGCCGGTGGGGAAGTCAGTGTCCAGCATGTTGCGGAAGTGGTAGCGGACCTTGTCGTCCACGCCGCGCTTGCGGGCCTGGTCGTTGGCGAAGTCGACCTGGGACTGGGAGATGGAGACGCCGTCGACCTGGCAGCCGAAGCGTGCGTTGGCCATGATGCTGGTGCCGCCCCGGCCGCAGCCGGCGTCCAGCAGGCGCTGGTCGGGGGCGACGAGGCCCAGGTGGTCGAGGAGGACGTCGGCCTGTGCCGACTCCAGCCGGTGCAGTTCCTCGATGATGCGCTCGTCCCGGGTCTCCTGCGCGCCCTCCAGGACGGAGGGGTCGTAGTCGCCGATCCCGTAGTGATGGTGGTAGAGGCCGTCGACGTCGCCCAGGCGCAGGTTGACCGGGTCCCGTTCGGCGTTCCAGTAGTCGGCCACCGCCTTCTGGTAGGCGGTGCGCAGGACGGGCGAGGCAGCGGTGGTCATGAGGAAACTCCTTGTGATGTACAGGTGTTGATGGTGGGGGAGCGGGTCACGCGCCGTTGTAGCGGGGGCTGCCGCTGTGCCATGCGCGGTTGCCGCCGAGCCAGGCCCACACCCCCGCGAGGAACCGGCGCAGCTGAGGCGATCCGGTGAGGACGAGGGCCGCCGCTTCCGCCTCGAAGGCACGCACCAGCTCGTCGTGGATCTCCACGCTCCGCTCGATCGCCTCGCGCGGCGAGCACCGTTCCTGCTCTGCGATCACGGTGGGAAGGTTGAACTCCACGTCCGAGGAGGCGTGTTCCTTCGTCATCGAGTACAGGTCGTTGACGAGCGTGCCGGCCGTGGCGGCTGTCGTCACGGCGCGGCGCACGCGCGGGTCTGCGTACTCGGTGGCGGGCAGTGTGTAGCCGCCGACCACGTCGGTCAGCGCGATGCAGGGGAGGAAGCTATTGATCTGACGGTGCGCCAGGTACTCGTGGACGCTGGGCATATGGCCCCGGGACCGCCAGGAACCCTCCTGGCCGTAGCCCACGAAGAGGACGGCGACCTCATGCCGCAGCCGGGCCACCTGGGACGGCTCCGCATACCGGGCCAGGTGCGCGAGGCCCGAGCGCAGGGCGACCCGTACGGGGTCGTCGCGCATGTCCCTTTCCCACGCGGGCACGTAACGGGCCGGGAGGTGGGCGGG
>NZ_JBFAIP010000264.1:0-1332 GCF_040654775.1 Streptomyces sp. NPDC050636
CCGTGAGACCGCCCCTGCACGTTCGGAGTCCCGCTACACTCCCGCCACCCGGCGAAATCCCAGGTCAGACAGCGAAATCCTGCTGGAGTACTAGGCCTGGGCACTGAAGCCTTCGATGCGGTGTTCTTGAGCGTGGGCGCCGCACCGAAGGCTTCAGCATCCGCTACTTCTTTGGCGGCACGTTGCCGGGCGCACCGAGCTGCGCGACCCGTCAGCTGGCTGCCGAACGGTCAGCACAGGCTTGGCGACTCTGTCCTTCCGGAGGGAGCGGTTCAGCTGCCCCAGGCTCGCCGACTCCTCTGGTCTCTGTTCCACAGCCATCGCTCGTTCTCCCTGCCAGACTGAAGCCTTCGGCGCGTTCCGACACCGGCTGCGGGGGCACCGTTGCCGCTCGCTGATTCTTTATGCCGTCTCACCATGCGAATCGCCGGGGCGCCCGTCGTGCTGTGCGAATTGGACGGGCCGCTCCCGATACGCCAGCGTCAACGCTGGTCGAAGCCATAGGGACTCCAGCCATGGAGGTAGGGCCTCAGTTCCTCCGGGGTGGGATCTGGGTGTTCGGGCATCCCTGGCAGCCCCGTCAGCGGGTCCAGCTTGTCTGCGTAGCTCCTGGCCCAATCAACCCATGCCCGTGCAGCCTTCGCACCCTCGCCGACCTCGCCGGGCACACTCTCGGCCCGCATGATGCGGTTTTCCAAGGCGTCACAGTAGGCCCGCATGCTGGTCGCCTCGGACCGCAGCCTCGCCTGCTCACGCAGGCATGCCGCACGGTGATCCTCCATGAGGCGGCGGCGGGCTTCTGCCATGGCGGCTTCCCATCGCCCCCGACGCTCCGTCTGTCTGCGCTTCTCATCGGCCTCGCGCTCCTTCTCGATTCCGATTCGCTGAGTGATCTCATGCAAGAGCTCAGGGAGTTTGTCCTCCAGTTTCCAGCGTTCCCGGTCTCCCCATCGGTAGCGCCGCCCTCGGTGCCCCCAGTCGTACGCAAGCTCCAACTCAAGCTCGTGCGTGGGGCCGGCTTTGGTGGCAGTGACACGCTGCCAGGGGTACTTGACTGTGCCCAGGTCAGGAACCTCCTCATCCGCTTCGGACATGAGCAACGGGTACCGGCGTTCGCCTGCGCACATCGTCAGGACTGCCTTCGCGGGGGCGGTGTCATCCGGCGCAATTACCTTCAGTCCCGTGATTTCCGCTGCGACAGCCAGCGCATGCAGCATCCGGCGCGCCCGCGGACGACACTGCGCGCAGACAGGCAGAGAGATCGCGCGGACCGCGCGATGAACTTTCTTGTCTTCGAGGAGTTCCGGGACAGGTACCGGTTCCAGAGCGCTT
>NZ_JBFAIP010000265.1:0-1310 GCF_040654775.1 Streptomyces sp. NPDC050636
AGCGCCGAACCCATGGCGCTCCCGGTCCGCCTGGACCTTGCGGCCCTACGGGCCCAGGGCGAGCCCCAACCGCTGCTGCGCGGCCTGATCCGCACGAGGACCCGCCGGACCGGCGTCGCCGCGGCGTCCGGCATCGTGGAGCGCCTGACCGGGCTGTCCACGGCGGAGCGACGCGAGACGCTGCTCGATGTCGTACGTGGCCAGATCGCGGTCGTCCTGGGCCACGCGAGCCCGGAATCGGTCGCTCCGGACCGGGCCTTCCAGGACCTCGGCTTCGACTCCCTGACCGCGATCGAACTCCGCAACCTGCTGGGCAAGGCCACCGGACTGCGGCTGCCCGCGACGACCGTGTTCGACTACCCGACGGCCGACGCCCTGGCGGGCCACCTCCTGGACGAGCTGTTCGGCGCGGAGGAGGAGACGCCGCTCCCGGTGTCCGCCCTCCCGTCCCTGACCGACGACCCGGTCGTCATCGTCGGCATGAGCTGCCGCTTCCCCGGCGGTGTCGCCTCGCCCGAGGACCTGTGGCGGCTGGTGTCCGAAGGGGTGGACGCCGTCTCGGACTTCCCGACCGACCGAGGCTGGGACATCGGGGCGATGGACGACCCCGACCGCGAGGGCGCCATCGCCACCCGTTCCGGTGGATTCCTCTACGACGCGGCGGAGTTCGACCCCGGCTTCTTCGGGATGAGCCCGCGCGAGGCCCTGACCACCGACACCCAGCAGCGGCTGCTGCTGGAGACGACCTGGGAGGCCCTGGAGCGCGCCGGTATGGACCCGGCCGCACTGCGCGGTAGCCGCACCGGAGTCTTCGCGGGCGTGATGTACCACGACTACTCGCAGCTGCTCTCCGGGCGCGAGTTCGAGGGCTACCAGGGCAGCGGCAGCGCGGGCAGTGTGGCCTCGGGCCGGGTCTCCTACACCTTCGGTTTCGAAGGCCCCGCCGTGACTGTGGACACGGCGTGCTCGTCGTCGCTGGTCGCCCTGCACCTGGCGGCGCAGTCGCTGCGCTCCGGCGAGTGCTCGCTGGCGCTCGCGGGCGGTGTGACCGTGATGTCGACACCGCTGACCTTCGTGGAGTTCTCCCGCCAGGGCGGGCTCTCCCCCGACGGCCGGTGCAAGGCGTTCGCCGACGGCGCCGATGGCGTCGGCTGGGCCGAAGGCGCCGGCATCCTGGTGCTGGAGCGTCTTTCGGACGCGCGTCGCAATGGGCACCAGGTGCTTGCTGTCGTGCGTGGTTCGGCTGTGAACCAGGATGGTGCGTCCAATGGTTTGACGGCGCCGAATGGTCCGTCGCAGCAGCGGGTGAT
>NZ_JBFAIP010000266.1:0-1303 GCF_040654775.1 Streptomyces sp. NPDC050636
GCCCCCAACCCCCCCGGGGCCAATCCCGCCCCCCCCCCCTGCCGGGGGGGGGGGGGCGCGGGGCGTGGCTGCGGTCTACCTCGCCGACGGCCACGACGAGCTGGAGCGGCCGTTCATCTTCGCGGACGGCTTCAACTACGGCCGCAGTGACCTGCCAGGGCTGTTCGCCCACTTCAACGCGCCCTACCCGGGCAGCAACGTGGGCTTCCTCGAGCAGCTGCTCACCGCGGGCATCGACGTGGTCCTGGTCGGCTTCGAGGAGCGCCACACCTACATCCAGGCCAACGCCGGGGTGGTGATCAGCGCCATCGACAAGGTCATCCAAGAGAGGCAGGGCGGTGAGCCGCTGATCGTCGGCGGGGTCAGCATGGGCGGCATCATCACCCGCTACGCCCTCGCCGAGATGGAGAACCAGCACCAGGACCACCAGACCGCGACCTACCTCTCCTGGGACTCCCCACACAACGGCGCCTGGATCCCGCTGATCCTCCAGCAGATGGCCTACTTCTTCGAGGCGCTGCCGGCCAAGCCCGGCAAGGTCAAGGAGGCCGAGCTGATCAGGAGCCCCGCCGCGCAGCAGCTGCTGTACGCATGGATCCCGGACGCGAAGTACGAAGGCCCCGTCGCCGCCTCCAGCGCACTGCGCACGCAGTTCCTGGCCGAACTGCGCGACCTCGGCCATTTCCCGCAACGGCCACGCAAGCTGGGCGTGGCCAACGGCACCGGCAACGGCACCGGCCGCGACCTGCCGGCCGGCGCGGAGGTGTTCAAGCGGCAGGTGCCCCTGATCGTCTACGCCCAGGCGAACTTCCAGCCCGACTGCGGAACGCGCAAGCCGATCGGTGAGATGCGGGCCGTCGGCCAGGTCCGACGGGGCTTCACCTCGTACGTTCCCGGCCTTGACGGCACGCCCGGTGGCACCCTCGGCTCCTTCGGCAAGATCGCCGCGGCACTCGGGGCCGACATCCCGGAGAAGTACAAGTTCAGCTGTTTCGTCCCCTCCGTGAGTGCGGTCGCGCTGGACTACGACCCGGCAAAATGGGACGTCAACCCGTACGAGAAGGTCGAGGCGGCCGACGAGAAGAGCGCGCTCGACGAGTTCAAGTGCGACAGCGAGAACACCGAGCACAGCCAGGTGACCAAGCCACTGGTCGACTGGATCATGGAGCGAATCGTCCACTGATACCGACGACTTGAACAGTGGGGGCCGCCCCCGCGGACCGCCCCCGGGGGGGGCCCCGCGGGCATAAGGGCTTTGGGCCGGAAGGTGGGACCACCCCCAGTTGGTACCCCGGGTAAGCCC
>NZ_JBFAIP010000267.1:0-1286 GCF_040654775.1 Streptomyces sp. NPDC050636
GGAAGGGCGTACCGATGAACGCGTAACACCGGGTGTCCCGAGTCGCCCCTTCACGCTGGTCGCCTGCACCAACTGCCCGAGCGATACGGGCGAACTGGTGATGGACCGGCTGCGCGACGCCGTCCGTGCCTGCCCGCACGGCATCCTCGTCGCCACCGGATGCCTGGGCAGCCTGCTGTGCTGCACCCCGGCCGCGGGCCTGCACGCCGCAGTACAGCCGTGCGCGAAGGACCGCACCCCCACCGGCCCCGTCGCCCGCCTGGGCCCTATCGCCACCGAAGCCGACGCGGACCTCGTCGGCGCATGGCTCCTGGCCGGCATGCCGGACGGCAGCACTCTTCCACACCGGCTGCGCGCGGCACCCGCGCCCCGTCATGTCGCCCGCTTCAACTGATGGGAAGTACCAGTGCCCAAGGGCCTGTTGAGCATCGTGGTCGGGAACACCCCGGCTGCCCGGGGGCTCGCCGTGGACACGCTGGTGTGCGCTTCGCCCGGCGCCGTGGTGCTGTCCGCATCCATCCACTGCCGGGACAGCGGGTACCCCGTTGTACAACGCTTCGTCGCCGGTCCCGGAGTACCGCCGTCCGTGTCGCAGTCCATGTCGCGGGTGGCCACCGGCGACCCGGTGGTGATTCTCCGGCAGGACCTGCTGGCCATACGACGCGCCATGCGGCCCCCTCGCCTGGTCCTCGCCCTCTCCGACGAGCTGGATCTCCTCCCATTCCTGGTGGAGTTGTGGCGACCGCGGACCGGGGCCAGCGCGCTGGGCGATCACTACGTCCCGGCCCCGGTCGTGGCAGGGCTTGACCCAGCGGCCTTCCTGGCCGAACTCGGATGCGTCCACCGGGCCGCCCGTCTGTGGGACGGTACCGATCGCACCAGCCCCCTGACGCCGGCCGAGATGGCCGCCCGCAGGGTGGAAGCCGCCCACGGCGTGCTCGTGACGGCCCAGCCGAGCCCCAAAGACCGCCGAACGGACGGGGTGGCCGCCCTGGCGCGCCACCTCAACCCCTCCGCCACACTCGTCCATGTCGCACAACAGCCGCAAACAACAGGGGCGTTGCCGCCGTCGTTCCTGCGACCCGTACCGGACACCCTTGAGGAATGGCGGAACCGGCTGGATCCAGTGAGCGTGGCGTCCTCGCGCCCTGGTACCGACCTGGGCGTGACGTCGGTCGTGTGGCGGGCGCGGCGACCGCTGCACCCGGAGCGGCTCGCGGACGCACTTCCCACCGTCATGGCCGGCGTGGTGCGCGGTCGTGGCCACCTGTGGCTGTCCAGCCGAC
>NZ_JBFAIP010000268.1:0-1277 GCF_040654775.1 Streptomyces sp. NPDC050636
GGGGGGGGGGGGGGGGGGGCCCGGGCCCCCCGGGGGCGGGGCCCATGGGCGGGGGCGGCGGGGTGAGGTACCTCGCGGCCGCTGCCGTGCCGTATGGGCGGTGTCTTTCGGGAGGCCGGCGCCCTGCGAGGACGCCCGTTCCGACTCAGGCTCGCATGCCGCCGTCGACCCGGAGGACCGTGCCGGTGACGTAGGACGAGCGGTCGCTGAGGAGCCAGGCGGCGGCCTGGGCGATCTCGTCCGGATCGGCGGCGCGGCCCAGCGGGGTCTGGGCGTTGAGCTGCTCGATGGTGCCGGGCGACGTCTCATCCCACTCGTGCAGCATCTCGGTGAGCGTGGTGCCGGGCGCGATGGCGTTGACGCGGATGCCTTCCGGGCCGTAAGTGACGGCTGCCGACGCGGTGAGACTGTTGACCGCCCGCTTCGCCGCGCCGTACACCGGCAGCTCGGGGTTGCCCATCAGGCTGCCGACGCTGGAGGTGTTGACGACGGCCCCGCGCTTCGCGGTGGCGCGGATGGCGGCGATCTCGGCGGTCATGGCCAGCCACGGGCCCTTGAGGTTGACGGCGCAGACATGGTCGAAATCGGCCTCCGACAGCTGATCCATCGGGCCGGGCGGCTGACCCGTCGCGCCGTTGTTGAAGGCCACGTCGAGCCGGCCGTACAACTCCACGGACCGGTCGACGGCGGCACGGACGCTTACCGGGTCGGCCAGATCGCACACCACGTAGTCCGCAGTGCCACCGGCCGCCCTGATCTCCTCGGTCACCGCCTTGAGCTGGGCCTCCGTACGGGCCGCGAGGAGCACCCGGGCGCCCTCCCGGGCGAACAGCCGCGCCGATGCGGCGCCGATGCCGCGACCGGCACCGGTGATGAAGGCGACCTTGCCGGCGAGCAGACCCGCGGTCGTGGTGGACGTGATCGGTGTGTTGTTCATGACGACGAGCCTGTGTCCGGCCGCCCCGCTCATCCAGGCCCCGGCAGTACCTGGTTAGGGCCTGTCCGATGGGTCAGGGTCGGAAAGGCCGCGGCGTCTGGTGGTGGGGGCACCTCCCGTGCCCGTTCAGGGCTACGGGGGAGCCTCGCAAGGCGCCGGAGCGGCCCGATAGCGGAGCTATTGGGACGTTTCGGCAACGCCGCGAGGTGCCGTGCCAGACGCCACGGGCCCGGCCATGACCCATCGGACAGGCCCTAGGTGTATTGACCTGGAGCGTTGTTCACACGGCTGATGGGTGGCTTGCCGTCCAGTGCGGTGTGGCAGCGGTGGTGGTTGTAGG
>NZ_JBFAIP010000269.1:0-1263 GCF_040654775.1 Streptomyces sp. NPDC050636
TGCTCAGCGGGCTGGTGCTGTCCCTGGGCACCTCCTGGGGGCTGGCCAGGCACCGCTGGGTCTACACCAAGTTCTGGCTGACTGCATAAGCGTCAGTGTGGTGCGTGTCCGTGCTGGTTGCCGCAGTTTTGAGTGGCTTCTGAGGGTGGATGCTGCCGCGCCTCGAACGGGAGTCCCGGAAGTGGTTCGCTCGAAACACTTCCGAAGCCCTAGTTGCCTGAATCAGGCGTCATCCTCGCCGCCGTTGATAACGGTGAGGTCGGTGCGCTGCCGGCCTGCGTACGGGTCGGGTGCGTCGTCTGGGATACTCTGGAGGGCCTGGGCCTGGGCGGCGCCGTTGCCGTTGAAGAGGAAGTCTGGGCGGATACGCCAGTCGCGGCCGTCAGGGTAGATGAAGCTGTACTCGCTGAGTTGCCGGAGGCCGCGAGAGACCGACGCCTGGGACATGCCGCACTGCTCGGCGAACTTGGCTTGCGACTCGACGCGCACGAGGCCGTGGTCTTTGCGGTTCTGCATGGCGCTCATCTTGTGGAACAGCTTGTAGGCCGTGACGCTGAGGTCTGCGTCCGCCAACGCCTTGTGTGCGTCGTATCCCATGGTGGTGAAACCTCCTCCTCTGAAGAACAGCCCGCCGCTGGCCGGGACCGACGAGTGGACGGTGAGATCTTGAACCTCTCCGGTGGACCGGTTGACCGTTTCCAGTCGGGTCACTCGTCGGGCCGCACGCACAGAGTATCTCCAGAGGTGAATGGGACGTTGCGCTGCTGTCTCGGTTTGATTCAGCTCAGCTGATTCTATTCAGTAGTGCATAGTAGAGGCAAGATTCGGACTCTATTTTATTCAATTCTGCATAGCCAGGTTGCGGTGCTGAAAGGTGGGCTGCGCGTTACCGCAGGTCAGAGGCTCGCGGAAGATCTTCCGTCTTAATAGGTAAAGGACCCCGCCGTTCCTCCCGTCCCGCGATGGGCCATGAGCCAGGGCCCACCGTCGCTGGCCTGCGGTCCAGTTGGGGCGGGGGCTTCGGCCAGTTGCAGCAGTGCCCCGGTCGGCGACCGGCTGACCGTACAAGCGCGCTGACCTTACTGCGCGGGGGGCTCTGCCCCGCCACACCCCCGCAAGCGCCCCGGCGGCGCTTGACCCGCCCTGCCGCGGGTCCGCTTCGTGTCCTGCCCCTCGCCGGACCAGAAGCGGTCGTCCGCGGCGTGGAACTGGCCAGGAGTGCGCCCCTCGGGGAGGTGGTGGAGGGTCCACTCGGGACGGTAG
>NZ_JBFAIP010000270.1:0-1262 GCF_040654775.1 Streptomyces sp. NPDC050636
ACGGAGACCGCCCCTCGAACGTGCGACAACGCCGCAGGTAGTGACAGCGGCGGGCTGCCATTGCCTGCGCCGCACAAACGCCGCCCTAAAGGGCATTTTCCCCTTTCAGGCAGTGCCTTTTTCGGGCATGACCAGGCGGCCCGGACCGAAGAGACAATTTCCCCCAACGGAGACGGTTCATAGGCTCGCCGGCGCCACGTCCACCACTCGTCTCACCAGGAGCCGCACCCACTCATGCGCACCCACCGCATCGCAGCCACCGCTGTTGCCGCCGCGTCGATCGCCCTGCTCGGCGGTACGGGTCAGGCATTCGCCGACAACCACACCTCCGCACAGGCCTCCGCGCCCCGGGCCGCCGCCGGCGCGGTGAGCGAGCCCGCGGCGAAGCTGACGGTGAGCGGCTACCTCACGTACCTCAAGGCGAGGCAGACGCTCAAGGCGCTGCCGAAGGCCAAGCAGGCCAAGTTCGTCACTTATCTCCTGGACCGCGACATCTACCTGGCGCTCGCCAACACCGTCAAGGGCAGCATCGGCCGGCCGGCGCACATCACCGACCCGTACCACGAGGGCGTCACGTTCGTCACCGACATCGCGACCCGCACGGGCAAGGACAAGCTGCGCACCACGTCGCTGACCTTCACCGTGACCGAGCGGATCTACGACATCCCGGTCACCTCCAAGACGCTGGCACTGCGTTTCCAGGCAGCCAAGGGCGGCAGCAAGAAGGTCGTCGCCGACGCGAAGGTCACCAACGTCAACGCGGCCATCGCGATCAAGGGCGGGCCGACCGCCACGAGCCTTGATCACGGGATCGGCCACGCTAGCACCACCTGGCATGCGGTACCGCGGGTGAAGTCGTTCGGCAAGCACGTCGCCAAGCGCCAGAAGGCGTGGGCCGGTCAGGGCTACTGGAGTGCTTCCCTGTCCGAAGGCAAGTAGGACTTCTGCCGCGTGGCGGGCCCTGGAACGGGGGCGCCGCCACGCAGTGATGAGGGGCGGCGGACGGCCGCCGCCGACCTGGGATTGCGTTGTGCCGGCGGAGGCGCGTGACGGAATTCCCTGCATTCTCGCTGAACAAATCCTGTGGAAGCGATCGGCAGCCTCTGTTACGTTTCGCCGGCACGCACGTGAGAGGTGCGTGGTGACCGCTGCGACAAGGGAGGTTGATGAATATGGCCCGCCAGACGCTTCATCAGCATGCCCAAGTCCGGGTCGCGGGAGGATAGCCAGCGGCCCGGTCGTCTGAAACGACCAGGAGTGTC
>NZ_JBFAIP010000271.1:0-1251 GCF_040654775.1 Streptomyces sp. NPDC050636
CTGCGCCGTGGCCGTGACGAACCCCGTGCACTGCTCACGGCGCTGGCGAAGGTGTTCGTACGAGGCGTAGCCGTCGGCTGGGCCAAGGTCTTTACGGGCACGGGTGCCCAGCGGGTTGGTCTGCCGACGTATGCGTTCCAGCGGCAGCGGTACTGGCTGCTGGGTGGTTCCGGTGTGGTGGATGCGGTGGGGCTGGGTCAGTCCCCTGCGCGTCATCCGTTGCTGGGGGCGTCGGTGTCGCTGCCGGCGAGCGGAGGCCTGATGCTGACCGGTCGGTTGTCTCTCTCTGGGCAGCCGTGGTTGGCCGATCATGTGGTGGCCGGGCAGGTGATGGTGCCGGGTGCTGCATTGGTTGAAATGGCGGTGCGCGCCGGTGACGAGGTCGACTGCGGCCGCGTCGAGGAACTGGTCGTCGAGGCGCCGTTGGTGTTGTCGGTGCGGGGTGGGGTGCGGGTTCAGGTCACGGTGGAGGGGCCGGATGAGGCCGGTCGCCGTGCGGTGGCCGTGTATGCCCAGGTTGAGGATGCCGTGCTGGAGGGGGAGTGGGTGCGGCATGCGGCTGGTGTGCTGGGCCCGGCCGACTCCGTGATCGGGGCTGGCGACAGTGACCTGATGCAGTGGCCTCCGGTCGGTGCCGTTGCGGTGGATCTGGACGGTTTCTACCCGGCGCTGGCGGAGTCCGGCCTGGCTTACGGTCCGGTGTTTCAGGGGGTGTGGGCGGCTTGGCGGCGTGGCGAGGAGCTGTTCGCGGAGGTGGCGCTGGCCGAGGACATGGAGGTGTCCGGGTTCGGCGTACATCCGGCGCTGCTGGACGCGGCGTTGCACGTAATCGTCGGCACGGACGCTGTGGGTGAGCGGTTGGCGCTGCCGTTTGCGTGGGGCGATGTGGTGGTGCACGCGTCGGGCGCGTCGATGGCTCGGGTGCGGGTGGTACCGGCTGAGGCCGGTGAGGGTCTGTCGGTGACGTTGGCTGACGCCGAGGGCGGGTTGGTGGCGTCGGTGGGCTCTTTGGTGTTGCGGTCGGTGTCGGCTGAGGACCTGGCGGGCGGTTCGGGTTCTGCGGGCGAGTCGATGTTCGGGGTGGAGTGGGTGCCGGTTGCGTTTGAGGGCGTGTCGGTGGGTGTGGGTGGGTTGGTGGAGTTGGGTGTTGAGGGTGTGGGTGGGTTGGTGGCGTCGGTGGTGGCGGGTGGGGAGGTTCCGTCGGTTGTGGTGGTGAGGGTGGTGCCGGAGTTGGGTGCTGGGGGTGTTGCG
>NZ_JBFAIP010000272.1:0-1168 GCF_040654775.1 Streptomyces sp. NPDC050636
CGGCGGGGGCGGTGCGTCCTTGTCCCCCCCCCGGGGGGGGGGGGGCGGCGCGGGGGCGGGGGCGGGCTGGGCAGTGGTGAACCAGAGCATGTGGGTGTCCTTCTGGCGGACGCCTGGCCATCCCGCGTTTGCGGTGTCCTTGGAAGAGGTCTCAAGAATCGAGCACGGCGGCGACGGCCTCGATTTCAACGAGTTGGTCCTTGTAGCCGAGCACGGTGACGCCCATCAACGTGCTGGGAACGTCATGGTCAGCGAACGAGTCCCGGACTACCTGCCAGGCGGCCACCAGGTCCTCCCGCCGGGCCGATGCGACGAGAACCCGTGTGCTAATGACGTCCTGGAGTGACGCGCCTGAGGCAGTAAGAGCGGCCTGCATGTTCTCGATGGCTTTCGCTGCTTGGCCCGCGTAGTCCCCGATCGCAGCTGTGGAGCCGTCATCGTTCAGCGGACACGCCCCTGCAAGGAAGATCAGGCGTGACTCGGCGGGCGCCGTGGCCGCGTAGGCGTACTCGGCGACGTCGGACAGGGCGGTGGAGCGGATCAAAGTGATGGCACGAGCCACGGTCGTGGGGTCCTTTCCCCTCGGATGTTCACCGCGGACATCCTGCCAACGGCCAGTTGGCTTCCGCCTTCCCTTTTCTCGCCGCCCCGCGAGAACGCCGCCATTTCTGCTCGACATTCACGAACCGCATGATCACCAACTGACTCCGGAACCAGTCGACAAACGCTGTTCCTAGACATCAACGAAGCCACTGGCCGACATCGAGACGCTCACACGCCGCACCACCGAGCTGGAACAGCAGATTCTCGACCTCCGCAGCGAACTGGCGGAACGGGATGAGGACCTCGAAGCGGCCCGCGCCGCGAACCGTGAGTTGATGGCCCAGCTCAACCGCTGACCGTGTCATCGCCGTCACCCCCACGTCAGGGCGACGGCGTTGATCGCCAGATGCACTGTGTTGTCCGCGATAATGACCAGCGCGTTCGCAAGGCCGGATGGGACGGCCACCGGCGATCCTTGGTTCGCCTGGACGTCAGCCCACTTCACCCGCCGTGAGGCGGGCGCCAAGAGGTTCCTCGCCAGGCCAGGTACTTCACCGCCGGATAGCGGTCCAGCACGACGTGCGTCACCACGACCACGGACGAGCGGGCGGGCGGGCGGGCGGGG
>NZ_JBFAIP010000273.1:0-1166 GCF_040654775.1 Streptomyces sp. NPDC050636
AGCGATGAGGGCGTCTTCGTACCGCTGCAGCGTCGTGACGACCAGGGTGTGACCGGGCTGGTCAACGGCCTGGCGCGGGCCTTCGTCAACGGTGCGGCGGTGGACTGGTCGAAGGTGCTCCCGGCGGGCGAGTCGGTGGAGCTGCCGACGTATGCCTTCCGGCACCGGCGGTTCTGGCCGGAGGGGGTCCTGGCGCTGATGCCGACGCCGGGCTCGGTCGTCGGTGGAGGCGGCGCGGGTACGGCGGCGGAAGCGCAGTTCTGGGCGGCGGTCGACGACGGCGACGTGACGCGGGTTGCCGATGTGCTGGAGATCGAGGACCAGCGGTATCTGGGTGAGATCCTGCCGATGCTGGCTTCGTGGCGGCGCCGTGAGCTGGACCGGTCGGTGACCGCGAACTGGCGCTACCGGGTGAACTGGTCGCCCATCGCCGAGCCCGACTCCCGTGTGTTGTCCGGGACTTGGCTGATTGTGGCCTCCGCTGGACTGGGCGAGGACGACTCGGCACAGCAGTGTGTGGCCGCGTTGGCCGCTCGTGGGGCCGAGGTAGTCGTGGTCGAGGTCCCGGGCGGGTCCGTGGACCGGGATGGTGTGGCAGCGCTGTTCGGTGAGGCGTTGGAGAGTGCGGGCGTGGAGTCTGCCGGCGTGGTTGCGGGTGTGTTGTCGCTGCTGGCGCTGGATGAGGCGCCGGTGCCGGAGCACCCGGTGGTGGCCGGGGGACTGGCCGCGACGCTGGGCCTTGTACAGGCGTTGGGCGATGCAGGAATCGTCGCACCGCTGTGGATAGGCACCCGTGGTGCGGTGTCGGCCACGCCGGACGAGGTGCTGGTCAGTCCGGTGCAGGCGCAGGTGTGGGGTCTGGGCCGGGTCGTCGGTCTGGAGCACCCGGACCGTTGGGGCGGGTTGATCGACCTGCCCGCGGCGATGGATGACCGGGCTGGTGCACGGCTTGTGGCGGTGCTGGCCGGGTGTGGTGAGGACCAGGTCGCGATCAGGGCGGCCGGGGTGCTCGGCCGCAGGCTGTCTCGGGCGGTGCAGGCGCAGCACCGTGGCAACGGTCGGACCTGGACACCGCGTGGCAGTGTGCTGATCACGGGTGGGACGGGTGCGATCGCCGGGCATGTGTCGCGGTGGCTGGCCGAGCGGGAGGCGGCGCGCCTCGTGCT
>NZ_JBFAIP010000274.1:0-1165 GCF_040654775.1 Streptomyces sp. NPDC050636
ACAGCTCCACCACACCGGAGGTCTTCGCCATGATCAAGCCCGGCAAGTGTCAACAACGCTCGTGATCAATACAGCTAGGGCCTGTCCGATGGGTCAGGCTCTAGGCGAGTTGTCCCGGCACGTTGGTGACGGGTGACCCCGGAGTGATGCCCCACATCGTGATCACGGGGCTGGAGACAGGTCAGCCGGGCACGCCCATGCGCTGCGTGCCGACGACTGACAGCAGCCGCAGTGCCTCTTCCGACGGTGAGCCGGGGGCGGCGGTGTAAATGACGACTTGCTGGTCCCGGTCGGCGATGTCCAGGACGTCGCAGTTGACGTTGACGGGGCCGACGAGAGGGTGCTCGAAGGTCTTGCAGAGGGTCGGCCGGGCGGTCACGTCGTGGGCCGCCCAGATCCGGGCGAACTCCTCGCTGCCGGCGAGGAGTTCCTCGACCAGACCGGTCACCTCCGGGTCGTTGGGGTAGCGGGCTGCGGCGGCGCGCAGGTGCTGGGCCGAGGTCCGGGTGAACTCGTCCGCGTCCGAGACGCCGTACAGCCGTCGGCCGTGCGGGTACGGGCCGAGGAAGGCGCGTCGGATGAGGTTCCGGTCCCGGCGCGACAGGGCGGAGAAGTCCTCCATCAGGGCGGCGGCCAGGTCGTTCCAGGCGATGACCTCGTACGTCGCCGACATCACGACCGCCGCGGCCTCCGGCAGCCGGTGCAGCAGGTCGACGATGCTCTGCCGTACCTCCCGCGAAGGTCCGGGCGGGGGTGCGGGCGGGGCACCGGCGAGGTGGTGGAGGTGGTCGCGCTCGGCGTCCGACAGGCGCAGCGCGCGGGCGAGTTGGGCCAGTACCTCGCGGGACGGGTGCGGGGCGCGGGCCTGCTCCAGTCGCGTGTAGTACTCGGTCGAGATGAACGCCAGCTGCGCCACCTCCTCGCGACGCAGTCCCGGGGTGCGGCGGCGCGGCCCGGCGGGCAACCCCGCGTCGGCGGGGGCGATGCGCTCGCGCCTGCTGCGCAGGAAGTCACCGAGCTCTCGTTGTACTCGTCGATTCACCTCCTCAGTGTGCGTGTGCGCCGAGGTGCCTAGGTGTATTGATCACGAGCGTTGTTGACACTTGCCGGGCTTGATCATGGCGAAGACCTCCGGTGTGGTGGAGCTGTCTAGGACTGCACCGCA
>NZ_JBFAIP010000275.1:0-1164 GCF_040654775.1 Streptomyces sp. NPDC050636
GCCAACTCCCGAAGCGCGGTGAGGTTCCCGACCCGGAAGTAGCGCGACAGAGCCGCGTCGACCTTCTCCGGCGGGTAGATGTTGCCGTGCGCCATACGGCGCCGCAGCCCCTCGGCCGGCAGGTCGACCAACTCGATCTCGTCCGCGCGGCGGACGACTTCGTCGGGCACGGTCTCGTACTGCGGGACGCCGGTGATCTTCTCGACCACATCGCTGAGAGAGTCCAGGTGCTGGATGTTCAGCGTGGTCACGACAGCGATCCCGGCATCGAGAAGCTCCCCGATGTCCTGCCAGCGTTTGGCGTTCCGGCAGCCCGGCGCGTTGGTATGGGCGAGCTCGTCGATGAGCACCACCTGCGGACGCAGCGCCAGCACCCGATCCAGGTCGAGTTCGCCGAAGTCCGTGCCCCCGTGCCTGCGCACCACCCGCGGCAGCACGTCGAGCCCTTCGAGCATCGCCTCGGTGGACGCACGACCATGACACTCCGCAAAGGCCACCACGACGTTCGTGCCGCGCGCGGCACGGCGCTTCCCCTCGTCCAGCATCCGGTAGGTCTTGCCCACCCCGGGAGCAGCCCCGAGAAAGACCTTGAGTCTGCCGGGACGCGAGCCCGGCCCGTCGGTCGCACCGCTGGCCCGCGCCATTACGTACTCCTCCACGTATCCCTCTTCGGCAATGCGGCACGCCGGGCGGCACCGCGAAGGGTGTCTTACGGCACGGCGCCGGACGGCGTGCGAGGTTCTTAGGAGCATCGTCACTTCACGGCGGCAAATACCGTGATGGCGGTCGAAGACGTTGACGCAACTCTGATCCCTCCGCCGGGGGCTTGCTCCCCCGGTGCTGTTCGTGCGGTGCCCCGCCGGTGAACGGATGCTGGTCCACTTCCCTCTCTTGCCCGGTGTCGTCTTGCCCCGGTTACCCGGTTTCGTCATGGAGCCGTCAGGGTCTCCCCTCACCGCGTATGGGAAGCGCCAACAAGTCGTGACCGCTCCATGGGCGACATTTCGATGAACCGAGACAGCAACGCGAGACGGAAACGCGGCACAGGACAAGGAGCGTGGCCCCATGGGCGGACCCGGCACTCGGCGCGTCGTAGCCGGCGTGAGCGGTTCGCTGGGGAGCCTGACGGCTCTGCACCGGGCCGCCGCCGAGGCACGCGCGAAC
>NZ_JBFAIP010000276.1:0-1137 GCF_040654775.1 Streptomyces sp. NPDC050636
GTCCCGGGAGGGTTCCCCATGGGCTCCGGGGACGTGGGGTATGTCCGGGGCGGCTCCCTTAACCTGCACGAACCGGGCGCCGTCCGGGCCCTGCTTGACGCGGCTTCGGCCCGCGGGTGGCAGCCGGGGGAGCGGCGGGCGGTGGAGGTCGACGGCTGGCCCCTGCTGGAGGCGGCGGCCGCCGCGCGAGCCGGGGACGCCAGCCCCGCGGGCCCGTAGGGGGGTGACTCCGACCTCCCCTCAAACCGGCCCACCACGCCGCGATCAAACGTCGGTGAGACTGGTCAAACTCCGTTGAGATTCCCAATCAAGTTGTCAATCCCGGTTGGCCGCGGATCACGCTGCTGAGACGTCGCCCATGTTGAGCTCAAAGGTCCGGCCATCGCGAATGAGGGCCCACAGGACGTTGAGGCGCCGCCTGGCGAGGGCGAGGACCGCCTGCTTGTGTCCTTTGCCCTCGCCTCGTTTTCGTTCGTAGAACTTCTTCGAAATGGGGCAGCAACGAGCGCCTGAACCGCAACGGTGGACAGGCTCTCCGCCATAGAGCAGTCGGCCTGCGCGCACACCATCGGGTCGTTGTCCATGTAGGCCGTGTTTTAGAACTGGGGTCCATGTCTCGCCTTGTGCGGTGATGATCTCGGTGTGGGGCGAGGGGATCTTTCAGATGATCAGTGGGCGGCGCTGAGGCCGTTGTTGCCCGTCGCGGTGTTGGGCAGGCCCGTCGGTGTGCCGACGGAGGTTGATCGACGGAATCCGCTGGCGGGTGAGAACTGATGCCCCATGGCGGGATCTACCGACGGAATACGGTCCGTGGCAGACGGTTTACGGGCTCTTCCGCCGCTGGCAGCGCCAGGGTGTCTGGTCGGTGGTGCTGACTGGGCTGCAAACCCGAGCGGATGCGGCCGGGCTGATCACCTGGGAGGTCAACGTCGACTCGACGATCTGCCGGGCCCATCAGCACGCCGCTGGCGCCCGGCGTGACGGGCAGGCCCAGAAGGAACCGCCGGGCGGCAATCGGGTGGAACCCGACGACCATGGCCTTGGCCGGTCCCGTGGAGGGTGGACCACAAAGATTCACTTGGCCTGTGAACAGGGGCAGAGGCCGCTATCGCTGCTGGTCACGGCCGGGCAGCAGGG
>NZ_JBFAIP010000277.1:0-1124 GCF_040654775.1 Streptomyces sp. NPDC050636
TGACCTGAGTCGGAGATTCTCCGACAGTAGGCGGCGACTTTGTCGAGGATCTCGTCGGCGGTCTTCGTCCAGACGAAGGGTCTGGGGTGTTCGTTCCAGTCGGCGAGCCAGATTCGGATGTCGCGCTCGAGGGCTTGGACGGAGCGGTGGACACCGCGGCGGAGCTTCTTCGCCGTCAGCTCGCCGAACCATCGCTCCACCAGGTTCAGCCACGATGAGCCGGTGGGTGTGAAGTGCAGGTGAAAGCGGGGATGTGCCAGCAGCCACTTCTTGATGACAGGTGTCTTGTGGGTGGCGTAGTTGTCCAGGATCAGGTGCACGTCGAGGCTTGCGGGGACTTCCCGGTCGAGCTTGGCCAGGAACTTCTTGAACTCGGCGGCCCGGTGCCGGCGGTGCAGTGAACCGATCACTTTGCCGCTGGCTACCTCCAGGGCCGCGAACAGGGTGGTGGTGCCGGCGCGGACGTAGTCATGGCTGCGGCGTTCGGGAACCCCGGGCATCATCGGCAGCACCGGCTGGGACCGGTCCAGGGCCTGGATCTGTGACTTCTCGTCCACACACAGCACCAGTGCCTTCTCTGGTGGATCGAGGTACAGGCCGACCACATCACGGACCTTGTCGATGAACAGCGGGTCCGTGGACAGCTTGAACGTCTCGGAGCGGTGTGGGGCCAGGGCGAAGGCACGCCAGATCCTCGAGACGGCCGACTGGGACATCCCGGTCGCCGACGCCATCGACCGGGTCGACCAGTGCGTGGCGTTCGCTGGCTTCTCCTCCAGTGTCTTGACGATCACCCGCTCGACATCGGCATCGGTGATCTTCCGGGGGACACCTGGCCTGGGCTCGTCGGAAAGGCCGTCCAGTCCGCGGTCGAGGAAGCGCCTTCGCCAGGTGCGGACCGTGTCCGGAGCGACCTTCAGCCGTCGTGACACCTCCATGATCGAGTGCCCCTGGGCGCACTCCAGCACGATCCGGGACCGCAGGGCCAGAGCCTGAGCAGTCGACCGGCGACGCACCCACCCCTCAAGTACGGCCTGCTGGGCATCCGTTACCGACAACGGCGGGATCTTCGGGCCACGATGATTCACACCAAACCAACGAAGAATCTCCGACTCAGGTCACTA
>NZ_JBFAIP010000278.1:0-1092 GCF_040654775.1 Streptomyces sp. NPDC050636
AGCACGAGGCGCGCCGCCTCCCGCTCGGCCAGCCACCGCGACACATGCCCGGCGATCGCACCCGTCCCACCCGTGATCAGCACACTGCCACGCGGCATCCAGTGCCCCTCGGCACCGCGGGCCTGGGCGGGCCGGCTCATCCTGCGGCCGAAGACCCCGGCCGTCCTGATGGCGACCTGGTCCTCACCACCGCCGGCCAGCACTGCCACGAGGCGTGCGCCTGCGCGCTCGTCGACCGTCGCGGGCAGATCGATCAACCCGCCCCAACGGTCCGGGTGTTCCAGACCGACGACCCGTCCCAGACCCCACACCTGCGCCTGCACCGGACTGACCAGCACCTCGTCCGGCGTGACCGCCACCGCACCACGAGTGGCCAGCCACAACGGTGCGACAATTCCGACATCGCCCAACGCCTGTACAAGGCCCAGCGTCGCGGCCAGTCCCCCGGCCACCACCGGGTGCTCCGGCACCGGCGCCTCATCCAGCGCCAGCAGCGACAACACACCCGCAACCACGCCGGCAGGCTCCACGCCCGCACTCTCCAACGCCTCACCGAACAGCGCAGCCACACCATCCCGGTCCACGGACCCGCCCGGGACCTCGACCACCACAGCGTCGGCTCCGCGGGCGCCCAGCGCCGCCGCGCACCCCTGCGTCAGGCCGTCCTCTGCCAGTCCTTCGGGGACCGCCACGAGCCAAGTCCCGGACAGCACGCCCGGGTCGGGCTCGGCGACCGGGGCCCAGCCCATCCGGTACCGCCAGCCCGCGGTCACGGACCGGTCCTGCTCACGGCGCCGCCACGACGTCAACGCCGGCAGCACCTCGCTGAGATGCTGCTGGTCCTCGATGGCGAGCGTGTCCGCGATCTGAGCCAGGTCGCCACCTTCAACGGCCGCCCAGAACTGGGCCTCGGCCGCCGTGCCCGCCCCGTCCCCGCCGGTGGCCGATCCGCCGACCGACGGTGCCGACAGGTCCCGCGGCCAGTACCGGTCGTGCCGGAAGGCGTACGTGGGCAGCTCCACCCGCTTCGCCTGCGGCAGCACCACGGACCAGTCCACGGCCACACCATTGACGAACGCCTCGGCCAGCGAC
>NZ_JBFAIP010000279.1:0-1083 GCF_040654775.1 Streptomyces sp. NPDC050636
GTCGCGGTCCGGGCCCTGCCCCGTGCGGTGCCGCCCTGCGGCGGCGGTGCGTCAGCTCTGTGCGGTGTCGTCGCCCGCCTGCCCGGCGCCCTCAGCTGCGCCTGCCTTCTCGCGCATCTTGCGCACCAGCTCCGCCTTCTGGTCGGCTGCACCCTGGCGGTCGAGGTTGCGGTGCGGGCCGTTGTTCTGCCGTTCGGCGCGGGACAGCTTCTTGCGCTGGCCGCCGCCCATGCCCACGGGGTTGTTGATGTTCTTGCTCACGGTCACGGGTTCTCCCGGTAATGATGTGAAGTGATCTACGGATTCATCGGTGGGGGATGGGCGGCGACGTCGAAGGACGTCAGCAGGGGCCCATCACGCTCTCACTCGTAAATCGGCGTCTGGAAGAACATGACAAAGACGATACCCGGTTCCGTCGGCCCCGCACACCAACCTTCCGTCGCCCCGGCGTCGGCCGGGCCTTCGGCGAGCGCCCGGGGTCAGCCGTTTCCTTCCGGGAATCTCAGCACCGCCAGCACCCGCCGGTGGTCGCCGCCCGCCCGGGGCAGGTCCAGATGGGTGTTACTGGGCCGCCGCGGGCGTTGTCAGTGGTCGCGAGCACACTGACGGCATGAGAGATCATCTCACTTGCGCCCCGCCGTTAGGGGACAACCTTTACAGGCAACTGGAGGCTCCCCGACTGTAATTAGGGGTGCCTGCCAGCCCGGTCATGGTGCAGCGGCACCCCGAATCAACGCTCGTTCGTGCAGACCGTGCGCGCCGTGAAGCAACGGGACTGCCCAGTGGCGCTCACCTTGGCCGACCGATGCCCACTCCCGACACTGGCCTCCTGCGGGCTGGTCTCAGGGTGAGAACGCCCTGACCGGCGGCTGTGACCCCCTTGCCCCTATCAGGCCAACGATTTGTGGAGCAGGCTGGCCACGGCCAGTCCCCACCCTGATGCTCCAAGACGTCCTGGACGAGCCGGAGTGTGCCGACCTGCTCACCCCCGCCGACCGGCGCGGCTGACCCGCTGTTCTGGTCCCATGTACGCCCGTACGGCGAGGTGAACCTCGACATGGCCGCCCGCATCGATCTCTCTGC
>NZ_JBFAIP010000280.1:0-1061 GCF_040654775.1 Streptomyces sp. NPDC050636
GATGGGTAGGGGAGCGTCGTGTGCCGGGTGAAGCAGCCGTGGAAACGAGTTGTGGACGGTTCACGAGTGAGAATGCAGGCATGAGTAGCGATACAAGAGTGGGAAACTCTTGCGCCGATTGACTAAGGGTTCCTGGGTCAAGCTGATCTGCCCAGGGTAAGTCGGGACCTAAGGCGAGGCCGACAGGCGTAGTCGATGGATAACCGGTTGATATTCCGGTACCCGCTTTGAAACGCCCAATATCGAATCAGACGATGCTAAGCCCGTGAAGCCGGCCTGGAGTCTTCGGACAAAGGGACGTGGTGGAGCCGGTGGTCCAGATCTGTAGTAGGTAAGCGATGGGGTGACGCAGGAAGGTAGTCCAGCCCGGGCGGTGGTTGTCCCGGGGTAAGGGTGTAGGCCGTGTGATAGGTAAATCCGTCGCACGTTAAGGCTGAGACCTGATGCCGAGCCGATTGTGGTGAAGTGGATGATCCTATGCTGTCGAGAAAAGCCTCTAGCGAGTTTCATGGCGGCCCGTACCCTAAACCGACTCAGGTGGTCAGGTAGAGAATACCGAGGCGTTCGGGTGAACTATGGTTAAGGAACTCGGCAAAATGCCCCCGTAACTTCGGGAGAAGGGGGGCCATTTCCGGTGATGAGTCTTGCACTCTGAGCTGGGGGTGGCCGCAGAGACCAGCGAGAAGCGACTGTTTACTAAAAACACAGGTCCGTGCGAAGCCGTAAGGCGATGTATACGGACTGACGCCTGCCCGGTGCTGGAACGTTAAGGGGACCGGTTAGTCAATCTTCGGGTTGGCGAAGCTGAGAACTTAAGCGCCAGTAAACGGCGGTGGTAACTATAACCATCCTAAGGTAGCGAAATTCCTTGTCGGGTAAGTTCCGACCTGCACGAATGGCGTAACGACTTCTCGACTGTCTCAACCATAGGCCCGGTGAAATTGCACTACGAGTAAAGATGCTCGTTTCGCGCAGCAGGACGGAAAGACCCCGGGACCTTTACTATAGCTTGATATTGGTGTTCGGTTCGGCTTGTGTAGGATAGGTGGGAGACTGTGAAC
>NZ_JBFAIP010000281.1:0-1061 GCF_040654775.1 Streptomyces sp. NPDC050636
GTGGTGGTGGTTTGTGTTGTTGGGTGATTGTCGGGTTGTGGGTGGATGGGTGCGTTCGTGGTGTTTGGTGTGGTGGTGGGTTTCGTGTGGGGGGTGGGGGGTGTTGTGTGGGTATGGAGCCGAGAGAGTTGTGGGGTCGTCATGCGGTGTTGGCGGAGGCGTTTTGTGTGGGGGATGAGCGGGTGAGGGAGGCGCAGGCGCGGTTGGATGAGGCGCAGGCGGATCGGTTGCGGGTGTTGGCGGCTTTTGCGGTGACGGTGGGGAGTGTGGGGGCTGTTGCGGATTTGTTTGGGTTGAATGAGCGTGAGGTGCGGGTGGCGCGGCGGACGGTGGGGAAGGAGGATGCGCGGGCGGTGGCGGAGGAGTTGTTGGCTGCTGCGTCGGCGTCGGCTGTGGTGTCGGCTTCGGGTGTGGGTTCGGGTGTGGGTGTGGGTGGGGGCTCGGATGTGGGTGTGAGCTCGGGTGTGGGTGTGGGTGTGGGTGTGGGTGTGGGGGATGGGGATGTGGTTGGTGGGGTGGAGTGTGTGGAGGAGGGGGTGTCGGTGGGTTCTGTGGGTTCTGTGGGGTCGGGTGGGGGTTCGGTTGGTGTGGGGGAGTCGGGTGGTTTTGCTGCGGTGGATGCGGTGTTGGTGGGGAGTTGGCAGACGGGGGTTGATTTGGGGGAGTTGGCTGCGGAGTTTGGGTTGGATTTGACGCGGTTGGTGGCGCGTGCGCAGCAGTTGTCGGCGTTGGGGCGGTTGCCTTCTGGTTCGGTGCAGGAGGGGTATGGGGGGCGGCATCGGCGGGGTGGTGGTGAGGTGCGTGAGGGGGAGTGTGGGGTTCCGGCGCAGTCGTCGGGTGGTTGGGGTGTGGTGTCGTCGGCGCAGACGGTGCCGTCGGGGTGGTATTCGGGTGGGGGTGTGTCGTCGGGGGAGTCGGTTTCGGAGGTGTCGGGGTTGCCGGGGGATTGGGATCAGGCGTTGGCTGCGTGGGGGCAGTTTGCGTCTCCGTATGAGGAGTCGGCGCCGGTGCCGGGTCCGACGCAGCCGTGGACGCAGTACCACCTCAGCTCCTGACACACA
>NZ_JBFAIP010000282.1:0-1040 GCF_040654775.1 Streptomyces sp. NPDC050636
GGTGTTCGCCTTTGCGGGTCAGGGGTCGCAGTGGCTGGGCATGGGGCGGGAGTTGGCGGAGTCCAGCCCGGTGTTCGCAGCGCGCCTCGCGGAGTGCGAGGCGGCGCTGGCATCGTACGTGCCGTGGTCGTTGAGTGATGTCCTCGCGGGTGTGGAGGGTGCGCCTGCGTTGGAGGCTGCGGATGTGGTGCAGCCTGCGTTGTGGGCGGTGATGGTGTCGCTGGCGGCGGTGTGGGAGGCCGCGGGAGTGACCCCCGACGCGGTTGTCGGTCACTCACAGGGTGAGATTGCTGCGGCGACGGTGGCGGGGATGCTGTCGCTTGAGGATGGCGCGCGGGTGGTGGCGCTGCGTTCGCAGTCGTTGAAGGTCCTGGCTGGTGCGGGCGGGATGCTGTCGGTGAGCCTGTCGGCTGGGGCGGTTGAGGAGCGCTTGCCGAAGTGGGGTGAGCGTTTGTCGTTGGCGGCGGTGAACGGGCCGTCTGCGGTGGTGGTTTCCGGTGAGCCGGGGGCGTTGGAGGAGTTGCAGGCGGAGCTGGAGGCCGAGGGTGTCCGGGCCCGGATGGTGGCCGTGGATTACGCGTCGCACTCCGCGCAGGTGGAGCGGCTGGAGGGGGAGATTCTCTCCGTACTGGCTGAGGTGACGCCCTGTCAGGGTCGGGTGCCGATGGTGTCGGCGATGACGGGCGAGGCTCTGTCGGGCCCCGAGCTGGATGCCGCGTACTGGTACGGGAGTCTGCGGGCTTCGGTGTATTTCGACCGTGCGGTGCGGACCCTGGCTGGTCAGGGGCATCAGGTTTTCATTGAGGTCACTCCGCATCCGGTGCTGTTGGGTGCGATGACCGAGTCGTTGGAGGAGGTGGCGCAGGAGGCGGGCCCGGGTGCGGTGCCCGCTTCGGTGTGCGGGACGCTGCGCCGCGACGACGGTGGGGCGACGCGCCTGATTACGTCGCTGGCCGAGGCGTTCGTCAATGGTGTGGCCGTGGACTGGTCCGTGGTGCTGCCGCAGGCGAAGCGGGTGGAGCTGCCCACGTACGCCTTCC
>NZ_JBFAIP010000283.1:0-1029 GCF_040654775.1 Streptomyces sp. NPDC050636
TCGATCTTGTTCCACTTCGAGGTGCCCGGCGGCATGTGGCAGACCGTGATGTCCAAACCCGTCTCGGCGGCCAGGGCAGCGAGTTCAGTCTTCCAGGCGCGGGTGCGGTAGCCGTTGGAGCCGCCTGCGTCCGCAGTGATCAGCAGCCGGGTGGCGGTCGGGTAGTCCGGCCGACCGCGGGCCTGCCACCAGCGGCGAATGGAGGTGACAGCGAACGCGGCGGTGTCGTGATCAGTGCCGACAGTGACCCAGCCGGTGTTCGCGGCGATGTCGTAGATCCCGTACGGGATCGCCTTGCCCGGTCCCTGCCGGTCCAGGAAGTCGTGTGTCTTGACCAGTACCGGCTCGCGGGCGGGCCGCCACTGGTGGCCGGCATTCTTGTAGTCGCCGACGAGTTCCTTCTTCTTCGTGTCCACGCTGATCACCGGTTGTCCGGCGTCCATGTGCTGTCTGGCCTGCTCGTTGATGTAGCGGAACTGGGCGTCACGGTCCGGGTGCTGCTTGCCCTCGATGGTCTTGGCGCCGGCCTGCAGGCTGAAGCCCTCCGCACGCAGCAGGTCCCCGACCGTGTCCGCGCTCACCCTGTGACCCTGACGGGTGAGCCCGGCCGCCAGGTTCCTGGTCGACTTCACCGTCCAACGCAGCGGCGACATCGGATCGCCCCGCTCGTCAGGCTCCACCAGGGCAAGCAGCGCAGGCCGCAGACCCGGATCAAGGTCCACGGCCTTCTTCCGACCACCACCGGGCTTCCGTACCCGGCCCAACGGTTCTTCGCCGGCCTCCAACCCGTCCACGCCCTTGCGAACCGTCGTCTCGCTGACCTGGGCCGCCCGCGCGACCGCCCGGATACCGCCGTGCCCCAGGATCCGAGCTTCGGCCCCCATCAGCAGCCGCCGCTGCCGTTCGTCCAGATGCGGGAACAACACCGCGAACTTCACGGCGAGTTGACCACGAACTTCATCGGAGACGCCCATACCAGACCAACGAGCCGAATCACGTGAAGCAACACGTTGATTCTCTGCGAGCCCT
>NZ_JBFAIP010000284.1:0-1027 GCF_040654775.1 Streptomyces sp. NPDC050636
TCTTCCCCCCCCGCCGCCCCCCCGCCCACCACCGCGCCCCCCCCCCACGGCAGTTTGCGCTCCCCCGCTCAGCGCTCCCAGATCTTGAACGCCCTTACCTCGTACGGGGATTCGGGCACCCAGCTGCCGCCGCCCGGGTACGTGTCGAACTCACCGGTCTCGGCGCATTCCGCGCTCTGGTACGTGGTGACCGGCCGGCCGGTGCGATTGGCGAACGAGGCAGCGCTGACTCCGTCGGACAGCGCGATACAGCTCTCGATGTCGGTGCCGGACAGGTCGTAGGTCTGCCGTCGGCCGCCGAAGTCCGCCTGCGGCCAGAGGCACAGCCGGCCGACCGTGCAGTCGCCCGAGGCGGCAGCGGTGCGGCTGCCCGGTGCGGCGTGCGCGGCCGGGGCCCCGAGGGCGGACGGGGCGACGAGCACGGCGGCCAGTGCGGCGAGGCCGGTGATGAGGGCGGTGGTGTGGAACGTGCGGATGCGCATGGAATCTCTCCCCCGTGGAGTACGACGTGGCGTACGGCGCCGTATGAGGTCGCGCCGGACGGCGATGGCGTGCCGCGGCGGGCCGGATGCCCGCGGCGGGTTCGAGACCGAGCTTGGCGAGCGTGCGGCGCCGTTGCCAAGGCCGTGGCGGAGAGGCCACCCGGATCAGGTATGGGGACGGGCGGGACCGCTCGAAGCGGGGCGGTGGTACGCGCTGTTGACGTGCGCCTCGGCGGCGAGGCGGCCTGCGGAAACCGTTCTCCGGGGGCGGGGCCGCAGAGCGCTCGGCACGGCCCGCATGCGGTCCTCGAAGGCGCGGGGCCGGTTCCCGGGACCGTTCATCCGGATGAGGGATTCGGCGGTCCGGCGGAGGCCGGTCAGCACTGGGCATCCGGCGGACGGGCCATGCGGCGGGCCGGGACGGCGGGTTGACGCGCGGACCATGCGAACGGCGCGCGGCCGGCCGAGGTACCCCTCGGCCGGCGGTCGGGACGAGGTGACCGGAAACCGGGCGTTCATCCTGCTGATGGGTGTCACGGTCATCA
>NZ_JBFAIP010000285.1:0-1012 GCF_040654775.1 Streptomyces sp. NPDC050636
ACGCGGCCGGAGTGTCGGTACGTTTCTTCGCCGACCTCGCCGAGCTGGCAATCGCCACCGAGGCAGGAGAAATCACCCCGCGGGTGGTGCTGACCTCCGCGGACGGCGACGGCCCAGGCGGTGATGCGGCAGAGGCCGCCCGCCGGGCGACCGGCCAGGCCCTGGGTCTGGTCCAGGAGTGGCTGGGCGAAGACCGTCTGGAGTCAGCCCAGCTGGTGGTCGTCACTCGTGGCGGTGTGGCGGCCTCGGCGGGCGAGCGAGTGGCCGACCTGGCTGCGGCCTCCGTCTGGGGTCTGCTGCGCTCGGCACAGTCGGAGAACCCCGGCCGGCTGGTCCTCGTAGACCTTCCTGCAACCGGCACCACCGACGAGGCCGCCATCCTCCCGACGGTGCTCGCCGGCGACGAGGCGGAGCTTGTCGTGCGCGGCAAGGTGGCTTATGGGCGGCGGTTGTCGCGTCCGTCGGGTGAGTTGGTGGCGCCTGAGGGTCTGTGGCGGTTGGAGCCGGATGCGGGTGGGTCGTTGGAGGGGCTGGTGCTGGCGGCGGCGCCGCAGGCTGGTGACCGGCTGGAGGTTGGGCAGATACGGGTGGCGGTCCGCGCGGGCGGGCTGAACTTCCGGGATGTGCTGATCGGTCTGGACATGTATCCCGGTGGCGGCCTGATGGGCACCGAGATCGCCGGGACGGTGATCGAGACCGGCTCCGGGGTGAGCGGGCTGGCGCTGGGTGACCGTGTGATGGGTGTCGCTGCGGGCGGATTCGGCCCGGTGGCCGTCACGGACGCGCGGCAAGTGGTGCGGATTCCGGACGGCTGGTCCTATGCCGAGGCCGCGTCCGTGCCCAGCGCCTTCATGACGGCGTGGTACGCGCTCGCGGAGCTGGCGGGTGCGCGGGCCGGTCAGCGGGTGGTCGTACATGCTGCTGCTGGTGGTGTGGGGATGGCGGCGGTGCAGATTGCGCGGCATCTGGGCTTGGAGGTGTTCGCGACCGCCAGCCCGTCCAAGTGGCCGGT
>NZ_JBFAIP010000286.1:0-1007 GCF_040654775.1 Streptomyces sp. NPDC050636
TGTATTGATCACGAGCGTTGTTGACACTTGCCGGGCTTGATCATGGCGAAGACCTCCGGTGTGGTGGAGCTGTCTAGGACTGCACCGCACGGAGGTCTTCGTGTCCCACCGTAATGCCCGGCTGACCGTTCATGGCAGACGGCTGCTGGTCGAACGTGTCTGCTCGGGTCGCCCGGTCTCGCATGTCGCGGCCGAGATGGGCATCTCTCGAGCTACCGCCCACAAGTGGATCCGCCGCTGGCGATCCGAAGGCGAGGCCGGGCTCATCGACCGCTCCAGCACACCGCGCAGGACCCCGCACCGCACCCCGACGACGGTCGAGGCCCAGGTATGCCAACTGCGTCAGACCCGCAAGCTCGGACCCGCCCGCATCGGTCCCATCCTGGGCCTGCCCGCCTCGACCGTGCACCGCGTCCTGACCCGCCACGGCCTGAACCGACTGGCCTACCTCGACCGCCCCACCGGCCAACTGATCAGACGCTACGAACGCGACCGGCCCGGCGAGCTGATCCATGTCGACGTCAAGAAGCTCGGCCGGATTCCCGACGGCGGCGGCCACAAGGTCCTCGGCCGCCAGGCCGGCCGCGTCACCCGCAGCAGCATGGGCTTTGACTACGTCCACTCCGCCGTCGACGACCACAGCCGCCTCGCCTACAGCGAGATCCACCCGGACGAGAAGGCCGCTACCTGCGCAACCTTCCTCCGCCGGGCCGCAGCCTTCTTCACCGCTCACGGCATCGACCACATCGAACGGGTCCTGACCGACAACGCCTGGCCTTACCGCAAGAGCTTCGCCTGGCGCCAGGCACTGACCGACCTCGGCGCGACCGGCAAGCTCACCCGCATCTACCGGCCGCAGACCAACGGCAAGGTCGAACGCTTCAACCGCACCCTGCTCGACGAGTGGGCCTACATCCGGCCCTACACGAGCAACACCGAACGAACCACTGCCCTGGCAGACTTCCTCCACACCTACAACCACCACCGCTGCCACACCGCACTGGACG